>NZ_MUMF01000060.1 GCF_002155905.1 Streptomyces tricolor | reverse complement strand
GGGCAATGGGGGTCCTTGCCGCCGGGGAGGCGGGGGCAGCGTCGTCGAGGTTGGCGGCGTTGACGACGAAGCGCGTCGGGGCCTGGCCTTCGTGCCGCTCGCGTCCGGCGAAGGTGAGCGTGAACGCGCGGGGAGTCGGCGGGCCTACGAGGTCGGCGAGGCGTTCGAGCACCGTGTCGAACCGGTCGCTGGCCTCAAGGGCGGTATTGATCCTGGCCTCGTCGTAGTCGGCGTACTTCCCCTCGGTGACGTTGCCGGCGCTGTCGCGGTACTGATCGAGGGTGGCGCGGTGGCGGGCGGCCAGTTCCTGGCAGGAGGTGAGCAGGGCGCGCAGTTCGCGTCTCAGTTCGTCGTCGTTGATGGATGTCAGCGCATGTCCCGGAGTCTGGAAGGGCGTTACAGAGCGGTGCGGGCGAGGGGCAGGGCGGCGAGGGTGAAGGCCGTCGGCTGCTGGTAGTTGAGGCGGCGCAGGTCGACGCCGGCGGTGACGGCGGCGGTCTCGATCTGCGCGCAGGCCGCGTCGAGGAGGGCATCGGTGTCGGCGGTGACGGTGACCAGGCCGGTCAGGGCGACGTCGGCGTGCCCGGCGATGAGCTGGCGCTCGCGTTGTTTGACGTCGGCGTACTCGACGGAGTCTTCCTCGCTGTCGACTTGGCCGCGGCGGGCGCGTTCGTTGGCGTCGGCGATGATCGCCGCCTTCTTGCGCTGGACGTCCCGCAGCGCGGACTCGAGCGCTTGCGGCACGTAGATAAGGGAGAGGCTGCGGCGGATGCCGGCGGTGAACATGATCTGGTGCAGGAACCCGGCCCCCATCTCGGTCCGCGGCCAGTTCTCCACCCAGTACGTGGCGTGGCGGGCGGTGTCGGTGGCGAGCCGGTCGTACTCCTCGACCTGGACGACGGGCCCGGCGGCTGCCGGGTCCGCCTCGGCGTGGCCGGTGTCGGACCACTGCTGGAGCGCGGCGAGGGCCTTCGGATCGTAGGCGGTGCGGATCACGGCGGCGATCTCCCGGGCGCTCAGCCACCCGGTGACCAGCAGTCCGGCGTTGCGGGCGGCCTGGGCGATGGAGGCGGTGGTCTGCTCCATGACGGTGAACGCGCCCGGCAGCCCTCCACCGGCCTGCGAGATCAGTCGTCTGGCGGCCTTGAGATCGAGAGAGATGGCGAGGTACGTCTCGTGCGGGGCGGCGGCCGGGCCGGCGGAGGCGACCAGTTCGGAGTAGATCTGCCCGGCGACCGGGGTCTGGGGCTGGCCGTGCTGGGCCCAGTGGCGGACGAGGGTGTCGCCGGAGTCGGGGACCGTGCGCTCCAGGACCTGCACGGTGGCGACGTGCCCGGTGCGGGCGATGCCCGCCAGCGCACGCCCCCAGCCGTTCACGTTGTAGTTCTGCGTCGCGGCGTCCAGCAGGGCGAAGGCTCGGGATGTGACGCGGGCGACGGCGGTCAGGGTCTGGCGGTGCGGATCGTAAACCGCGGCTGCCCCGTTGGCGGAGTCGCCGGGGGTGACCACCTTGAGCGAGGCGGCGGTGCCGGGCAGGTGAAGGATGCCGTCCTGCCGGGGACGGGTGACGGGCCGGGCGAGCCAGAGCATCTGGCCGGTGCGGCGGCGCTGCGCGTAGCGGGCGACGATCGGCGCCCAGTCGATCAAGGAGCGGCCGTGTCGGCGGATGGCGACGAGCGCCCCCGACGCAGCCCACAGCGGGGCCAGGGCGACGGCGCCGAGCAGTCCGGTGGAGATCACCGTGATCAGCAGCAGCGCCAACGTGCACGACACGAGGACGAGTTGGGGCAAGGAGAGGCCGAGGAGGATGCCGCGGCGGGACCGGTGCGGGAACTTCACCGCGACCGGGGCGACGGAGAGATCAGTCAAGGGGCGGGTCCTGGAGGCGCGGGTGGAACCCAGGGGTGGGAGGTGGCGTGCACATCCCACCCCCGGGAGTCGGGCAGGGGATCAGAGGCCGGTCGGTGGCGGCGGCGGTGAGGCCGACCCGCTGGACGTGGCGTTCTGTGAGCCGGGGGACGGGGGTGCGCCCTGCGGCGGCGGAGTCGTGGTCGGCGCCGTGGACTGCCATCCGCCGCCCTGGCCGGACGCGGCGCTTGCGCCGGATCCGCCCGGACCCGGGCTGCCGCCCACCTGGCCGGTGGTGTCGTCCGACACGCTCGTCGGCCCGGGCTGGACGGCCTTCTCCAGACCGGACTTGACGGCATCGCCACCGGGCGAGACGCCCGTTCCGCCGTCGCCCTGCGATCCTTCCCTGCCGTCTGCGCCTCCACCGGTCGGGTTGGCGGCGACGTCGCCGGGGAAACCGCCCCCGCCAGCGGCGTCGGGCCCCTGTGGTGCGGTGCCTGCTCCGGCTGCAGCGCCACCGGTTCCTGCGGTGGCCGCAGCTGCGGTGGCCTTGCGGGCGGCCTTCTCGGCGTGGGCCTTGGCGATCTGGGCTCCAGCGCCACCGGCCCGGTGGATGGACTCTCCGTCGGTGCCGTCGGCCGCCCAGTGCACGAACTTGAAGACGGCGTACGGGCACAGCAGGACCAGGATCATGATCACGATGCCGGACATGACGTCGGCCAGAGCGGCGATGCCGTCCTTGGCCTCGGTCTTGCCCATGGCAGCGATACCGAGTACGAAGATCACGGTCATCAGGAGCTTGGAGACCACGAGGGTGGCGGTGGCTTCGATCCAGCCTTTGCGCCAGCGGCGTGCGACCTCCCAGCCGCCGCCGGCACTTGCGAAGATCGCCAGGGTGACCATGACGAGGATGCCGACCTTGCGGACCATCATCACGCACCAGTAGAGGAAGGCGCCGATGGCGGCGCCGAGACCGGCGACGACCGCGACGAGCCAGCCCAGTCCGGACAGGCCGGCGATCTGGTTCACCTTCACGATGCGGCGAACCGCCGACGCGATGTCCAGCTTCGCGGCCTTGAACAGGCCGTCGGAGACGGCGTCGACCACCTCGACGGCAACCGTGGTCAGGGCGATGGCGCAGAAGGCGAACAGAACGCCCGACATGGTGCCGGTGAATGCCTGTGTGAGGGCTTGTCCGTCGCGTCTGACCGCGGCCCGCACCAGCTGCGCGCAGAACGTCGCGACCAGCAGGACCAGGCCCAGCGGCAAGAGCATCTCGTAGTTGTCGCGGAACCAGCCGGCGTTCAGGTCGACCTTCGTGGTGGTGTTGACCGCTTCGGCCGCCAGATCGGCAGCGGCGGCTGCCAGTTCACCTGCCGACTTCGCCATCCAGTCGCCGATGGCCTTGCCGGGGTCCGAGGCGAAATCCACCGCGTCACCGACGGCACACAGCTTGTCTGCCAGGGGAATATCACAGAAACCCACGGGGAGTTACTCCTCCATTCTTATGTCAGGCGCGGGTCACTGCGTGACGCTCGGAGCGATGGCGGCCAAGGTGCAGTCGTGATTCGGGCGGCACTGCACGGCGAGGGTCACGGCGCGTTCCTCGGCTCCGCCGCCGCCCTTCCTCCAGGCGATCTGCTGCTTGCCGTTGACGGTGACGACGTAGATGTATGCCTGGGTGATCGCGGACGGGTCGTCGGCCAGGGCCGCCTTGAACGCGGAGGGGTAGTGGCCCTCGGTGACCGTGCCGGTGGCGTGCTGGTCCTGGTCGGCCATCCGTGACCACGGCACCGGATCGGGCACCTGGCCGGAGACCGAGGCCCAGTCGGCGTACTTGGTCTCGGTGGTCATCCAGGCGCGCATGCCGGCGAGTTGCTGGTCGCGGCTGGTGTCGCGGGTGTCGTAGGACCACAGCATCTGGGCCGCCGCCTTGGCGTAGGCGACCGGCTCGGCGATCTGCGGAGGCTTGGGCACCGACCCGGATCCGGAGGAAGGCTTCGGGGCGGCCTCTGAGGAGGACGGGCTGTCAGCTGGGGCGGGTGCGGCGGTGTCGGGAGCCGGGTGGCCGTTCCCGCCGCCGGTCAGCAGGGCGACGATCCCGGCGATGGCGAGCAGGACGGCGACGACGGAGGCGACGATCGCGATGCGCCGGTTGGCCGACCAGCCTGCGCCGTACGAGGACAGCGAAAAGGAGGAGAATCGCTTCCGCATTAGCGGACCTGCGAGCCGAGGGCCGAGAAGAAGGCGACGATGCCGTTCGCGGCACCCAGACCGAGGGCGGCGCCCGCGGCCACGACCGCGCCTTTCTTGCCGTTGGCCTCGGCCTGGTGACCACCGGTGTGGTGACCCCAGGCCCACACGCCGAGCGAGACGGCGAGGGCGCCGACGACGGCGATGATCCCGAACAGATTGATCGAGTTGACGACGTTCTTCAGCACGCTCAGCCCGGGCAACCCGCCGCCCTTGGGCGAGATTCCTGGGTCGTAGGCGAGCTGGATGACGCGGTCGGAGAGAGGGACGGACATAGGGGTGGCGGGGCTCCTTGCATACGCGGGCCAGGCGAGGGCCCGCGGGAAGGTGGGGAAGCGGAGGGGGAGGTGCGCTCGGGGCGCGGAAGTGGCCGCGGCGGCGGCCCGCCCGGAGCGGTGCCGGGACGGGGCGGCGTCAGAAGACGCGGCGGGCGGCGAGAATCGTCCAGTCCTTGATCGGGGTGATCCGGACAGGCTTCGATGTGCGCGGCGCCTCGATCACGAGGCCCTCGCCCATGTACATGCCGACGTGCTCGGGCTGGGCGGCCGTGCCACGGCTGAAGATCAGGTCACCGGGCTCAAGTTGGGCGGGCGAGACCGCCTTACCCTCGTTGACCTGCGTGTAGGTGGTGCGGGTGAGCGTGACGCCGGCATGCGCGTACGCCTGCTGCATCAGGCTGGAGCAGTCGCAGCGGCCCATGGGGTCGGGGCCGTGCGAGTTGGTGCAGGATCCGCCCCACTGGTAGAGCGTGCCGAGCTGGTGCATCGCCCACTCGATGGCCTTGCGCGCCTTCGGATCGGCGTTCTTGGGAATCGCGTAGCCCTTCGGGACGCTTCCCTCGGGGATGCGGCCGAAGCCGGATCCGTCCTGGCCCGGCGCGCAGCCGGTCGTGCCAGTCGACGGCTGCTCGCCCTGGTCCGCATCCTTGCCGTCCGCGTCGTTGCCGCCGGGGAAGGTCTTGGCGATGGCTTCCTGCAGTGCGGTGGCCAGGTCCTCCCACTGCGCGTACGCGTCCGGCAGGCCGGACTTCTGCACGGCCTGGGCGGCCTGGGTGACAGTCATCTGCTGCCAGCCGCTCACCTTGAGCAAGTGCTTGTAGAACTGCTCGGAGGCGTAGACCGGGTCACGGATCTGCTGGGCACTGCCCCAGCCCTGCGAGGGACGCTGCTGGAACAGGCCGAGGGAATCCCGGTCTCCGTAGTTGAGGTTGCGCAGCCGGCTCTCCTGCATCGCCGTGGCGAGCGCGACGATCTGCCCCTTCTTGGGGACGTCGAGCGAGAGGCCGGCGGCCACGATCGTCTGGGCGTTGGGGACTTGTTCGGCGGGCAGGTCCAGGCCCTCGACGTGGACGTTCTTGCCGGATGCGCCGTCGAGAATCTTGGTGACCTGCTCGGAGACCTTGTCGGTGTTTATGTCGGTCAGGCAGCTGCTGAAGGAGCCGCTGCTCTTCACGGCGTCGGCGGAGGAGGCCAGCATCATGCCGGTGCCGCCGATCAGGATCGGGGAGAGGAAAACGACGCCGATGCCGGCGGCGAGCCACTTCAATCGGAGCGGACCGCACGGGGGCTAGCGGTTTCGGGCATGGGTGGGTAGCGAGACGTCATGAGCGTGTCCTTCGGGGTGCGGTGTCCGGCGTGCCGCGTGCGCGAGGCGTGATTGGAAGGGCGCGGCGGCCGGGGTGGGCGATCAGGACGGGCCTGTGTGGGCGAGTTGCCGCTCGCTCCGCGTGGCCGGGCCGTGAGCTAGGTGTGCCGGGGCAGGGGGTACCTCCGTGAGGTGTGTCGGGGAGTAGCCAGCGGCGGTGTGCGCCGGGCGGTTCAAAAACAGTAGGCGCGAATCGGCGGTTGACCAAAAAGTCGGCGTGAGGTGCCGGAATCCGGCACCTCAGCAGCGCACTTCTTGGTCGTCGGCGCTTTCGCCTCTACAGTTTTTGGACTCCCCCTCGCCCTCCTCGGTCTGCGGCCCTGGGCTTCTGCATGCCCAATTGCGGCCCGCGAGGATTTCTGTGCGAGGCGGTTAGTTCCCTCCGCGATTCCGCACCCGAATAGGGGTTCCTCTTTGCCTTTTTCCCTGCATCAGGGCGACGCCCTCAGTGTTCTCGCCGGCCTTCCGGACGGCTGCGTCGACTCCGTCATCACCGATCCGCCGTACAACTCAGGCGGTAGGACCGCGAAGGAGCGCACCACGCGCTCCGCGAAGCAGAAGTACACCTCCGCCGACGCCCAGCACACCCTGCCGGACTTCACCGGCGAGAACATGGACCAGCGCAGCTACGGGTTCTGGCTGACGCAGATCATGACCGAAGCCCACCGCCTTACGAAGACCGGCGGGACCGCGCTGCTGTTCACCGACTGGCGTCAACTCCCGATCACGACGGACGCGATTCAGGCGGCCGGGTGGCTGTGGCGCGGGGTGCTGGCCTGGCACAAGCCACAGGCACGGCCCCAGAAGGGCCGGTTCACTCAGAACTGTGAATTCATCGTCTGGGCGTCGAAGGGAGCGATCGACGGCTCCCGGAACCCCGTCTATCTGCCCGGCCTGTACTCGGCCTCGCAGCCCTCGGGGGCGAAGCGCCAGCACATCACGCAGAAGCCCGTCGAGGTGATGCGCGAGCTGGTCAAGATCAGCCCCGTGGGCGGCACGGTGCTCGACTTCTGCGCCGGCTCCGGCTCCACGGGCGTCGCCGCTCTGCTGGAAGGCCGAGACTTCATCGGCGTGGAGAAGACCGAGCACTACGCGTCGATCGCGGCCGACCGGCTCACCGAAACGATCCGCGAGACCCTCACGCAAGACGACGTGATTCTCACCGCCTGAGCCGCGAGCGCGACTCCCGCCAAGGCGACCGGCGCCCTAGTTGTTCTGCCCACGGAGGTTGGTGACAGCGATCACTGCCGTGTGATCTTGAAATGGGTGAGGGCCTTCTGGCCTGGTGTGGATTGCGACATCTGCACCAGCAACAGAAAGGCCCTCGTGCCCCACCGTAATGCACCCCTGACCGAGACCGGCCGCCTGCGCCTGGCCCGCTGCGTCGTAGACGACAACTGGAGCCTGCGACGGGCCGCAGAACGCTTCCAGGTCTCGCCGACCACGGCCCAGCGGTGGGTCGACCGTTACCGTCGGCTCGGCGAGGCCGGCATGGCCGACCGCTCCAGCCGTCCGCGCACCAGCCCGCGCCGCACCCCGACCCGCACCGAGCGCCGGATCATCAAGGTCCGCATCCTGCGCCGGTGGGGACCGGCCCGCATCGCGCACCTGCTGCACCTGGTGCCCTCGACGGTGCACCGCGTCCTGGCCCGCTACGGCCTGGCCCGCCTTGCCCACCTGGACCGGGCCACCGGCCGTGTCATACGCCGCTACGAACGCGACCGGCCCGGCGAACTGGTCCATGTCGACATCAAGAAGCTCGGCAACATCCCCGACGGCGGCGGCCACAAAGTCCTCGGCCGGGCCGCAGGCCGCAAGAACCGCACGAACGCCGGCTACAGCTACCTGCACACCGCCGTCGACGACCACTCCCGCCTGGCCTACAGCGAGATCCACGCAGACGAGAAGAAGGAGACCGCCACCGCCTTCTGGACCCGCGCCCACGCCTTCTTCATCCAGGCCGGCATCACCGTGGAACGGGTACTGACCGACAACGGCTCCTGCTACCGCTCCCGCAACTGGCGCGACCTGCTGGCAGCGGCCGGGATCACCCACAAACGAACCCGGCCCTACCGGCCACAGACGAACGGCAAGGTCGAACGCTTCAACCGCACCCTGCTGGACGAGTGGGCCTACGCCCGCCCCTACCGGTCCGAGGCCGAACGACGCCAGGCATTCGACGAGTGGCTGCACACCTACAATCACCACCGCGGACACACCGCGCTGAAAGGCCAGCCACCCGCCAGCCGCGTCCCCAACCTCACAGGGCAATACACCTAGTCGGCAATCCGACGAAGCGGACTTGTAGCTCGTGGGCCGGTCCGCGCGTCGCCGCTTCCGTCTTCCTCACATTCCACGTCTCGTAGGAGGCCCAAGCTATTCATGTCCGAATCCATAAAACCTCCTGACGAGGGGGAGTTGGAGCCGGTTCGTATTCCCGATCCGCAGCTGGAAGGAATCGAGGCGAGCGTCCGACGGCTCATGGAGCAGTCGGCGCAACAGGCGCAGCAAATCGACCACCTGGCGTCCGCCCCAGCACCGAGCGGATCGCCGTTCGCCGCGTTCGGCATGCCAGGGCTCGGCGGGCCGCCTGCCGCAGCTCCGCCGGAGCCCCGCCCGATCCTGGAACTCGACGGGGAGGAACGCGAAGACGAACTCGATGCCTTGTCGGACTGGGTCGACGACTTCTTCCTCCCGGTGTACGGGGCGGAGGTCACGACCGCGGCGCCCTGGTGTCTGCAGTGGCAGGAGCACGACGACGTCGTGGCTTGGCTTCACTCTCTTTGGCTGGCGTACCAGCAGCACAAGGACCCCGAAGCCGGATTGAGCGGCCTGTTCGTGTGGCACCGGGACTTCCTCACCCACGCGGTGGCGGCGATCCGCGCACCGGGCGGGCCGCTGTCGGCCTGCATGACCTCTCCCGACCGGCCCGCGCACCGTCTTCTGCCCGGCCCGCCGCCGTCCGTGCGCACGGAGACAGCGTCCATGGCGGAAGCCGCCGGGACACCCGAGCCGGACGAGCCGACGTCATGACCGCGGGACAGGGACAGCCCGCCTTCGGACTGAGCTTCGACCCCCGCGCGCTGACCGATCTCCTCCAAGCCCCCAGCGATATCCGCGACCTCACCCTCGCCTACCTCCAGGAAGTCGTGAACGCGCAGCGCTTCGGGCTACGCCTCGACGGTGACCTGGAGGGCTACCGCAAGCTGTTCGTGGACTCGCGCAAGGACTGGCGCGTCGTCTACGGCGTCCGCCCGGCGCCCGCAGAGTCCGCACACCCGAAGGAGATCCACGTCGTCGCCATCCGGCCGCGTGCGGGCAACGACGTCTACGACGAGGTCGGCCGCCGCCTGGGGATGACCCGCCGGCCGCTGAGCGCCCGCACCCACGCGGCACGCACCCGCTCCCCGCAGCTGACCACCCGCGGCCCCGCGCCCCGGCCCGGTCCACCGCCCACCGCACTGCCGGGTCTGCCCCGTCCCGCACAGAACCCCGCGCACCATCACACCCGCTGAACGCACGGAGCCTCGCCTATGCCCCCTGCACCCGCGCCGACACTAGCCCGGCGTGCGGTCTCCCCGCTCGACCACCGCATCGAAGCCGTCACCGGCCACGACATCGACACCCTGTGGGTCTACCGCGACCGCGGCATCCTCGACGAGCCACACGCCCACCTGGTCGACCGGCACCGTGAGCTGGCCAAGTCCCAGACCGGCGTCACCTTCTACCTACGCCTCCTCAACCGCCTGTCCAGCGGCGAGTTCGACGTCGATGACGCCCTGTTCACGCGCATCGACCGCACCGTGGACCAGCTGGAGGGGGCCACCGACGCGCGCGACGCCGCTGCCCGGAAGGTGCTCGCCGCCCTGGAGCCCATTGAGGCCGCTGCAGCGGCCTGCGCGCCCGACGCGAAGCCACTCGCGACCGACGACCAGGCGGCGCTGCTCGCCATCGCTGGCGGCGCCAAGCTCTACGAACACCTGCTGACCGGCCGGATGTCCGTCACCGCTGCCTCCGGCACCCGCATCCCTCACGCCAAGCTGCAGCGGCTGGAGGACGCCGGCCTGGTCGTCCGGGATACCGACCGCCCCGTGCACGCCGGCCAGCCGGTCTCGCTCACCGACGCCGGACGTACCGCGCTGTTCGCCGCCCGACGGACGCCCACGACCCAGGCGCCGAAGGTCCCGGCTCGACCCGGCACATCGCCGTCCACCCCGGCGCAGCGGCACTGAACTCCATCGAAAGGCCCTTGTTGGCTCCTACCGAACCGGCCCCGGCTCGGAAGTCCATCCCCCAAGTCGACTTCGCATTGGACGACTTCGATGCCGACGAGGAGACGTACCTCGACTTCTACCGCCAGGTCGCCGTCCGAGAGGACATGCTCGTCCCCCTCGCCGAACACCACACCCCCAACGGCGCGCACAGCTACTACGTCCTCTTCGACCGCACCGCCACTTACGGGCACCCAGGCATGCCGCACTACGTCGCCGTCCACCTGAAGCGGGACCGGGAGAAGGAGACGTTCGACTTCGAGCAGGCCCTGCTGCCGCTGCCCGCGATGGCGCAGTCCTGGCTCATCCACCGCGGCTGCCCGCATGATGCCATCGCCCCGAGCTGGGCCCACCGCCGGCGGACGAGGCGACTCGCGCGCTGGAGCGACGCCTCGCGGGCGACGGCGACCACTACGCCATGGGCTACTCCTACACCTGCGACGACCCGGACGACATGGTCACCGTCGTGGCCCTGCGCGCCCTGGACGAGCGAGCCCCCAGCCCGTTCCGCGTCGTGGTCGAGGAGGTCGACACCCACGCGTGGACGCACACCTTGCGCGAGGGTGGCTTCGACACGGTGGGCGAGGCCCTGCAGTGGTGCGACGACCGGCTTACCGGCGAGGCCGGTCCTCTCCCACCGGTCCGCCCGGCAGCCGCAGCCAGCCGCCCGGCCGGTGTGCCGAAGGCCCCTGTTCCGCGCCCGCCCGGCCGCTCGCGCTGAGCGCCAAGGCCGACGCGGGCGGCGAAACATAGCCGACGATCGCCGGTTAGCCAAACCGGCGATTCTCCGGACTCTTATACAGCCGCCGGGACAACTCCCGCGGCGCCATCCCCATGCAATCCCTATGCCTTCACGGAGGTTTCTTCCGCATGCGCTCCACCCGAATTGCCATATCCGCGGCGATGCTCGGAACACTCGCTCTTCCGATGCTGTCCACCACGCCCGCGACTGCGGCCCCCGCCGCTGCCGCCTCGACGGCCACGAGCATTGGTACGCCCTGCCCGGACCTCCCGCCGCTGCCGTACAAGGTCCACGCGTCGGCTGTGACCATCCGGTCCAAGGCGACCACGAAGTCCACCGCGGTCGGAGTGCTCTACAAGAGCCACAAGTTCACCGTGCACAAGAAGAGCGGCAACTGGCTCTACATCACAGACAAGTCGACCGGCGTCAAGGGCTGGGTCTCCGGCACGTACGTCTACCGCGACACCCGTATGTGCCTGGACTGACAGGGATTCAGCAGGTGGCCGTAAGCGACTGAGCCGCCGGGTACGGCCGCCCCTCACATTCCCCCAGGCATCGGCCTTTCCAGAACAGGAGTTTTCCTTTTGCCCGACGGCATATCCGATGACGCTGAGGATGTCGTGGGCGTCCTCACCGAACGGATCGAAGCGCGCTTCGCCATGGACATGGACCAGCTGAAGGCCGCGGTGGCCGCCGCGCCGACCGCGAACCCTGACGCCACCGACGTCGTCAAGTGGCACGGCCTTCTCGTCGAGGCCCAGTCCGTGCTCAACAGCGCGGAGGACGACCTTCTCGCCGCGCTGGAAACCCAACCCAGCGAGGTCGACGACCCGACGATGGGCCTCGCCCACCGCGTGAACGCGGCCGTCACCGCACGCGACGGCCGGGCCATGGTCGTACGGTGGCTCCTCGACCCGGACGCTCCGGGCAAGAAGGACCTCGCCGCCGAACGGCTCGCCCGCCTTCGCCCCCGAACCGGGCCGGCGGTGCAGACAAGCGCGCCCCACCGCCCCGTGGGTACACCCGCGCCGGCGTCGGCGTGGCGGGCGGGAAGGCCCGCCCGATGAGCCCGGTCAAGGCCAGCACCATGGACGGCGACCTGCAGAAAGTCTTCGGGAACCCGATTCCCGAGCTGTACGAGGCGGCTGTCGGCCACGATGCCTCGCCCGCCCTCGCCCGTGCCCTGGAACTGCGCTCCTTCCTGGCTCTGACCGAGGAGCAGGTCGCCCGCGTCCGCGACCGAGTTCACGCGGACATGGATCCGGACCGCGACATGGGCGACCTGTCGGCGGACAAGCTCCGCTTCGACGCGCAGTGGCTGGAGGCGGCGCTCGACGCTCGCGACGGCTACCGCGCCGCCCTCGATGAGCTGCTGCGCACCATGCCCCCGCCCGAACAGCGGGCTCGTCCCGTCCGCACGGCACAACTCAGGGCCGCCACCGCATCCCTGCCCCCGTCCGCCGCCCCGGCACCCCAGCGTGCCGGGGCGGCCCGGGCCCGCCGACCGTGAAAGCCCCCGCTTGTCCCACCTCACGTCCACCGAGATAGCCGGACGGATCGAGGACCTGTACGGCGCACCGCTCGCCGACCTCGAGGCCCACGCCCAGGACCAGCCGCCCGGCATGCTCTCCGCCCTGCTCGGCATGCACGACGACCTCGCCAATGCCGAGCGCAGCATCGACTTCCACCGCGACCACCTCGCCCGGCTCATCCACCCCGAGCGGCAGATCGGCCGCCACGAGGTCTCCCACCTTCTCGACGGCTCCCGCCGGCTCGCCGAGGCAGTCGCAGTCCGCGACGTCCAGGCCAAGTCGGTCTTGGCCGTTCTGCAGAGCCTGGACCGCGTCCCGGCCTCAGCGCCGTCCCCGCCGACTCCCTCGCCGCCCGTTCCGGCTCCGCCTCTTCCGGCCCAGAGCACGGCGCACAGCCGCTGACCCGCAGGCGATCCCCCCTTCATTCACCCAGGAGTTCCTCCCTTGGCCATCACCGCTCTGCCTCCCGACACCGACGCCGACATCGCCCGGGTCACCGAGGCCCTCGCCATGATCACTCCCCGCTGGAACGTGAGGATCCTGCTGGCACTCTCCGGCCCGCCACAGCGTTACAGCGAGCTGGCGGTCAAGGTGTCCTGGCTGCAGAACGGCCAGCTCCACCCCAAGCTCAAGTCTCTGTGCGACGCCGGTCTTGTCGAGCGCACCGAACACACCGCACGGCACGTGACCTACGGCCACACCGAGCGTGGTGCCGCCCTGCTGCCGGTCCTGCCGATGATCGTCACCTGGGCCGAGGAGCATCTGGAGAAGGCGGACCGCCCGCTGCCCGCGATCGAGCAGATCGAGGACAGCCTCACCCTGCTCACCCGGCGGCACGCCGCCGCCATCCTGTGGGTGCTGAAGTCCCGCGAGGAGGTCAGCGGGCGGGCCCTGGCCCGGATCGTGATGCCCAGCAGCGACTGGACCAACGTGTACCCGCCGCTGCGGCAGCTCGTCGCCGACGGCCTGGTCGACACCGAGGGCATCGGCCGGCCCTACCGGCTGTCCGCGGCGGGCGACGGCCTGGGCCCCGTTCTCGGCGCCCTGTCCGCGTGGTCCGCCGGGCAGCCGCTCAACCAGGCGCGCCAACACCCAGTCTGGGGGCACCCGCAGGCGAAGCCCGCGCCGAGGCCGTGGATAAGCAGCCAGTCCCGGCCAGCCCCCGCAACCCTCCCGCAGGCCCGGACGGGTGAGTCCTCTCCGGCGTGGCACAACCGCGATCTCTTCTCCCATGCCATGACCGCCCGCCCGAAGGCGGCCGTCCAGGCGGGAGGTCCGCGCCGATGACCACCCTCTTCACCCCTGCCGAAGTACGCAACGCGGTCGAGCTGCTGGCGTCGCGCTCCTTGATCCGCCTGGTCACCGAGATCGACGACAACGGGGCGATACCGCCACGCCGACTGGCCGCCACCCTCCCCGACCTCTCCTCGGACCAACTGCGCCGCGCTGCTGAAGCGGCCCGCGCCCACGGTCTCGTCCGGACCGCACCCGGCGCCGGACTTGAACTCACCGAGTCGGGCTCGGAGTTGGCCGACCTGTACGACGCGGCTGCGCGCTGGGGCCGACGCCACGCCTACCCGGGACCGGTCTGCGAGTTCAGCAGTCGCATCCGCCACGTCCTCGACCTCCTGGCGCCCTCGCTCGCGGCCGAGCGCGCCGACGGCCTCCCGCGGCCGTCCGCCGCGCGGCTGCCCAGCGACGAGGCCGAGGCGGACCTTGCCCGTCCTTGCGCTCTCCTGATCCAGTGGCTGTCCGGCAACCCCCAGGTCACCCGGGTGTCCGAGCCCGAGCCGGTCGCGTGAGCGCAGCAGTTGCACCCCGGCATGCCCGCCACGCCGCCGGGCTGATGCGCAGCATCTACCTGCCGCGCACGGCGGACGCTCTCGCGTTCGCGATGTCCACCTACGGCATTCCGCTGTTGGTCCTCGCCACCACGCGCTCCGCCGCGCTGACGGGCGCCGCGTTCGCCCTGGAATGGATCCCGAGGCTGGCGGCCTTCGGATGGGCCGGATCGATCGTCGACCGGCGCGGGGCGGCCGTCGTCTTCCACCTCGCCTCTCTGGGACGCGCGCTGGCCCTCGCCACAGGCGCGGTCCTGCTCCACCTCCACCCGTCCGGCACCGTGGCGAGCGCAACGGTGATGGTGCTTGCCGCCACGACCGGCGTGCTCACGGAGTTCAGTTACATCGCGGCCGAGACGGCGGGCGCCGCCGCCAGCCGCCGAGCAGGAAATCGGGCCCATCGCGTCCAGGCCGTCCTGCTCGGCATCGACCAGACCGCGACCCTGGCCGGCCCAGCCCTCGCAGGGATACTCCTGATCGCCGGTCCGCCGCCGATGCTCGCGGTGATCACCGTGCTCTCGCTTCTCGCCGCGCTGCTCGCCCTACGCACACCCCCCTCACCCGTCGCCCCGGCCCGCGCGCCGAAGGGGCAATCCGGTGCGGGACTCCTCACCGGGTGGCGCACCATCCGCTCTCTTCCCCCGCTCGGCTGGCTCGTGACCGGGCTGACCCTGTCCAACCTGGCCATCGGGCTTCTCCAAGCGGCCGGCCCGGTGATCGTTGTCAAGCACTTCGGGCAGTCCACCACTGCCGTCGGCCTGGTCTGGTCCGCCGCCGCTGGCGCGACGCTCGTCAGCGTCACGCTCTGCCGGTTCGCGCTCGACCGCCTGGGCCTGTGGCCGGTCGGCGCCGCCTGCGCCGCCCTCGCCTCGCTCGCCTGCCTAGCCGCCGCTCAGGCCCCCGACTACCTGTCCTACCTGGTCCTGGTCGCGGTCCTCATGGCGGCCGAAGGCGGCATGACGGTCGTCCTGCGCACCCTGCGCTCCCGCCTGATCCCCCCGGACCGGTTCGGCAGCACCCTGTCGGCGACCATCCTCATCCTCCTGCTGCCCTTCCCCGTCGCCGGCGTACTCACCGCGCTCACCCCGCCCGGCGCGCTGGGCCACGCAATGACCGTCTGCGCCGGCCTGCAGGCCATCGGCCTGTTGTGCGCCTTCGCCCGCCTGCGCACCGATCCCGCCCTGCGCATCTGACGCTGTCGCGTCCCAGCCTGTGGAGAACCTCATGCCCACCACCATCCTCGGGACGAACCGCGCGAGCGGTCGCACCATCACCGAGCAGTTCACCGCCCTCTACGCCCGCCGCCTGATCGACGACCACCCCCACTGGGCCGGCGTGTTCGAGCTGCGCCGCCGCCGAGCCGCCTGAGACGCCGGTCTCTCTTCCCTCGTCCTGCCGCCTACCGACTCGGAGAACCCCTTCTTGTCCGCTCGCCCCCTCGTACTCGTCGTCTCTCCGGGCGATGAGGCGGATCGCGGCTACTGCCTTGAGCAGGTGGCCGCCGCATACGACATCGTCCTGCTGACCGGCGCCGAGCCGTCGTGGGAGAAGCCGTACATCATCGACCACGCCGTAGCCGATCTGAACGACACCACTGCGCTGCTCTCCGCCGGTCGGGCTCTGGCGGACCGACACGACCTTGCCGGCGTTGTCACCTGGGACGAATGGCGCCTCATCTCCACCGCCCGCCTCGCTCGCGCGCTCGGTCTGGCCGCGAACTCCGTCGAGGTGATGCGGGCCTGCCGCAACAAGGCCACCGCCCGGACTCTGTTCGCCCGTCACGGAGTGCCGTCGGCCGCCTCTATGAAGGCGCGGACCCTGCGGGAGGCCGAACTGGCGACGAGGACCCTCGGCTTCCCCGCCGTCCTCAAGCCCGCCGCAGCGGCCGGCAGCATCGGCGTGATCCGCATCGACCGGCCCGAAGAGCTGCCCACGGCCTTCGAGTTCGCCTCTGTCGGCGCAAGCCGCAGCCGCGAGGACAGCGGCGTCCTGGTCGAGGAGTACCTCGACGGCCCCGAAGTCTCCGTCGAATGCGTCACCCACCGCGGCACCACCACGGCCGTCGCCGTGACCCGCAAGCGCCTAGGCCCCGCACCCTACTTCGACGAGACCGGCCACACCGTCGACGCCACCGATCCGCTCCTCGCAAAGGTCGCACCGACCGCCGCTGCTGCCATCAAGGCCCTGGGAATCACCGACGGCGTGCAGCACGTCGAGATACGCCTGGTCGGCGGCCGGCCCCGGCTGATCGAGGTCAACGCACGCCTGGGCGGCGACATGATCGGCCACCTCGTCCACCTGGCCACCGGCGTCGACCTCGCCCGGGCCGCCGCAGACATCGCCTGCGGACGTACCCCCGACCTGACGCCCACCCGCCACCAGACCGCGGCGATCCGCTTCATCTACCCCGCCTACTCCGGCACCCTCACCGCCCGCCGTGTCACGAAGCCCACCGGGGGAGTGGAACGCGTGCGCTTCCAGCGACAGGCCGGCGACCCGCTCGTGCTGCCACAGGACGGCGGCGATCTGTACAGCGCCCGTATCGGCTTCCTGATCACCACCGGACTGACCGCCGCCGTCGCCGAAGCCCGCGCCCAGGAGGTGTACCGCAACCTCGACGTCCAGGTTGCCCCGGTCCCGCCGGCGGCCCTGACCACCGGGGAGCACGCCGCGTGAGGCAGACCGCAGCGCCCGAGCTGATGTGTAGCCGCCGCCTGCTGACTGGGTACTTCGCCGGACTGGGTGTGGTGATGGCCGTCTGGGGCGCGCGTATGCCCGCCGTTCAGAACGCCGCCGAAGTGAGTACCGCCGGGCTTGCCCTGGTCCTGCTGTCCGCCGCCCTCGGCATGGTCGCCGGGCTCCAGGCGGGCGGACGCCTCGCCCGCCCGGCCCGTCTGCCCGTGCTGCTGACCTGCGGTGCCATTGCCCTCGTCGCCTGTCTTGCCGTCCTCGGGGCCTGCCGCAGTTTGGAGAGCCTCCTGGCGGCTGCGTTCGTCTTCGGCGTCGCGCATGGCGTCCTTGATGTCGCCGCCAATTCCGCGGCGGTCCGCTGCCAGAACGCCCACGGCCGGCCCATCATGGGCCGACTGCACGCGAGTTACAGCCTCGGCGCCCTCCTCGGTGCCGCGCTGGCCGCGGCCACCGCTCACACCTCACACACCGTTCTGTTTGCCGCGGTGGCAGCTTGCGCCGCTGCGGCGGCAGGCGCGACCACGCGGCTCACCCGCACCGTCGCCAGCCCTGCGCTCGAGTCCGTCCACCACGGTGCTGCACTGGGCTCGGGCGAGCAGAGGGGGTTGTCCCGGCGCCGATTGTGGCTGCTGGGTGCGCTTGCTGCTGCCACGCTGCTGGGCGAAGGAACCGCTGCCGACTGGGCGTCTGTCCACCTGCATGACCTCGGCGCGTCGGCCGCGACCAGTGCCGCGGCGTACGGCTTCTACAGCGCCGCCATGGCCGCAGGCCGTCTCGCCGGGGACCGGCTCACCGCCCGCTTCGGCGCGGACGCCGTCGTGCGCGTCGGCGCCGCTTTGGCCGCGCTCGGCCTCGCCACCGGACTGGCCGGCTCCACCATCGCCTTCGCCCTCCTCGGCTGGACGGCCTTCGGCCTGGGCCTGTCCGTCACCATCCCCAGCCTGATAACCGCCGCCGGCGCTGGCGGACCCCGCGCGGTCGCCACCGTCGCGGTCACCGGTTACGTCGGCCTGCTCACGGGCCCCGCCCTCATCGGCGCTCTCGCCACCGTCACCGCACTGCCGCACGCGCTGCTGCTGCCCGCCCTCCTCGCCGCAAGCGTCGCCGTGTTCGCACCCAAAGCCCTGGAGAAGACGACCCCTTGACCCGCTCCTCCGCCTCCCCGACTGGCGTGGACGCCCTGATCCTCGACTACAACGGGGTTCCGGGCCTGCAACCCACGCCTGCCATGTGGACCCGTCTCGCCGACCTCGCCGAGTGGCCCGGCCGACATCTCCCCTCGTTCCAGGACGCCTTCTGGGCTCCCCGCAACGCGTACGACGCAGGGGAACTCAGCGATCTGGCCTACTGGGCCAAGGTGCTCGGACACCACCCCGGCCCGCGATGGCTGCGCACCCTGCGCGATGCCGACACCGCCATGTGGACCCGCACCGACCCGCGCGTCCTCGACATCCTGTACCGCGCCCGGGCCGCGGGGCTGACGATGGTGCTGCTCTCCAACGCCCCGGCCCACCTCAGCAACGTCCTGGACGCCACCGACTGGCGGCGCGAGCTGATGGACGACGCCCTGTACTCCGCCCGCATGGGCCTGTGCAAGCCCGACCCGGCCACGTACAAACACGCCCTGGCCGCCACCGGCATCGCCGACCCAGCACGTGTGCTGTTCGTCGACGACCGCGAAGACAACTGCCAGGCCGCCGCCGAGCTGGGCCTGCGCACCCTGCACTACACCGGCCAACCCGCAGATCTGGAAGCGCAGTTGCTGCCCGCCCCGGTCAACGACCTCTGCGTTTGACACGCATGCAGCGCCACCGACTACCGCCCCGACCACCAGGACTTTCGTGCCCGACACCAACGAGATAGACGGCGACGTCTACATCTCCCCGCGCCATCTCGCCTCCACCACCGGAACCGGCGACCCCGCCCTCGCCCCGCTGCTCGACCTCGGCTGGGACCTCCGGTACGACGAGGACTCCAACGTGTACCTGAGCGCTCCCGACCGGCGCGTTCGCCTGGGTTACCTGCCCGAGGGCGAGGACGACGGGCTGTGGCGTATCAACGCCTACAAGGACTCGTTCGGCCCGCCAGCGTGGGGCGTCTGTTTCAACGATCGCGTCCCCACCGAGTTCGTCCAAGCGTTCACCACCGTCCTCGCCACGGCGTACGAGCAGGGTCCGGACACCTACCTCGCCCGGCCGGTCTCCGGGACCGACGAGCACGACCCCTTCCTCGCCGTCGTCCCGCTCCTGAAACAGGGCTGGGAGATCGACCGTCCGCGCTGGGGCGTCTTCGCGGTCCAGGCCCCGGACGGACACGCCGGCCTGGAGTTCACCACCGGCGACCTCGATCCGGAAGCCGAACTGACAACGCGGGACGCCCGCTGGCAGCTGTGGGCGGGCAAGTCCATCGACCGGCCCGTCTGGTACGCCACGGCCAGCACCGACACCCCCGTCACCCTGCTCACCGCCGTCACTGAGTGCGTCGCCGATCCGGCGCCGCTGCCCCGGTGGCGCGAGGAGACCTTCAGCTACATCAAGGGCATGGCCGAGCTCACCCCGATCCTTCCGCCAGGACCGCCGACCCCCACCCCGCTCGACGTGCAGCGGTCCGTCGCGTCCCGCCGCCCGGCCGCGCTCCCCGCGGCCAGCGTCCCGCGCTGGAGCACCACCAGCCGACCGGCCCTGCCCGGTCCACGCCGGTAGGACCAGCCCGCCCCCTACCGGAGACCCCCTTGTCCCTGCAGGCCCCTGAGTTCTTCGCGGAGCTGTGCCTCCCCTTCCACGACAGCACCGTCGTGGGCAACACCTACTTCGCCGCTCCCGTCCCCGGCGTACCGCTGCGGCTGCGGATCGATTTCACACGCACCATCCACGCGGACACCTACGGCGGGTTGCGTGCGGCGATCGTCCACCCGGAACGCGGCGAGATCGACGCGGTGGCGCTCAGCTTCGTGGATCACGGAACCTTCCACCGCCGTGACGAAGCCACCAACACCCGGCCGAACACCAAGCAGTACGGCACCTTCGACAAGTACCACCGCCCCGGCCGACCCCCGTGGGACGGGGCCGTCACCACCGGGCTGCGCGACGCCATCGAGCAGTACACCGCCGTCTGGTTCCCCGGCGCCTGGACCGCGTCCGAGCCGAGCCGCGCCGCAGGCCGGACCGCGCACACGGCTCCCGCCATGCCGGTCGCCCGCAGCGGCACCCGTGCCCGATGAGCCGCGCCTACACCGCCAGCTTGGCGTGTTCCGCACTTTTCCACATCTGTTGCCCCGCCGCCTCCCGCCCCGGTTTCAGGCCGAACCCGATGACCTTTCCCGCAACCTGATCCAAGGAGTCCTCCTCCTCGTGCACGCACGCTTCGTCCGATCCGCCGCCGTCGCCATCGCGGTGACCGGCACCCTCACCTGGGCGCCGGCCGCGAGTGCTCAGCCCTCCGAACCGCCCCCCTCGGCCTCCGCCGCCCCCACCGAGACACCGGCTCCGGACGCGGGCAGTGTCGAGATCACCACCAAGGACACGGCCGGCGACGCGCTCCCCGGCGCCGCGTTCCTGCTGCTCGACTCCGCCGGCGAAGAAGCCGGACGCGGGACGACCGACGCACAGGGGAAGCTGACCTTCGCCGACCTGGCGCCGGGCGTCTACCGGCTCAAGGAGACGGCGTCCGGCAGTCCCCTCCACGAGGTCGTCGCCGACCAGGACGTCATCGTCACCCCGGGCGCGACCACACGGCTGACGGTCACCGACCCGTTCAAGGCCGCCAAGGTTCTCCTGCAGGCCAAGGACGACAAGACCGGCAAGCTCCTGACCGGGGCGACAGTGAACATCGGCACCGGCACCTCGACGCTGCTCACCCTGACCACCGGAGCCAAGGGCACGGCTTCCGGAGAACTGCCGGTGACGAGCCGGAAGACGCAGTTCTGGGTTAGGGAGATCAAGGCCCCCGCCGGGTACGACCTCTACAAGCCGACGAAGACGTTCACCGCGGGCCCCGGCGCCCCGGTGACCGTGACCGTCACCAACGCCAAGACTGCGACTGACCCGAAGCCCGACCCCTCGGATAAGCCGACGGACAAGCCCACCAACGCCCCGTCCGCCCCGGGCAAGCCGAGCAGTGGTACCGGCCGGGCCACGCCCTCCGCGCCGGGCACCGGCACACCGGATACCGACTCTTCGTCCACCGCCGCTGTGACCCCGGCTGGCGACTCCACGCAGAAGGCACCGACAGGCTCCCTGGCCCACACCGGCGCCGACGCCACCCCGTGGCTGATCGGCGGCGCCGGAGCCCTGATCGCTGCCGGCGGAGGCGCACTCTTCGCGGCCCGTCGCCGACGCGCGGACAACTCCACCGACGACGGCTCCACCACGAGCTGACCTCACCCGCTTCACTCCGCAAAGCCCCCGGAATCGGATTGTTCGATTCCGGGGGCTTTGTCGTGGGTGCCTATATGGGGCCAGCTGATGGAGGCGTTGGAGGCGGCGCCACCGCCCCGACTGGCCCGTACCGCCGATAGCCGCCGTGGCCGTGAAGGCTCGTACTGATATTCGCCTTCAAGGGTGGACTCGCCGTCCCGTTCTGTTCGGGCGGTACCGAACGAGTGCGACGACCGGGCACCGCGCCGTTCCGAACGCCGCATCAGGGCCGCGGCCTTCCCGAGGGAGAAGTCCCTGCGGGCGTTCGACTTCGATGCCAACCCCAGCGTTGACCCGGCCACCGTCAACACGCTCGCGACCTGCGAATGGGTGAAGAAGGGTGAGCTGCTCTGTCTGATCGGCGACTCCGGCACCGGCAAGTCCCACCTGCTGATCGCCCTGGGCACGAAGGCCGCCATGCAGGGCTTCCGCGTTCGCTACGTGCTGGCCACCAAGCTGGTCAACGAGCTGGTGGAGGCCGCGGACGAAAAGCAGCTGTCGAAGACGATCGCCCGCTACCCCGGCAATTCGCTCTGCCCGCGCTCCCCGCGGTGCGGGATGACCAGGCCGGTGCCCCAGTAGCCGCCGTCGGCGATCACGCTGGTGCGGCCGACGGCGGCCTTGGCTCCGGACAGTGCCCACGCCTTGCAGTCGTTGCGGTTGCCGGGCAACGGCTGGCCGACCACGACGATGCGCCGGGTGTCGGCGTCGATGACGACCTGGTGGTTGGTGGAGTAGCGGTAGTTCTTCGACCGCTCGGCCACCGGGTGGGAACCAGGGTTCCGTCCACGATGAGCACGGTGTCCTTGCGAAACCGCCTGCGAGGCTTGAGCGCGAGCAGGGGACCAAGGTGGCTGATGATGCGGTCAGCTGCGGACTTCGAGACGCCGAACAGCGGTGCGAGCTGTCGCAGCGTCAAGTTGGTGCGCCAGTACGCCGTGACCAGCAGCACCCGGTCCTCCAGTGGCAGGCTCCACGGCCGACCTCTGCGGACCGCGTCAGCTCCTTCGTGCCGCAACTGCGCCACCAACGTGCCGAAACAGCGAGGGCTCAACCCGGTGAACGGGGCTATCCAGGACGGCTGCGACGCCGTGATCACAGCAGACATCGCGAGATCATTTCACTCGTCGCCAGGTACCCCGCTCATGGCAGTTCTGGACGGTCCCACCGAACCTTGAGCGGCGCTCCTCACCGGCCCTGGTGACCTGGTCAGTCGAAGAGGGCAACGACTCCATTCACCCAGATCGCGAGGAACGCAAGGGCCCCCACCAGGCAGCCGACGCCCGCCAGCACACCGCCGACCGTCCACGGCTCGGCGGGCGCCTCGTACTTCTCCTCCAGGCCGTCCCGGTAGGAGGCGGGGTCGTCCCAGTCGACCGGGTGCCCCAGCTCCTCGGCGCAGGCGGTCCGCACTGCGACCAGCTGCCCCTCCGCGAAGGCGGTGGCAGCCATCGCCTCGGGGCCGCGCCAGGCGAGGGCTTTCATCCGCCATCCGGGAGACCCGTACCGCGCCTCGAAGGCGGCGGCCTCGTCGGCGTTGCGGTCCTCTTCGAGGTACATCCAGCGTCCGGCTTCGGCGGCGTCGCCGTAGAGCCGGTACACCTCGGCCAGACGCCGGCGGAGCGTCAGGTCGTACGGGAATGACGAGACGAGACCGCGCAAACGCTGGCGCGCGACGGGCACCCGGCCGGCGGCCAGGTCTGCATCGACTCGGGCAAGGGTCTCTCTCAGGGGCATGAACACATGATCTGGTACCGCACTGATCCGCGTCGACCGGGTTTGTCGCTCAGCACTCGCTCGCTCTCAACGGCATCGGCTGAACACCACTGAGACGGGACACCATCACTTAGGGGACAGCCCCTATTAGGCGAGGTCTGATCCATGCCGCGCCCGTCTGACCAACCGGTCTCGGACTGCGGCCGATCGGCCACTGGGGCCATTGGTAGTGAGATTCGGTCACGGAACCTGAGATCCCACAATGGCAAGGGACAGCAGTTGTCCGTTGCCATTGAACCCAGTCGGCGCCGATCCTTGCCATCCAACCGAGTCGTCCCAGATCAGCCGGGTCTGAGCCACCCAGTTCGGCAGGACCGGCTTTGACAGTCAACCCAGTCCGCGTAGGTCGGAGTCTTTGACCGGACTGGGTTGGCTGTCGACGGACAGCAGTTCGCCGGGGGCAGACAGGAAAGATCGCGGAAAGACTGGCCAACGCGGGCGAGGGCATGTCAACGTAGACGACCTTGCAAGAAACCCCAGGTCAGAGAGGTGATTACCCGTGACCGTAGCGCCCGTCGGCCCCGGTTTCTCTACCACCGTCGAAGCCCTGCGGCTGCGCGAGTGGCAGCTCGGCCCCGGCCAGCCCACGCTCGTCATGGACCAGTTCTCCGCAGAGGACTTCCACTTGATTGTGGACGACCGCGCGGACGTGCACGTCAGCTCGAAGGACGGCCGCTTCTACCTCGGCTGGTTCCCGCTCGGCCGCCCCGGCACCGACGGCGAGGGATGGAAGATCGCCGTCACCGGCACGGCCAAGGTGCGCGGCTACCACATGTCGTTCGACACCGAGACGCCGGCCGACATCGTCGCCGCCGCTGTGGCGCGCGTGCTGGAGACCTCACGTCGCGTACGACAGCCAAGCGCCCACGAGTAGCCCTCACTCTGGCGGGCGGCCGGCCGGCTGTCGGGCTTCCGCCCCTTTCATCGCTCACCGTTTCCCCTCACCCCAGGAGGCTGTTCGTGACGTCCTCGGAGATGACCGTCGGTGATCTCATCGACCTGCTGTCCGCCTGCGACCGGGATGCTCCGGTCCGCCAGGCCATGAACCCGTTCTTTCCGATGGCGCACCGCCTGGCGCAGGTCGTGCAGTCCGTGGACGAGGCCGGCCGGACCGTCGTCTACCTCGCCGAGGGGCGGGACGAGGACGCACAGCTCGGCCATCTGCCGCCCGAGGTCGCCGTCGCCCTGACCTGGCAGGGCCCCGTCCAGTCGCCCCCGCGCCGCCCCCGCCGCCGCGCCGGCGGCGACTAGACCCGCACCGAGCCCTTGGAGGCGCCCCTGTACCCCGACTTCCCGCTCGACCCGTCCATTCCGCCCGGCGGCCAGCCCGCGTTCTGGGTCGGTCCCCGGCATCTGGCCGGTGACGATGGGCGCCTCTACGACACCGTCGCCGACACGCTCGCCGGCCTGGGCTGGACGAGCCTGACGATCGTCCGCGGACGGCACGAGCCCGACGAGGCGCCGGAGGACCGCCAGGTCCTGCGCAGTACCGTCCTGCACATCAGCCCCGACACCCTCCGATGGGCCCAGTGGAGCCTGGCGGACGAGCCGTTCCACCTGGGAGATTTGCCGATCGCCTGGCAGATCTCCACCCGCGCCGAGACGAACACCCCGCTCGCTCAATGGTCGGCCTACTTCACTCCCGATGTCCCCGGCGAGGCCGTGGCCGACTTCCTCGTTGCGCTCGACGCCCGAGACCAGCCCGCCGTGCCGCTCGCTGGCCCCGAGCTGGTCCTCGACACCGTCGCCGCACACGGCTGGCTCCGCGACATCGACCAGCCCCACGTGGCAGCGACGGACCCGACGTTCACCTCGCACATCAGCCTCGGCGAGGTACCGCCCCTCATCCAGGACGCCGACCCGCGCGCCCTGACGACCGAGGCCGATGAGGCGGGACCGGCCGGATGGCAGGCATGGGCCGAGCCCGCGCTCGGCGCACCCTGCCTTTGGGCGGCGAGCTTCGGTTCCAGCGTCCCGCACGACCTCGTGGCAGCCTTCGGCGCCTCCCTCAGCTCGACCGCACCGGTCCTGCGCCGGGTGCTGCCCGAGGCCACCCGGGAGCGACTGCTGCGGGCGCCGGCGTAGCGATCGACGGCGCCCCTCAGCCCGACGGAAGAAGCCCGGTCCTCCCGAATGGGGGCCGGGCTTCTGGCATTTCCCTCCGGGGCTCGGGCGAGCCATCGAGTCGGAGGAGGGCGGCCCGGCGACGAGTACAAGGTGTCGGGGCTGCCCGTCTCAAGCGGGGCAAAGTGGCCACGCTTTGGCGTGGCGGTGCCGCTCAACATGTTGTAATCGGTGGCACGTTGAAGCGGGGCAAGGTGGCCACGTTTTGGCGTAGTGGTGCCACATTCCTGTGCGGCTGAATAGTCGTATGCCTCGAACCGAAGAGAAGCAGCAGCCAGCCCTTGAACTCCGTTGCGGTGGAGTGCAGGTCATCGTTCAACGCATCTCGCTCTGGCTGGTGGCGGCCGTCGCCACGGCCTTCGTCACGACGATGGGGAGTGGACTCGCAGCATGGTTCACGTCCCGTTAAGAACCTGCTGGACCGTGCAGCGTGGCGAGCCGCACAGCACTGCTGCCCCCCGACCATCTTGGTCGGGGGGCAGCAGTGCGTCGGGTTCGGTCAGCCGGCTGCCGTGGCCTTGGCGAGGGCCTTGTCGAGGTGGCGGTCGACGAGGGCCGGGGAGCCGGAGACGATCAGCAGCAGGCTGCCGTCGCGGATCGCGGTCTGCTTGACCACGGTGCTCCGTCCTCCGGTGGAGAACGTCAGGAGCTGGCTCCACTGCTCGTCACCGAGGCCGTGGGGTGTCGGCAGCTTCTGCGAGGCCATGTCGATCGGGGTGCCACCCACGACGACCTGATAGGTCGGGCAGCCGGTCATGGCGTCGAAGATCCAGCCGATGCCGTCGGACAGTTTCTCCGCGCTGTCGCTGTACAGCTCCTCCGAGATCTCTGAGGAGCTGCCGCCGTAGGTGAAGGCCGTCTTCGCCTTGTGTGGGAAGGTGAGCGTGCCGCCGCCGGTTGCCGCGTCGCCGCCCAGCTCGCTCAGGGCCGGGCAGCCGATGACGGTGACGTCGTCGTGCTGGGTGGGGCGCTCCGGCTTGCGCAGGTAGCCGCTGCCGAGGTCGCCCTGGTTGAGCAGCCGCGTCTCCAGCGCGGCCGACGTGAGCGGAGCAGCCTGCTGGGCTGCGTCGGCGGGCTTCCCGGTACGGGCGGAGGCGCCGGTGCCGGGCTTGGTGCCGGTGGTGTCGGTGGAGCAGGCGGGCACGGCGAGGAGGGCGGCGGTGATGCCGAAGACGGTGGTGGCGACGCGAACGCGCATGACGGAACTGACCCCTTGGTGCTAGGCGACGGGTGGTCAGTGCGGGCCCGCGGGCCCGGTGGGGTCGTAGGAGTGGAGGTCAGTGCCCGAGGTGGCGCAGGCAGTCTTCGAACGTGGCGTGCGTCGCGTCCGCCGGCCCGGAGTTCCGGTTGAACCAGGCGGTGTCGAGGCGGGATTCCTGCTGCTGGTGGCCGACCCGGCAACGCAACCAGATCTGGTCGCGGGTGGAGAGGATGAGCCAGTCCCGATACGCGCCGCACTCGGAGCAGGCGACCATCTCACCGTCGAGGACGAGTGGCTGCTTCCACGGCATCATCTTGCCGTCGAGCTGGTCGTGGCTGGGCACCCGCAGCTCCGGCGGAAGGAAGTCGTCCACCACGGTGGTCGGCTCGGTGCGCTCCGCCTCGGCCGACGGCACCCCGAACCCGGGCGGGACCTGGTTCTGCAGCCGCGCATGCAACTCGGCGAACTGGCGTTGTGCCTCGCTGGGCTGCTTGGTCCGGCGGCGTGTTCGGTGAAACACCCTGGCGTCCTCCTTTGCCTCGTCCTGCTCGCTTCATGATCGTGCCCGACGCCCCCGGCGGTTTCAATTCACAAAGTCCACAGTCGCCTTCGCGCAGGTCACAGGGCATCTCCTCGCTCGGGGCAGGGGATGACGAGTTGGCCACGGAGCGTGTCTCCGAACTGCGCGGTGACGTTCCCAGGGTGTGCCCGAACGCACCTCGTGCTCTCCGGCCGTCCACCTTCGCGGCGCCTGCTCGCTCGACTCGAGGCACCTGCGCCACTCTCTTCCCTCCTGTGTGCGCACCCGTGCTCCCACTCCGCAGCGTGGGCCCGCACGCCGCCGGGGGCCGTCGTGGCGTACGGCCATGCCGTGGGCGGCGAGCGCGGCGGTGGCGGTGTCCTTGCTCTCGGTGGTGCGCTGAGACTGCACTCAGGCACTCGCAAGGCTCACCGGGTCTTGCCCGATGTCTCCTCCCCGCTGCGGTGCCTGCCGGGCGAGTTGGGGCGGGTCGCCGTTCTGCGCGTAGAGGACTTGCGCCCTGTGGTGCCGTTCTCGGACAAGGGCGAGGCGTCGGCGGGCAGATCGGCCGTCCGCCGCAGCCGCCACACCAGCACGTCGCTCACCGAGTCCGCGGTGTCGAGTTCACGGCGCCCTGCGGCGTCGGACAGGAGGGCGGCCGGGTCGTGGCCGGCGGCTTCGGCGTCCGCGATGGTCGCGGCCAGGGCGTACCACCCGGGCTCGGCGAGGATCTGCTCGGCGAGTTGGGGCAGCGCCTCGCGCAGCAGCACGGTCTGCCGCTGGAGCACCGGCCGGCTCAGACGCCGGCCTCGCTGGTAGAGCACGCCGAGCGGCTGGGCGGCGGCGGCCTGGTAGGCGGTGCGCAGGTGCTCGGCGGCCCGCGCGGCGGCTTCGGCCTGCTGGGCGTGGCCCTTTCTCGCGTGCCAGTGGGCGGCGGCGGTGATGAGGAAGAACAGCATGTCGATCGCCATCGCGGTGGTGGCACCGTCCTCACCGCGGCCGAGGGCGGGCCCTCCGTGGACGAGGTCGCGGGCGGCCTGCCGCAGCGCGCGGTCGTGCCCGCGTACGGCGCGTACGTGGGAGCGGGAGGCCCGCTCGAACGCTGTTGCGGCGTCTCGCAGTTCGCGGCGGGTGTGTGCGGCGGAGGTCTTCGCGAGCGCGTCCAGGACCTCGCCGGCGGCGGCGATGTGGGCGGCGGCGACCGCGTCGTCGCCGTGCTCGACGATGAGCACGGCCTGCCCCGCGGCCGATGCCGTCCTGCGGCGGGCGGAGGCCGGGGTGCCGGGCCCGGTCCGGGCCGTGTCCTTCTGCCGTGGAGTCGGATCGGCCCAGGTGTCGCCGGACCAGCGCTCCCGGATGCGGGGCAGCGACAGGTCGGGGGCCAGGCGCGCGCCGGGGTAGAACACCGGCTCGCCGTCCTTGTTGAGGTCGTCGGGCAGAGCGACCTTGTATCCGAGGAGGTCTCCGGAGGGCGCGGCGCGCTTACGGATCAGGAGGCCGGCGGCGGCGAGCCGGTCGAAGAACTCCTCGTCACTCCTGGCACCGGACACCGCGCGCCGTACCGTCTCGCGCAGCTCCTCGCGGGCGGTGCGCTCGCGACCCTGGCGTTCGGCCTTGTGCCGTTCGGCACTGGTGGGCCGCTGTGCGGCGGTGCCGTCGCCGGGGGCGACCTGCCGGAGCCCGAGTTCCTTCTCGATGAGACGGGCTTCGGCCTGCGCCCGTTTACCGGATCGGTGGTGGTCGGGGCGTCGGCCGTCTTCGCGCACGAGGGTGGCAACGATGTGGATGTGGTCGTCAGCGTGCCGCACGGCGGCCCAGCGGCAGCCCGCGCCGTCGCGCGGGTCGATCCCTGTGGCGGCGACGATGCGGCGCGCGATGTCCGCCCACTGGTCGTCGGTCAGGATCGGGTCGTCGGGCGCAGCGCGCACTGAGCAGTGCCATACGTGCTTGTCGGGGCGTTGATCCGCGGCAAGGAGATGGAGGGGCTGGTCGAGCAGTTGCCCGAGATCCTTCTTGGTAGCTGTCGCATCGCGTCCGGGGTCGGGCGACATGCCGTCGAAGGAGGCGACGAGATGTGGATCTACGTGTTCCTCGTGGGTTCCCTTGCCGTAGAGGTAGTACAGCAGGCCCAGGGTGTGGCTGCCCTGCTTGTGGATCTGTGGAATCAAGGCGCCTCGTCTGCCTGCCGGTTGGCTACCTTGTCGGCAGCCATCCTCACCGCGTCGGCCGCTCGGTGGACGTCGGCCATCACCTGGGTCAGCTGGGGAACGTCACCGCCGGAGTTGAGGATCTTGGCGGCTTGGTTGAGGTTGCTGCCGGCCCAGCCGAGCTGCCGCCTCATCGCGAACAGTTCGGTGAGCACGTCGCGTTCGGTGGCGATGGCGACGGCGGTACGGGACTGGTCGCGGGCCATGGCTAGCCCGGCGTAGGCGAGGAACCCCGCCACGCTCATACCGGCGGCGTCTGCTCCGGCCTGGATGAGAGCGAGTTCGGACGGGTTGAGGCGGACGCTGTGCGCGCGACGCTGCTTCTTGTCGCGCGGACGAGCTCGCCCCTTCGGCCGCCCCTTGTGGGCGGCTTTTGGCTGCGATCCGCCCTCGGTCGCAGCCTTCCCGACTGGCGCCCCCTGGTGCCAGTCGGGCCCCGCCACCCCAGGGGCGGGGACGGGTTCGGACACTGCCCCCTCGGGGGAGTGTCCGAACCTCCATCTTGCTCGCCCCGAGACCGAGTTGGAGTTGCGAGCAGGTTCCGGGGTGGTGCCGGTCTGGGTGGGATTCGTCATCGGATTTCGGGCCTCATGGTTCGGGTGTGGTGCTGGATGGTCGCGGCCAGCGCGACGACGTCGGCCGGTCCCGTGAGGACGCGGACGGGTCCGTCGGGCCGGTTCTGGACGAGCCACTGGCCGGTCGGCGTGAGGACGGCGGCGTGGAGGAGCTGTCGGCGGACCAGGACGTCCGCCCAGGCGCTGGCCTCGGCGGCGGTGGGCTCGGAAGTGCGAGGGGGACGCGAAATCACTGCGTGTCTCCTGGAACGGGGCGGTGGCCCGGCACGGAGCCGGGCCACCCTTTGCCGATAGGGCGTTGAGCTGGGGCTTTACCGGTTCAGCCGCACTCGGGGCAGCGCCCGACGTGGGTGCTGAGCGCCCGGGCCATCCGCTGCTTCGTCGAGGCAGCCTGCTTTGCGCTCGACTTCGCCGCCGGCCTGCCCTCGTGCCGCTTGGAGTGGGCGAGCATGAAGCCGATCTCCCGCTCGTACTCCGCACGGACGGTGTCGAACTCATGGCAGGTCTTCATCAGGCGGTGCTCCTTGTCTTCGTGGTGTCGTCGCTCCGCAGTTCCCGGAGGACGAGGCTCAGCCGGTCGTTCCGGCCGCCCTTCAGGCCCTCGCGGCGGAGGATCTCCCGCAGCTGGACCCGGGTGACGGCCTCGTTTCCGTCCCGTTCGAGCAGGGCGGGGACATGGGGGCGGACCTGCTGGACGAGCTGGTCCACCGACTGCTCCAACTCACGTGGCGTGCGCTGTGTCTGCGGGGTGCGGGACCGGCCGCGCTTCCCCTTGCTCTTCGTCCTGGTCTTCGTGGTCGTCTTCCGCCGGAGGGGGACCTTGTGTCCCCGGTCCCCGGTGGGCTCGGTCCCCGTGTCGGTGTCGGTCGGTCCCCGGTCCCCGGTGGGCTCGGTCCCCGTGTCGGTGTCGGTCGGTCCCCGGTCCCCGGTGGGCTCGGTCCCCGACTCGGCGGCGTTCGGTCCCCGACGCGGATCTGGGCCCTGAGCAGGCACTTCTCGCGTCAGGCGCTCGGTCCCCACGCCTCGGGCGTCCCCCTCCGAGGCTTCCGGATTGGCGGGACCGGTCCCCGGGACCGCGCCTCCTTCTTGGGCCTCGGTCCCCACCCCGGTCCCCGCGTTCTCGCCTTCGGTCCCCACGCCTGCCGACGTCTTCGAGTCCGCAATTTCGGGGACCGGTCCCCTCGGGGCGCTCGGTCCCGCGCCCCCGTCCGACTCGTCGGGACCGTGGGGACCAGCTACGGGGACCGGCGCCTTCGACGCCGGCTGCGAGGGGACCGTGGCTGCCGTTGCGGTGCTCTGCACGGGGGACCAGGGCGAGGGCAGCGGGACCGTAGCGAGCGCGAGCGCGTGCCGGCGGGCGGCGAGCTGGTCGAGCAGCTGCGCGCGCTGGAGGGGGTCGGTGCCGACCGATGCCCTGCCGACCGCCTTCGACAGGCGCCGCGTGAGGTGCCGGCCGCGCCAGCTCCGCTGCTGCTCGGGTGTGCGCTCGGCTAGGCGGGCGGCGAGGGCGACCGCGCGGGTGGTGGCCCGGTCCCGTGTGATCTGCGCAGCGTCGCGGTCTCGCGCGGCGATGCCGAGGCGGGACAGGAGACGCTCGCGTGCCTCCCGGCCCAGGACGGCGATCAGTCCGTGGGAGGCGGCGCCCGGGGTGCGCAGGCGCAGCTCGATCCCCATCGCGAGGTGCCACAGCATCGCCGCCATGACCGGCCCGACGAAGGCCCTAACCGTGCCGCCGACAGGACCGCTCTCGGCGTAGGCGGGGATCACCTGCACACCGGTAATCACCCAGACCAGGGTGCCCGGCAGACCAGGAGCACCCTGAGTGGCCAGGTTCTGGCGTGCCATCAGCGCGGTCGCGAAGAGCGCCAGCTCGGCCGCGGCGAACATGCCGGCCCGCTCGGCGGTGCCGGCCATGTCGAGGAAGTCGGCCGCGAAGCGCCACGAGGTGTCGGCGCTGTAGGCGGTGCAGCCGAGAGCAGCAAGGGCAGCGACCTTGACCGCCGGACCGCCGAGACGTTTCTGCGGGCGCGCACCCCGGCGCCGGATCGTCCAAGCGACCAGCACCACCACCAGCACGAGGGCGGCGGGCACGCCGGCGGCGAGGAGGAGAGGGAGGTCCGGAGCGGCGCTGAGGGCGAGGACGGGGTGGGTCATGCGACCTTTCCGAGAGAGGCGTGCGCCGGAGTCGACGCTGCCGGACGGGCTACCGGCTGCTGTGTGCCGGGTGCAGCGGGCGCGGGGCTGCCTGCTGCCGGGGTGGTCTTCTTCCGCTTCTTCTTGGGCCGCGGCACGCCGTAGGTGCGGTCGCGGTCGAAGACCTTGTTGGCGGCCTGCCGGAGCAGGTCTCGGGCGTGCTTGTGGCTGATCTGCAGGGCGGCGGCGAGCCGGCCGGGCCGCCAGCCGCGTACGTAGGCGTGGTCGATGACGACCTGCCGCTCGGCCTCGGTCAGGTGCACGTCGCGTCCCTGGAAGAAGGCCGTTACGCGCCGGTAGTCGAGGCGCTGGGGTAGTCCGTCGTGCAGGGGGCGCCGCTCGGCTTCGGTGAGGCCGCCCCAGACGCCCTCCTTGAGGGCGTTCTCCAGGGCGAAGTCGAGGCAGTCGCGGCGTACCGGGCACCAGCCGCACAGCTCCTTCGCTTCGGCGATGTCCTCGTGGTCCCGGGGCCCGGGGAAGAAGACGGCGTCGGCGTCCTCGACGTCCATGCCGTGGCACGCTCCGCGGGTGTGCCAGCTGGTGTCTCCGATGCCGCGCAGGCCAGTGGCCGGCGCGTCGTGGGTGGTGATGTGGCGCAAGGCGATCTCCGATGTGCTGCCGCGTCGGCCGAACCGGGACGGTGCTCGGCGGGGCGGCGTCGGGTGCCGGCTGCGGCGCGCGGGCGTACGCCGCAGCCGGGGCGGGACGGTGATGTTGGGAGGCGGTGCACCGGACGAGATGCACGCCCCGGATGCGCTGGTCAGGCCATGGCGGGCTGTTGAGCCTGCTCGTTCTGCTGGGCCTGCTGGGCGGCGGCGAGGTCGAGGCGGCCGGGGTGTGGGGTGGCACGCGGGGCCGTTCCGCGTACCCCGTCGTCGGGGCCGATCCGGCGGCGGCGACACGGCTCGCCAGGCTGGGCCAGGCACCACCCGCAGCGAACGCTCAGGGCGTCGGGCAGCCCCTGCGCGACGGCGGCCTCACGGGCAGCTCGGGCGGGCCGGTAGGGCGCGAGGGCGGCTCGGGCAGCGGGCGGTATGCAGGAGCCGATCTCCCGCAGCCGCGCCTCCAGCCTCGGGTCGATCCCGTCGCGACCGCTGGTGATCGCCCGGGCTTGCGAGGGCTGCGCGGTGCCGGCGGCGACGGCGCGGCGGGTGCCGACCAGCTCGGCGGTCCAGGCGGCCTGGTCGTCCGGGTCGACGGACGGCGTGGGATCGGAGTGCCGGGCCAGGCGGTCGCGCCGGTAGCTCTCCCAGGGCCGGACGACGTCCGCGGGCAGGATCTGGTACGGCGAGGTACGGATGTGCTGGCGGGCGGCGACGCGGGCGTCCCAGCCGTGCGGGGTGGCCATCGGCACGTCGCCGAGCAGCTCGTGCCACTGGGCGAGCTGGTCGCGGGCCTCGCCCTGGTCGGTGCGGATGGTGCGAGGGTCGAGTCGGCCGATGTAGGCCAGCAGGGCGGCGGTTTCGCGGCGGTCCACGGTCAGCCCTCCGTTCCGGTCGGCTCGTCGAGGGCGGCGAGGAGGGCGGCGGTGTGTGCCTCGGCCCGCGTCATGCCGCTCGGCGCGGCAGTGGCCTTGCCGGGCACGGCGTAGAGGTTCGGGCGGCTGGGGGCGTGCTCTCGGGCGATCCAGGAGCGCCAGTCGGCAGCCCAGGCTTCCGCCGGCCTCGGCTTGAAGTCGGCGCGGTGGGCACGCCACTTCGCGTCGGCTGCCTGCAGGCCCTGCTCGCCGAGGCGGTCGAGGTGTCCCTGCTGGCGGGCCCAGGTGTGGGTGGCAGGGTCGACCTGCCACTCGGCAGCCGCGATGACGGCAGCACCACCACTGCTGCTGTACCTACGGTTCAGATCCGGTTCACTACGGTTCTGTGTGCCGGTTTCCGGTACATCGCTGTGCCGGTTTCCGGTACGTCGAGGTGCCGGTTTCCGTCGGGACCTGCCGGATTCCGGTACTGCCGGTTTCCGGACCCTCGCGGGGGATTCCGGCACCTCACGGGGGCGGATTCCGCACCGCCGCAGGGCCGAGATCCGGAGCGCTGGGGTGGCCTCGGGCCCCTCCGCCGGCGCCTGGTCGGCTTCCTCGTCCTCCGCGGTCTCTGCCACGGCCTTGGCGGCGAGGGGGAGGCGGTAGACGGTGCTGCGCTGCGGGCCGGTGAGGTCGTCGAGTTGCTCCAGCTCACCGGCGTGGACCAGGCGCTCGATGGCTTCGCGCACCGTGGAGACGGAAGCGCGCGTGCGCTTGGCCAGGCTCGACAGCGAGGCCCAGGAGACGCACTGCTCGTCGGCCACCCGGTCGGCGATCGACAGCAGGACCAGACGCGCGGTCCCCCGGCTGGAGCTGTGCTCCCACACCCACTCGCGGGCTTCGCTGCTCATCGGCCGCTCCCGATGAGCAGTCGGGGCCGACGGCCCGCCGAGGCCGGGATGGTGTGTTCCGGCTCGGGGCGCTGAAGCGCCGAGGCGGAGGTGGCTGCCGCGCAGGTCAGGCGGAAGGGCCTTTTGCGCAGGGCAGGAGGCATGCGATACTCCCCTTTGCAGTGTTGCCACGCTGACGCGCCCCTTGGAAGGACTCAGCGTGGTGATGGTGGGCAGTCACCGCCCTTGCCGGGGCGGGTATGCCACTTAGCGTTCGGCGTCCGTGAGTTACCGCTCTCGGGCGCCGTCGCTGTATTACGGGACCTTCTCGGTCCGGTCCGTGCTTACTGGCTCCTCACGTCCGTCATCGCGGGCGGCTGCCCGGGGACGACGAACATACGCACGGGCCCCTGTCAAGATCCAGACTTGGTTCTTAAACTCTGTACTGGTTGCAGACAGTCACCGCATGATCTACCGCCGGAGCCATCTGTGGCACTCGGCGCGGCCTGCCCCCTGGCGTCGAGGAGCACCGTTGCCGCGGTTGTCTCGTACGCCAAGAGCGTGCCACTGTGTCCGAAATGGAGCGGGTGTCTGGTATTTCCCGCAGCGGAAAAGCGATGTGAATGAGGTGTTTCCACTGTCGCCCCCACGCTTTCCGGTCGAAGATCAAAGCCTTGCGTGCCAGACGTGACATATGTCGCTGGGCGAATGTGGTTCGTGCCACGTCGCCTGGCATGCTCCTGCCGGTAGAAACGGACAGGCCGACCTGAAACAGGCGGTACACGCCACACGGAAACGTGCTGGCGAGGAAGAACTTTCCATATGCGGGATCATCCCGTCAACTGGTGTTTATGGCGGGGTAGGGTTATCGAAGTGACGGCGAAGTCCACCCGGGAAAGGATCATGAAAGACTCCACCGAAGGTCAGGTGAACCCCAAGGGGCTCATGGACCGCCTTAACCGCCTGTTCGACACGGTGCACCCGCCCGGTCGCGGCCCCTTCAGTAACGCCGAAGTGGCCGAACTGATGGAGAAGCGGGGGCTGGGCAAGCTGTCGGCCCAGTATCTGTGGCTCCTGCGGACGGGGCAGCGCGATAACCCGACGAAGCGTCATCTTGAAGCGCTCGCAGGGTTTTTCGGTGTGGAGCCCGCCTATTGGTTCGATGACGCCGTCGCCGAAAAGACCGTGCAGGAGCTTGAGTTGCTCGCGCTGCTTCGCGACGCGAAGATCAAGAACGTTCTTCTTCGTCTATCCGACGTATCCGCAGACGGAAAGGATGCCGTCTTGGGGATCGTCGAGAGCGTACGAAAATCCGAGGGGCTGCCGCCCTCAACTGGCGTGTAAAACGGGCTTAGTTCAGTAAGTGATCAAGGAAAACCAATGTGGTCTGCACGTAGGCTCCGCCAGCCTGACCTCCTGGCCGAGCTGAAGCTCCCGGACGTCATCAATATCCGCGATCTCAGCGACGAGGTCTCTCGCCGCACGGGACGGAAGGTGGTCCTAGAGGCCCGGGAGCAGGCACCCTCGGTGTGCGGGGCATGCGCCATCACAGAGAGTGCTGTCCACGTGTTCTACGACCCGCGGACCAGCCCTCTGCATCAGGACCACATCATCGCCCACGAGTTCAGCCACCTCCTGCTCGGCCACCACGAAAGCCGACCGGTGTCCGCGCTGGCCCCGACGTTCATCACCAGCGTGGACCCGGCCACCGTGCAGATGATGCTGGGGCGCACCAAGTACGACGAGGACGAGGAGCGGGACACCGAACTCCTCGCTTCGCTGCTCCAGCGCCGGATCATCGACCGGTGGCTGCGCAGCGACGAGTCCTCCGGGGACGAAGTGCAGGACCGGGTCACACACACGCTCCTGCGCCGGCGGGAGGCCAGGTCGTGAAGGACCTGCTCCATCCGATCAGCCTCGTCGTCGCCACGCTCGGCTTCCTCTGCCTCCTGCGGGACGTGCCGACCCGCCGCCGAGACCCCGCCTCCACCGCATTGGCCGCCGTCTTCCTGCTGTCGGGACTGTCGTTCCTGTTCTCCATCACGCCGATGTGGAACTACCTCGACCGCGTCCTTGGCACCGTCAACCTCTCCGTGCCCCTCGCGCAAGGCTGCGTGGTCGCCCTCCTGGCCTGCCAGCAGGTGGTCCTCACCTACTGGGGATCCCCGCCCGAGGTCGCCCGCCGGCTCAGTCGCCGGTGGCTCGGGGCCGGCTTCGCAGTGATCGCCGGGCTGCTGGTGCTGTTCGCCCTGCTGACGCCCAGCGCGCCTCATCCGATCGACTTCACGCTGTACTACGCGCACGATGACTGGTACGCCGCGTACCTCACCCTGTACGTCACGGCCTACACCATCGGGGAGCTGTTCCTCGCCCGCGCCTGCTGGCGCCTGGCCAGCCGCAGCACCCGCGGGTCCGTCCGCTACGGCCTGCGCATCGTCGCCCTCGGCGCCACCGTCACCCTCGGATACAGCGCGGTCCGCATCGGCAACGTCATCGCCGGCGCCTTCGACGCCTCCCTCGCAGACTGGGAGGGCTTCGCCTGGACCTGCGGCGATGTCGGCGCCATGCTCACGCTCATCGGCTGGCTCGTACCCACCATCAGCGACCAGGCCCAGAGCGTCCAGTACCGGATCAAGCAGTACCGCAGCTACTACGGCCTGCGCCCCCTGTGGCTGGCGTTCTACAGCGAAGCGCCCGAGATCCAGCTGCCGATCGACCGAGTCGACCCGGCCCAGAGGCGCCGCTTCCGCCGCATCTCGATCCGGCTCTACCGCCGAGCAGTCGAAATCCGGGACGGCCGGTTCGTGATCCGCCAGTACCTCGATGCCGCCGTACGCGAGGCCAGTGAAGCGCACCACCGGGCCCGAGGGCTTCACGGCCACGAGCTGTCGGCCGCCGTCACGGCCGACCAGATCCTCGCCGGAATCGCCGCCAGGGCCGAAGGCGCCCGCCCGGCGCCCGACCAGCTCACCGAATTCGCCGACTCCGAACGCCAGACCAGTCGGCCCATGGACGACATCGACGCTCTCCTCGATGTCGCGCGCCACCTGCCCCGCCAGCCCGCACGAGCCCTCCACCTTGAGCGAGTCTCCGCATGACGACCGATCTCACCCACCAACCGGCTCACGTCCAGCTCCAAGCCCTGGACCGTCGCGAGATCTCCAGCCGCGAGCTGCTCGACCTCCACCTCGACCGGATCGACGCCAGCCACGTCAACGCCGTCATCACCCGGGACGACGAGGCGGCCCAGGCCGCCGCACAAGCGGCAGACGAACGCCGCGCCCGAAACGAGAAGAGGGGAACCCTCGACGGCCTTCCCCTCACGATCAAGGACAGTTTCGAGACGGCCGACCTGCGTACTACCAGCGGCGCCGAGGACCTGGCGGATCACGTACCCGCACGTGACGCCGACGCGGTTGCTCGGCTTCGCTATCAAGGCGCCGTGATTATGGGCAAGACCAACACCCCGGTGTACTGCCAGGACCTGCACACGGACAACAGCCTGTTCGGGCCCACGCTCAACCCGCACGACCCCAAGCACACCGCCGGCGGTTCCTCCGGCGGCCCCGCCGCCGCAGTCGCCGCCCACCTGACCCCCGCCGACCTCGGCAGTGACCTCGCCGGTTCGCTTCGGCTTCCGGCTCACTATTGCGGCGTCTACGGCCTGCGTCCCACGCACGGAATCATCCCGGCCCGCGGCCACATCCCCCGCCCGCCAGGATGGATCACCAG
>NZ_MUMF01000006.1:216-48599 GCF_002155905.1 Streptomyces tricolor | reverse complement strand
CCGGCCGCAGCTGACCGACGAGCAGGCCGCGTCGGCGACCAGGGCGGTCTGGCTCGGCGACTGGACGCCGTGGGAGGGACGCTGACGCTCCGCAGACGCACGCTCCTCGCGGGACTCGCCGCCGGGGCGGTCGCCCTGGCACCCGGGACGCCGCCCACGACCGCCCCGGGGACTCGGTGCAGGCCACCGTGGACGCCGTCACCGGCCCCGGCCGGACGCTCCTGCCGCACCCGGGGACGTCCCGCGAGGCCGCCCGGGTGCGGGCCGGCGCCGTCGGCCTGACCCCGCGCGGCGTCACGGATGGCAGGCGGCGTCGCCTCGTCGGGTGGTTCGGTGACACCGAGAACACCACCGACGGCTCCGCAGCGCGTCTTTCACCCCGTGCCGGCCGGCGAACCTTCTCCCCAGACGGCCTGCAAGTCCTCGCACCGGACGGTGATCACCGCGTCGGTGAGGGCGATCTCGTGCACGCAGCCGCCGTTCTCGTCGGGGAGGATCTCGTCCAGGAGCACGGTGTCGACCGCCATCCAGTCGATGGAGTGCTCGTAGTCGACGGAGAAGTGCGTCACGCGCGCGTAGGTGATGCGCAGGCCGGAGTCGTGCTTGAACCTGTTGGGGGCGAAGTCCAGGACGAGCCCGCCGCTCTTGTCGGTGGCGAGGTGGATCCCGGCCAGCTCCAGGTCCTTCACACAGCGGCCGGCGCCCGCGATGTCGTAGTGGCCGGGGTCGGTGGCGAAGGACCGGGCGCCCGGTGGGAGAGCGTTGCCCAGCCGGGGGAGTTCGGCCAGGTAGGCGGACGCGTCGACGAGGAATCCGTGGTCGTGCCAGTGCGCCTTGACGAACCTCATCCCGTGCCGCCTGGTACGAGGGGACGGAACGCGGCGAGGGCGGCTTGCACATCGGACGCGACCGGGTCTTCCGGGGGGAGAGCGCGAGCCAGGTCTTCGGCCGCGTGGAGCACGGCGGAGGCGAGTTCCCCAGCCGTCGTCCGAGCGACTACGCCGTCCTCGGAAGCGACCGACAGGCCGTCCTTCGTCCGTCGCACCACAAGGCGGAAGGAGCTGTCGGCAGCGGTGAAGCCGAACACACGGACGTTCCCCCGCAGAAAGTCACCCAGGCTGTCCAGCAACTGGACGACCGACAGGTAGATCATCATCCCCTGGTCGGGGACATGGCCGGCCGATCCGGCGGTACCGAGGTCCCCGGTGATGGTCATGTCGCCCAGATCGAAGCCGCTGGCGTCGCCCTGGCCGGGCCGAACGGTGAACTGCACTGTGATCACGGGGTGTAGCTCTTTCCTACCGGGAAGAAGGTGATGACGCGGTTGCCGTCCTCCGAGTCGACGATGAGCCGGTACCGGGCCGACATGCCGTTCACGGTCATCCTCTTCTCGAACGTCTGGATCCGGCGCGCGGGATCCGACACCCGCTGGCCGCGCTCGATCATTGTCCTCGCGGCCTTCTCCACCTGTTCACGGGTGGTCGACGGGGGCATGAGATCGCCATGACCGCCCTGGGCGGTTCCGGAGACATGACGCTCGTCGATGTGCTGCCAGCCCTCCTTGGGATTCCCGTTCTCCAGCCTCGGAGCGGTACGGCAGAGCGCGAGTCCGTAAGGGTCCGTCCAGGTGAGCGGATGCGGGCCGTACCAGTACGGATGCGGGCCCGCTTCCAGACCGATCGGATCGGGCGAGAGATACCCGGCGGTCTCCGGGTCGTAGTAGCGGTGGAGGTTCTGATGCAGCCCGGATTCCGCGTCGGCGTACTGCCCGGGGAAACGCAGCGGGCAGTCCACGGACTCGGTGTCGTCCGCGGGTGCCGGATACACCGTCCCCCACAGCGTGGTACGCCGCTGCCAGTCGACGGTGCCGTCGGAGGAGACGAGCTCCGTCGGGGTGCCGATCACGTCCGTGATCACGGCATGGAACCGGGTGTTGCGGTCGGCCGTGGTCTCCTCGGCGAGCCGGGAGAGGAAGGACGTACCCGCGGGTCCGGCCACCCGCCTGCCGCTGGTCTGGGCGACGGGGCGGTGGGTGCCAGGGGCGTAGTCCCACGTCGTGGCCGTGCCGTCCGCGAGGAGCTGCTCGGCGAGAAGGGTCTCCTCCCAGGTGAAGTCGGTGCGGTCGGCCGCCGTACCGTCCGGCGCACAGCGGAACTTGGCCACGCGCCGGCCCAGCGGGTCGTAGGCGTACCGCCACCGGTCGCCCTTCGGCGTGACGACCTCGACGAGCCGGTCCTCCGCGTTCCAGACGTACTCCCAGGTCCGCTCCTGCCCGCTCGACAGCCGACGGGTCTTCCGGGTCCGGCGGCCCTGGGCATCGTAGGAGTACCTGGTGTCGCCCGCTCGCCGGATCAGCATGCCGTCGAGGTCACGACCACCACCGGCCGCGTGGGCGGTCGCGGACGCGTCGGTGACGTTGCCCGCGGTGTCGTAGGCGTAGGTCTCCTTCCAGCCGTGGGCGCGCACCCCCGTCACACGGCCCGCGGCGTCGAGGTCGAAGCGGCGTGCTCCCGTGGTGAGTTCGCGGATCTCGGTCAGGTGGCCGTCGGCGCGGTAGGCGTACGCGCGGTGCTGCAACAGGCTCTGCGCACCCGTGGTGAGGGACTGGGCGGTGAGGCGGTCGACCGCGTCCCAGGTCTGCGTGAGCGTCACGCCGCTGTCCAGGAGCCGCTGTGTCTCCCGTCCGGCCGCGTCGTGCGCGAAGGCCAGTGATCCCGCTTCGGTACGCAGCTGCGCCGGCCGGCCCGCCGGATCGTAGGTCCAGTGCGAGACCGCCCCCGAAGGGGTCTCGCGTCGGACCCGACGGCCCAGGGCATCGTAGGCGTACGTGGTGGTGCGGCCGTTGACCGTCTCGCTCAGCACACGGCCCATCGCGTCCCGCGTGAACACGACGTCCGCGTCCGCGTTCACTGCTCGCGTCAGGCGCCCGTCCGCCGCGTGGGTGAAAGTCGTCACCTCGTCCCCGTCGGACCGCTGCTCCACCAGCCGCCCCACCGCGTCCCTCGTGAAGGACAGCGTCTCGCCGGCTCCGTTGATCCGCGTGGAGACCCGGCCCGCGGCGTCGTGGGTGTACGTGAGTGTGCGGCCATTGAAGTCGCGCTCGGTCACGAGACGCCCGGCCTCGTCGTAGGTGTACGACCACGTGCGGCCCTGCGCGTTGGTGACCCCTGTCAGACGCAGCTCCGTGTCGTACGTGAACACGTAGTGGGCGCCGTCCGGATCGGTCCTCGTGGCCGGCACGTCGAAGTGGGTCGCGGTGTGCCGGGTCGTACGGCCGGCGGGATCGGTGTGGGAAAGGAGGTTGCCCTCCGCGTCCCAGGTCCACGACTCCCGTGTGCCGTCCGGCAGTTCGTGCCAGGACGGTTTGCCCTCCGTCGTCCAGCCCAGGCGTGCGGTGTGGCCGAGGGGATCGGTCACCTCGATCACGCGGCCGAACGAGTCGCGGCGGACCGTCGTCGTGTGGCCCAGCTCGTCCGTCAGGGCGACGGGCAGGCCCGCCGGGTCGTAGGCCGCCGTACGGGTGTGACCGAGGGCATCGGTGACGGCGGTCGGAAGGCCCGCCGCGTCGTTCGTGTACCGCGTCTCGGCGCCGGTCGGGTCCACCGTCGTCAGCAGGTTGCCCCGGTCGTCGTACGTGTGCCGCCAGAGGGCGCCGCCCGGCTCGATCACCTCGGTGGGCAGGCCGAGTGCGTTGTACCGCGCCTCGGCCCGGCTGCCGTCGGGTAGGTGCACGCCGGTGAGGTTGCCGGCGTCGTCGTAGGCGTAACGGGTGGTGTGGCCCAGCGGATCCGTCACCGCCACGGGACGGAAGCCGTACTCGTCCCACTCCGTGCGGGTGACGTGCCCCAGTTCGTCCGTCTCCTCCACGACCATGCCCTCGGCGTTGTACCGGTGGACCGAGGTGTGGCCCCGGGAGTCGGTGTACGTCGTGGTGCGGGCGGTGTCGTCGTAGGTGAGGGTGCCGGAGAGGATGCCGTCGACGCCCTCGGTGCGGGCCACCCGGCCGCGGTCGTCGTAGACGTACGCGAACCAGGTGCCGTTGCGGTCGGTCCAGCGGGTGACGCGGCCCTCGGTGTCGTAGGCGAAGCGCAGCGGTTCGCCGCTGGAGTCGATCACCTCGGTGAGGTTGCCGGAGGAGTTGTAGGCGTAGCGCATGACGACCGTGCCCGTGTCGGACGCGGCGTCCGGGCGGTAGCGGGAGGGCGGCTCGTCCAGCAGGCGCAGGGCCGTGATGCGCGGGCCCTCGGTGTCGACGGCGACGTAGTAGCCGCCGGAGTGGCGGATGCCGAACGGGATCCCCTCGTCGTCGCGTTCGACGTCGATGCGGTTGCCGTTGCGGTCGGACCAGGAGTCCAGGGCCAGGTGGAAGACGCCGAAGGAGGGCGAGGGGACGGGGGCGGCGAAGGTGCGCACCACGCCGGTCGCGGGGTCGGTGACCGTCATCGCGCCGTCCGGCTTGCCGTCCCACTCCAGGGGCCAGCGCGGGCCCTTGACCGGGAGGGTCGCCACGCCCGCTTCCGGCACCGGGTACACCAGTCTCATGCCGTCGGCCGCCGCGAAGACGACCCCCTCGCCGTCGATCTGGAGGCACTCGTCCAGGGTGGAGATCCAGGTCGGGCCGAAGCAGACGCCGCCCCGGTAGGAGGACAGGTGGGTGCGCGTGAACTCCAGCGGCGGGCTGCCCGGCAGGACCAGGTCGGTCTGCGTCATCAGCATCGCGCCGGTCGCCACGTCGATCGGCTCGCCGACACAGGGGGTGCGCTCGGCGTTGCGCGCGGCCGGGCCCAGCTCCACCAGGCCGGGGCGCAGCGAGGGCGGGCGCAGCAGCAGCGGGGTGGTGCTGGTGAGCCCGCCCTCCAGGCCGGCCTTGAGCACGCCGCCGCCCGCGCCCAGCGCGCCGCCGAAGATCATGCCGTCCTTGGCGGCCTGGTTGATCTCGTCCAGGCTGAAGCCCTGCTGAAGTCCGGTCGCGATCTTCAGCGGCTGGGCCACGGCGAGGTCGACCGTGACCGACTCGATGCCCCCGAAGGCGGCGGCGACGAGCGCGCCCGCGGCGATCTCGGCGACGGTCGTGGTGACCGCCACGCCTATCGCGGCCCCGAACTCGATGAGCGCCTCGGCGGCCACGGCGGCGGCCCCGGAGGCCAGACCCGCGGTGAAGAAGGCGAGCGCCACACCGCCGGCGATCACGGCCGCGTCGATGCCGATCTGGGTCCAGAGCCGGTTGATCGCGTCGTCGATGGCGTCGGCGAACTTCTCCAGCGCCTTGGCCATCTCCCGCGCGGAGTCCGCCAGGTCCTTCAGCCAGCCGCCGTCCTGGTCCGTGGCGTACCGGGCCCAGAACTTGCGGAACGCCTCGATCGACTCACCGGTGTTGTGGTGGATGATCGAGGACGCGCTGCGGTGCACGGGGGAGCGGACGTCGTCCACGGAGCCGGCGAAGGTGCGCCAGGCCTTCGCCGCCTCGCGCAGCTTGTCGGCGTCCGCCTCGGGCCACCACAGCCCCATCTTGAGAAGGATGCTGCGGGCCGTGTCCTCAACGCTCACCGGTACCGTCGCTCTGCTTGTCGGTCTTCACCTGCGTGAACATGCCGGCGATGAGCTGGTCGTTGTCCACGTGCCCGTCCGAGAGGTCCACCATGGCCTCGTGAATGCTCGTCAGACCGAGCACCAGGACGCCCGCCGCGCTCTCGATCTTCTTCTGCTGCGGCGTGTAGGCGTTGCCGAACTTGTCGCCCTGTTCGTCGTGGCCCCAGGGCTCGCCGAGGCCGTCCAGGGTCTTGATGAGCGTGGTCAGTGCCTTGCTCAGATCGATGGCCCCCTGCTGGAAGGCCGGTGCCGCCGCCTTGATGTCGGCGGTCTTGATGTCCAGTACCTTGCCGGGCACCTTGCCGTCGCCCACCGATGAACCCCCGTTCGCTGTCGCGGTACCCGACCCTAGGGCCATCGAGTCAAGGGAGCGTCAGATCGAGGTAATCGGAAGGTAATGCTCCGGGTGGCTGCGCAACAGGGCGTGCGTATCGATCGCATAACAGGGCTCGCCCCTGTGTGTGTGATGCGCGTAGACAGTCTCTGACCTGCTCCATCACTCCCATCCACCAGATCCGGAGAATCCATGCGGAAGTCCCTCAAGGCGGTCGCGGCCGGTGCCGCCTGTGTCGTCGCCGGTGCGGCGCTGTACGGCGCGGGTGCGGCCACCGCCGGGCAGTCGACGGCGAACTCCACCCACGAGCCGTACAACATCGGGCTCCTGGTGAAGGACATCGACACCTACTACGGCACCACCGCCGACAGCGACGGTGTCTACCAGGCGTCCCCGGACAGCCCGTACGCCAAGGACCTGGCGCGCATCGACGCCGACGCCAAGCGCTACATCGACAAGGCGGCCCGCAAGGCGCACCACAAGGGCCAGAAGCCGGCCGTCGTCTTCGACATAGACGACACGCTGCTGCTCAGCCTCGACTACGAGAAGCGCACCAACTACACGTACAACTCCGCCACCTGGAACGACTACGTGAACAAGGCCGACCGCCCGGCCGTCTTCGGCAGCCCGGAGCTGGTCCGGTACGCGGACGCCAAGGGCGTCGAGGTCTTCTACAACTCCGGTCTGAGCGAGGCCCAGCGGGCCGCCGCGGTCGCCAACCTGAAGAAGGTCGGCGCCGATGTGAACCTCGACGCCGCCCACATGTTCCTCAAGGACAAGGCCGCTCCGCCGGCCTACCTGAAGGACTGCGCCACCCCGGGCACCTGGAACTGCACGACCGTGCAGTACAAGTCGGGGACGCGCAAGCACATCGAGGACGACCTGGGTTACGAGATCATCGCCAACTTCGGCGACCAGTACTCGGACCTCCAGGGCGGTTACGCGAACCGCACGTACAAGCTGCCGAACCCGACGTACTTCGTCAGCTGATCCCTTCCGGGTAGGCGGCGAGCAGCCGCTCGTACTCGGCCCCCGTCACCGGCAGCACCGTGCCGTGGCGGGGGCTGGCCGGCAGCGCGTAGTCCGTGGCGGGGGTCCACTTCCCGGAGGCCAGATCGGTGGTCTCGAACGGCACGTACCCGCGCAGGCCGTACTCGTCGACGAACAGGTACCACTTCTTCTCGGTGTTCGACTTGAAGACGGTCGGGCCCTCGCCGCGCGCGAGGGCACCGCTGCCGACGCAGTCGGCGACGAAGCCGTACGACGTGTCGGTCAGGTTCCGCGACTTCTCCGCGGTGATGAACTTCGAGCAGGGCGAGCCGGAGGACGGATCCCGCTCGTCCTTGGTGAAGCGGTAGTACGTCCCCCTGTCCTTGATGACGGTCGAGTCGATGACCGAGTAGCCGGGGTCGTTCCAGACCCTGGGCGCGCTGAAGGCGCGGAAGTCCTTGGTCGTGGCGTAGAGCATGCGGTTGTACGTGGAGCCGGTGTGGTCCGGGTCGTCGGCGGCGTACAGCTTCGACGCCCAGAAGACCACGTACTCCCGCAGCCGGCTGTCCCAGTAGGCCTCCGGCGCCCAGGTGTTGCCCGCGGTGTCGGGGGCCACCTTCACCAGCCGCTGGTCGGTCCAGTGGACCAGGTCGGTGGACTCCCACACCATCACGGACTTGCTGCCGTGCCGCTGGACCTGGTCCCAGCTGCCGCTGCTGTTCCGGTACATCCGCAGGTCGGTGGCGATGAGGTAGAACCTGTCGCCCTGGGGCGAGCGGATCACGAACGGGTCGCGCAGTCCCTTCTCCCCGAGGGTCGAGGTCAGCACCGGGCGCCCGCCGTTCAGCTCCCGCCAGTGCAGCGGGTCGTCGCCCCGGCTGAGCGCATAGCGGATCTGCTCGCCGTCGGCCGTGCCCTCGCCGGTGAAGTAGACGAACAGATAGCCGGCGTTCTGCGACCGCGCGGGGTGCGCGGAGCCGGGCGGGGCGGCCACCAGGGTGAGGAGCAGGGCGAGGAGCGGGACCAGCAGGGTTCTGAGGCGCATGACCGTCCTGTGGGGGCGTGAGGGTTTCTGTGGGGTGCTGTGCGTTCTCGGAGTGTCACCAGCGGGGCGGAGCGCGTCAATCGGTGTGCGCGGGCGCGGGGCGGCCGAAAGTTTCGGTGGTTTTCGCGCCGAGCCCGGCCTCCATCGCCTACGCCCCTGCGCGGGCCGGCTGCTTCTCCGAGACGGGCACGGCACGCCTGGCGCGCGATGCCGGGGGTCCCGGTCGCGGACCTAGGAGTCGCCGCCCGAGCTGTCGTGCGCGGCGAAATTCCCCGTCACCGCATAGGTACGCCCCGCGGTCGCACCGGTCATGACATAGCTGTCGGCCCCCGCGTCGCGCCCGCCGCGCGCATGGTCGTACTGCCCCGCGAACACCCACTGCCCGGCCGGCACCGTACGCCCCTCCTTCAGCGTCCAGGTGTAGACGACGAACCCGTCCTTCTCCCTGACGCTCTGCGTGAAGTCCTGCTCGGGCAGCGAGCGCCACGCGCCCGTCGACGTGACCCCGCCGGTCTGCGCGACCTTCAACGCGACGGTGAGGGAGGACAGGGGCTCGGAGGTCTTGAGGGTCAGATTGCTCTGCGCCCAGAAGTCGTTGCTGTGCGGGTCCACCGAGCCGTCCGACCACAGGGGGCCGTCCTGCTCGGCGCGCGCCGCCGGCGGCTCGGCCGGCGCGGTGGCCCCCGGAGTGCGGGAAGGTGAGGCGTCGGGCGTGCGGGAGGGCTCCCCGGCGCCCTTGCCGGGCGTCGGGTCCGCCGAGCGGACGGGGGGCGCCGGTGCCTCGGTCCGGTCCGGCGGCCCGGTGGGCGTCGGCGAGACCGCCACCGTCTGCCGGGCCGGCGGCTCGTCCTTCACCGCCGAGGCCACCGCGTAACCGCCGACCGCGAGCACACCGGCCACCGCGGCCGTCGCACCGGCCACCCGGAACCAGCCGAGCGCCGGCGGGCGTACGGCCCGGTGGCCGGTACGGGAGGCGGCCATGCCGCGCTCCACCCGGGCCAGGATCCGCGCCCGGTCGGGTTCGTGGGCCTCGGCCGCCTCGTGCAGCCGGGCGCGCAGCTCCTCGTGCACGTCCTGCTGCCTCATCGGTTCCTTCCTCCGCTCTCGCCGGCCCGGGCGGCCATCGCCGCGTGCACCCGCCGCGGGTCGCCCTGCGAGCCGAGCAGCCGGTGCAGTTCGGCCATGCCCTTGGACGTCTGGCTCTTAACCGTACCCACCGAGATCCCGAGCGCGAGCGCGGTGTCCTTCTCCGACAGGTCGAACGCGTGCCGGAGCACCACGCACGCCCGTTTCCGGAACGGCAGCCTGCGCAGCGCCTCCTGGACGTCCACCACGCCGGCGACGTCGGGGTTCTCGGTCCGCTCCTCGCCGCGCGGCCAGAACAGCGCGATCCGCCGCCGCTCGCGCACCGCGCCGCGGATCCGGGTGCGGGCCAGATTGGCGACCACGCCCCGCGCGTACGCCACCGGCCGGTCCGCCGCGCGCACCCGGTCCCAGCGGTGCCACAGCGCCAGCAGGGCATCCGCCGCCAGGTCGTCGGCGGCGTCCGGCTCTCCGGTCAACAGGTGGGCGAGGCGCGCGAGTTCGGCGTAGTGCCGTTCGAAGAAGGCATGGAACTCCACGGAGGCGGCGTCGTCCACGACTGTGCCCACGGGCGACCTCTTCTCGGTGCGGCGCTGCGTGTGTCATGTGAATGACATGCGAGGGTCCGGGGGAGGGCCCGGACGGAGATCCGGAAGCGTAGCAGTGATCGTTTCGTGCTCTTGTGCGGGGGGTCGGACAGCGTATGACCCACCGAACTCGTTTGTGTACCACGGGGAAAGCCCGCAGCGGGTTCGACAGGGAAACGATCCCGCCATGAACAGCACTGCGCGACCGGCCACGGGTTCACCGTGGCCGGTCGCGCAGATCGCGGGGCCCTGTGCCGCGGCCCGCTACTTCAGGGCGGCCTGCATCATCGCCTTGGCCACTGGTGCCGCCAGGCCGTTGCCGCTGACCTCCGAGCGGGCCGCGTCGGACTGCTCCACCATCACGGCGACGGCCACCTCCTTGCCGTTGCTGTCGGACTTGCCGTAGGAGGTGAACCAGGCGTACGGCGTCTTGCTGTTGTTCTCGCCGTGCTGGGCGGTGCCGGTCTTGCCGCCGACGGTCGCCCCGTCGATCAGCGCGTTCGTGCCGGTGCCGTCCTTCACCACCGTCTCCATCGCCGACTGGAGCTGCTCGGCGGTGGTGGAGCTGATGATCTCCTGGGGGTCGGTGCTGTCGTCGTAGTCCTTCAGCACATCACCGCCGCTGTCGGTGATCTGGGACACCATGTGCGGGGATACCAGCTTGCCGCCGTTGGCTATGGCAGCGGACACCATGGCCATCTGGAGCGGCGTGGCCGTGACGTCGAACTGGCCGATGCCGGTCAGGGCGGTCTGCGCCTTGTCCATGCCCGACGGGTACACGCTGGCGTAGGCCCGCACCGGTACGTCCAGCTCGTCGTCGTTGAAGCCGAACTTCTCCGCCATGGCCTTCACCTTGTCCTGCCCGAGGTCGACGGCCATCTTGCCGAAGACGTTGTTGCAGGAGTACTGGAGGGCCACGCGGATGGAGGCGTTCTTGCAGGGCGCGGACTTGTTCTCGTTCTCCAGGGGGCGCACCGTGCCCGGCAGGGTGTACGGGTCCGGGCTGCTGGTGCGCTGGTCGACGCTGTCGTACAGCCCGTCCTCCAGCGCGGCGGCGGCGACGACCAGCTTGAAGGTCGAGCCGGGCGGCAGCGGCTGGCGCAGCGCGCGGTTGGTGAGCGGCTTGTCCTTGTCCGCGTTGAGCGTCTTCCAGGCCTTGCCGGCCGTGCTCGCGTCGGTGAGCGAGGAGGGGTCGTACGACGGTGTCGACACGGCCGCGAGGATCCGGCCGGTCTTCGGGTCGATCGCCACGGCCCCGCCCTTCTTGTCCCCCAGGGCGCGGTAGGCCGCCTTCTGCACGGCCGGGTCGATCGTGGTGAGCACGTTGCCCGGGTCGGCCCGCTCCCCGGTGACGGTGTCCATCACGGTCTTCAGCCGGTTGTCCGTGCCGTTCAGCAGGTCCTTGTAGATGCCCTCCAGCTGGGTGGGGGCGTAGGCCTGCGAGGCGTACCCCGTCACCGCGGCGTACAGCTCGCCGTCCTTGTACGTCCGCTTGTACGCGAGGTCGCTTCCCTTCGTCCGCGCCGAGCCGGTGATCGCGTCTCCGGCCACGATGATGTTCCCGAGGGGCCGCGAGTAGGTCGCGATCGCGTTCCGCCGGTTGTCGTTGTCGTCCGCGAGGGCCTGGCCGTCGTAGAACTGCAGCCATGTCGCCCTGACCAGCAGGGCGAGCACGAGCAGCAGCGCGAAGACGGACGCCCGCCTGATCGTCTTGTTCATCCCGCTGGGAAGACGTGCGGGAGAGGGGCGATCGTTCCCGTACGACCGGATTTCTCATCCGGTGTTCATCTCGCCCGGCGTTCACGAAGCGTCCGCCCGGCCTCCGGGAAGTCTCCGCCCGGCCTTCAGGAAGCCCCCAGGACCAGCACGACCTCCTCGATCTCCCGGCCCCGCGCGCCGGCGTACCCCCGCGCCCGGGCCGTCTCGCAAAAGCCGCACTTCCGCAGGACGCGCAGCGAGCCGGCGTTGTCGGCCGCCGCCCTGGCGTACAGCGGCCGTTCGGTCACCTCGGCGAGCAGGGCCCGCAGCGCCGCCGTCGCCACGCCCCGGCCCCAGTACGCCCGGTCGATCCAGTACGTCACCTCGCGCTCGCCGGCCACGCCGTAGACGGCCGCGTTCCCGACCACCTCGCCGTCGGCCACGACCGTGCGCAGCACCTCGGAGCAGTCCCGCAGGCGCTCCCAGTGGGCGGTGAAGGCGGCCCGGTCGTGCGGGTCCTCGGGGCCGAACGCGGCCATCCGGACGGCCTCCGGGTCGGTCATCAGCCGGCGGAACACCGGCACGTCACTGTCCCGTACGGCCCGCAGCGCGATCTCCATGAGCCGAGCCTACGGCCCGGCGGGCTCAGAGCCTGCGGGTCGCCAGCGTCAGCCGGTCCCGCGCGTCGAACAGCGCGTCCTTGATCATCTGCTCGTGGGCGGGGGTCAGCCGGGCCACCGGCACCGAGCAGCTGATGGCGTCACGCGCGGGCGTGCGGTACGGGATCGCCACGCCGAAGCAGCGCAGGCCCAGCGTGTTCTCCTCGCGGTCGACCGCGAAGCCCTGCTCCCGGATCTGGTGCAGTTCCTCGATGAGCCGCTCCCGGTCGGTGAGGGTGTTCTCGGTGAGCGCGGGGAGGGTCTCCGGCAGCAGCTTGCGGACCTGCTCGTCGGTGTAGGTGGCGAGGATCGCCTTGCCGAGGGAGGTGGAGTGGGCCGGGAGCCGGCGGCCCACGCGGGTGAAGGGGCGCAGGTAGTGCTGGGACTGGCGGGTGGCGAGGTACACCACGTTGGTCCCGTCCAGCCGGGCCAGGTGGATGGTCTCCGTGGTGTCGTCGGAGAGCCGGTCCAGGGTCGGGCGGGCGGCGGCCACCACCTCGTCGCCGTCGATGTAGGAGGTGCCGACCAGCAGCGCCCGCACCCCGATGCCGTACCGCGTGCCGGTCGCGTCCGTCTCCACCCAGCCCAGCTCCACGAGGGTGCGCAGCAGCATGTACAGGCTGGACTTGGGATATCCCACGGCCTCCTGGACGGCCGCGAGGGAGTGCATACCGGGCCGGCCGGCGAAGTATTCCAGCAGCTCAACGGTCCGTACCGCGGACTTGACCTGCGCCCCGCCCCCTGTGTCGCCTGCCGTCATCGCCCTTGACCCCTTCGTTCCGCGAGGACCTGAGTTATATAGTCTCCGAGCAGCGTATTCATCATCAGAGACGGTGTTCAGTATATCGAACGCGGTCGACGGATGAGCCTGGACAGTTCCGAGAGAGTGCGGCCTTTACTGGGAGGGACCCGCGGTGGCAGCAGCACCAGTCTGGAGTGTCGACCCGCGCACCGGGAAGCAGCGTGAACAGGTTGCGGTGGAGGCCACGGCCCAGGAGGTGGACGCGACCGTCCGGGCGGCCCACGCCGCGCGCGGCGCCCTCGCCGACCGCACGGTCCGCGCCGCGTTCCTGCGCTCCGCCGCCGCGGGCCTGGACGCGGCCCGGGACGGCCTGGTGGAGACCGCCGACGCCGAGACCGCGCTCGGTCCGGCCCGGCTGACCGGCGAACTCGCCCGCACCTGCTACCAGCTGCGGGCCTTCGCCGACATCGTCGACGAGGGCGCCTTCCTCGACGTCATCATCAACCACCCCGACGACACCGCCACCCCGCCCGTCCCGGACCTGCGCCGCTACAAGGTGCCGCTCGGCGTCGTCGCCGTCTACTCCGCCTCCAACTTCCCCTTCGCCTTCTCCGTCGCCGGCGGCGACACCGCGAGCGCGCTGGCCGCGGGCTGCCCGGTCGTGGTCAAGTCCCACCCCGACCACCCGGCCCTGTCCGAGCTGGTCGCCAAGGTGCTGCGCCGGGCCGCCGCCGAACACGGCATCCCCGAGGGCGTGGTCGGCCTGGTGCACGGCTTCGAGGCGGGCGTCGAGCTGATCAAGCACCCGCTGGTCGCCGCGGCCGGCTTCACCGGCTCGGTCCGGGGCGGCCGGGCGCTCTTCGACGCCGCCGCCGCGCGCCCGGTGCCGATCCCGTTCCACGGTGAGCTGGGCTCGCTCAACCCGGTCCTGGTCACCGAGGCCGCCGCGGCCGAGCGGGCCGAGGAGATCGGCGGCGGGCTCGCCGGGTCGATGACCCTCGGCATGGGCCAGTTCTGCGTCAAGCCCGGCCTGGTGCTGGTGCCGTCGGGCGCGGCCGGGGACCGGCTGGTGAAGTCCCTGACCGACGCCGTCAGCGACACCGACGCCGGGGTGCTGCTCGACCACCGCATGCGGGACAACTTCGTCGCCGGGGTGGCCGAGCGCGCGCAACTGCCGGACGTGGACGCCCCGGTGACGCCGGGCGCGGGCGGCGAGCACGCGGTCAGCGCCGGGTTCCTCACGGTGCCGGCGGAGAAGCTGACCGCGGAGGGGGCGTACGACCTGCTGCTGGAGGAGTGCTTCGGGCCCGTCACCGTGGTGGCCCGCTATGCCGACGAGGCGGAGGCCGCGGCGGTGCTGTCCCGGCTGCCGGGCAACCTCACGGCGACCGTCCAGGTGTCCTCGGAGGAGGCCGCGGGGCGCGGGCGCGGGCCCGAGCTGCTGGCCGAGCTGACGCCGTTGGCCGGGCGGGTGCTGGTCAACGGGTGGCCGACGGGGGTCGCCGTGGCGGCGGCTCAGCATCACGGCGGGCCGTACCCGGCGACCACGTCCACGTCCACCTCGGTGGGCGGCACGGCGATCGAGCGCTGGCTGCGGCCGGTCGTCTACCAGAACGCGCCCGAGGCGTTGCTGCCGGCCGAGCTGAAGGACGACAACCCCCTGGGGCTGCCGCGGCGGTTCAACGGGGTGCTGGAGCGGTAGCGCGGCGGAGCCGCACATCGACAGGAGGTGGACGGAGTTGGAACTCCCCGAGCTGCCCTTCCCCCTGACGGCCCACGGGCCGGACGGCGACTGGTCCTACCGGGACGGCGTGCTCACCGGGCGGGCCGGGCCCCGGCAGGACCGGTTCGTCCCGCCCACCGGCGACGGCCTCGAACCCGCCTCCGACGCGCCCCGGCTGCTCGGGGCGCCCGAGGGGGACTTCCAGTTGATCGCGCGGGTCACCGTCGCGTTCCGCGCGCCCTTCGACGCCGGCGTCCTGTACGTCCACGTCGGCGAGAGGGCCTGGGCGAAGCTCTGTCTGGAGTACTCCCCGGACGTGCCCACCGTCTGCACGGTGGTCACCCGGGGGCACTCCGACGACGCCAACTCCGTCACCGTGGACGGGGACGCCGTGTGGCTGCGGGTCAGCCGGATCGGGCGGGCCTTCGCCTTCCACGCCTCCCGGGACGGCGAGCGCTGGACCTTCGTCCGGCTGTTCACCCTGGGCGAGGAGAAGGAGACCGGTGCCGCGCTGGTCGGATTCATGGCCCAGTCACCGGTGGGGGAGGGGTGCGCGGTGACGTACGACCGCATCGCGTTCAGGGCCGGCCCGCCGAGCGACCTGCGAGACGGCAGCTGAGGGCGAAGGCCAGGGCGAACAGGGCCGCGCCCAGCAGCAGGCTGGTCCGCAGGCCGGCGGCGAAGTCACCGTTCACCAGGGCACCGAACCCCGCGATCCCCAGCCCGCCGGCCACCTGCCGGGCCGCGTTCAGCACCCCGGCCGCGAGGCCCGCCCGCTCGGCCGGCACCGCGTCCAGCATCACGGCCGTCAGCGGCGGCACGGTCAGCGCGCAGCCGAGCGCCATCGGGATCAGCAGGACGGCCACCACGGCGGCGGACGTGCCCGCGTCGACGTACAGCAGACCCAGCAGGCCCGCCAGCGCCAGCGCCTCGCCCACCAGCATCGGCAGCCGCGGCCCGTACCGTCCCGCCAGCTTCCCGGAGACCACGTTCGTCACCGCGATCAGCCCGGACATCGGCAGGAACATCAGGCCGGCGAACAGCGCCGAACGGCCCTGCACCTGCTGGAAGAAGAGCGAGAAGAGGAACACCACCCCGTAGAACGCCACGCTGCACGCGGCCCCCGCCGTCACCGCCACCCGCACCGCCCGGTCGCGGAACAGACCGAGCGGGACGACCGGGTGCGGCTGACGCGCCTCGATCCGCAGGAACAGGCCGGCCGCGCCGGCCGCCACGACGAGGGCCGCGACCCCCGCCGTACCGCCCTCGATCACCGCGAACGTCAGCGCCGTCAGCGCGACCACGGCCGTCAGCTGGCCCGGCAGGTCCAGCGGGGCCGGCCGGCGCTCGGAGCGCGGGGCGCGCAGCAGCAGGCCCAGGGCGACCGCGCCCAGCGGCAGGTTGATGAAGAAGATCCCCCGCCAGTCCCAGACCGTGGTCAGCGCGCCGCCCGCCACCGGGCCCAGCGCCACGGCCACCGAGCCCCCGGCCGCCCAGGTGGCGACCGCCCGGGCCCGCCGCCCCGGCTCCGGGTACGCCTGCCGCACCAGCGCCAGCGAGGCGGGCAGCACCACGGCCGCCGCGACGCCCTGCACCACCCGCGCGCCGATCAGCGCCGGCAGGCTCGGGGCCAGACCGCAGGCCGCCGAGGCCAGGGTGAACAGGGCGGTGCCGAGCGCGTACGCCCGGCTCGCTCCCGCCCGGTCCGCGAAGGCGCCCGTGGAGAGCATGAGCGCGGCGAAGGCCAGGGTGTAGGCGTCCACCACCCACTGGAGCCCGGACATCCCCCCGCCGAGGGCGGAGCCCATGGCCGGGAGGGCCACGGTCACCACGGACGCGTCGAGGGTGATCAACGCGAAGCCGAGGACGGCGGCGGCCAGGGTGAGGGCAGGAGCGGGAGCTTTCAACTCCCTTGTGTTGTCCGGCACTTGGTGGACGCGTGGGGTCTGCTTCGTTCGCATGCCCCCATGCTGCTGATCTTCCGCGACGTACAGTAGTGACCTGAATGCCATGCATCCGGAGGTTCTGGCCATGCTGCGTATCGCGGTCGTCGCGTCCCCGCCCGTGTCGATGTTCAACCTCGCCATCCCCGAGCTGCTCTTCGACAAGGTGCGGGTCGACGGCCGCCCCGGCTACGAGGTGGTGATCTGCGCGCCCGACCCCGGGCCCGTGCCCACCACCGGCACGCTCGAACTGCACGTGCCGCGCGGACTGGAGGCGCTGGGGGAGGCGGACACCGTGCTCGTCGCCGGCACCGGGCAGCCCTTCGCCCCGGACCCGCGGGTGATCGAGGCGCTGCGCGAGGCCGCCGGGAGGGGCAAGCGCATCGCCTCCATCTGCTCCGGTGCCTTCACGCTCGCCGAGGCCGGACTCCTCAAGGGCCGCAAGGCCACCACCTACTGGGCACACGCCGAGGAGATGCGCCGCCGGCACCCCGACATCGACGTCCGGGGCGATGTCCTGTACGCCCAGGACGGCCCGTTCCTGACCTCCTCCGGCTACGCCGCCGGCATCGACCTGTGCCTGCACATCATCCGTACGGACTACGGCGCCGCCGTCGCCAACGAGGTCGCCCGGCTCGCCCTGGTCGCCCCGGTCCGGCCCGGCGGCCAGACCCAGTTCACCCAGACCCCGCTGCCGCCCGAGCGCGGCACCGCCTGCGCCGACACCCGGGGCTGGGCCATGCGCAACCTGGACAAGCCGCTCACCCTGACCGACCTGGCCCGGCACGCCGGGGTCTCCGTGCGCACCCTCACCCGCCGGTTCCACGCCGAGAGCGGGGTCAGCCCGTTGCAGTGGCTGCTGCACCAGCGCATCGAGCGCGCCAAGGAACTGCTGGAGACCACCCGGCTGCCCATGGACCAGGTGGCCGCCGCCTGCGGTCTGGGCACCGCCGACTCGCTCCGCGCCCACCTGGTCCGCCGCACCGGCCTCACCCCGAGCGCGTACCGTGCGCAGTTCAGCCGCCACGCAACCGGCCGGCCGACGGCCGCGTCCTCCGCTGCGTGATCAGTCACCACGAGCGGGGCCCCCGGACGATCCGCGGCGCGCTGCCCGCCGAAGCGGAGAACATCGCCGCACTGCACCGCCGGGCCCGCTCGACGTACTACCCCGACGGACTGCCGGACGACGGCATCGACTGGACCGCGGCCTGGCGCGGTGCCGTCGAGCGCCCCGACGGGCAGGTGCTGTGCGTGGTCGAGGAGGGCACGATCCTCGGCATCGCCTCCTTCCGGCCCCCGCAGGACGGCCCGGCCGGCACGGTCAAGCTCTTCCAGTTCCACGTCGACCCCGACCACTGGCGCCGCGGCATCGGTACGGCCCTGCACGCGGCCTGCGTGGCGCGGTGGCGCGCCGACGGCAGGCACTGCGCCGTCCTCGACGTGCATGTGGACAATCTGCGCGCCCGGTCCTTCTACGCCCGCCACGGCTGGGTCCCGGACCCGGCGCACCCGCCCGCGCCGGGCGACCACCACCTCTTCCTGCGCCTCTCCGTGCCGCCCGGGGAATGAGACGTTCTGTTTGAACGTTCACGTACCGGTCGGGGAGAGACCCCGTGCCCGTACGACCTGGAGAGAGCCGAAGACATGCGCGTCGAGATCTGGAGCGACATCGCCTGCCCCTGGTGCTATGTGGGCAAGGCCCGCTTCGAGAAGGCGCTGGCTGCCTTCCCGCACCGCGACGAGGTCGAGGTGGTGCACCGCTCCTTCGAGCTGGACCCGGGCCGCGCCAAGGGCGATGTGCAGCCGGTCATCACCATGCTGACCAGGAAGTACGGCATGAGCGAGGCGCAGGCCCAGGCCGGCGAGGACAACCTGGGCGCGCAGGCCGCCGCCGAGGGCCTGGACTACCGCACCCGCGACCGGGACCACGGCAACACCTTCGACATGCACCGCCTGCTGCACTTCGCCAAGGAGCACGGACGGCAGGACCGACTGCTCCAGCTGCTGTACCGGGCGAACTTCGCCGAGGAGCGGTCCGTCTTCACCGAGGGCGACGAGCGGCTCGTGGAACTGGCCGTGGAGGCCGGACTCGACGCCGAGGCCGCCCGCGCGGTGCTCACCGACCCGGACGCGTACGCCGACGACGTCCGCGCCGACGAGCGCGAGGCCGCCCGGCTCGGCGCCACCGGCGTGCCCTTCTTCGTCCTCGACCGGACGTACGGCGTCTCCGGCGCCCAGCCCGCCGAGGTCTTCACCCAGGCGCTGACCCAGGCATGGGGCGAGCGCTCCCCGCTGAAGCTCGTCGACCAGGGCGGCGCCGAGGCCTGCGGCCCGGACGGCTGCGCGGTCCCGCAGCACTGAGAAACCGCAGGTCGGCGCGGTCGTATAAGCGATCCTGAGGGAAACCATGGAAAAGTCCGCAATGGACGGGTGGTTCCCCGGGACGCAGAGTGGACCCATGGAGACCACGGAGACCACGGAGACCTTCGACCGCCTCGTCCGCGCCGAGTTCCGCCCGCGCGGCAGCTACCTCAACACCGCGAGCACCGGCCTGCTGCCCGCCCGCACCGTCACCGCCCTCCAGGAGGCGGCCCTGCTGCGGGCGGAGGGCCGGCCGCTGCTGCCGCTGTACGAGGAGGTGGAGGTGTGCCGGGCCGCGTACGCCCGGCTCGCCGGCGTCCCCGCCACCCGGGTCGCGGCGGGCGCCTCCGTCGCCGCGCACACCGGTGTGATCGCCGCCTCCCTCCCGGCGGGCGCCGAAGTCCTCACCGCAGAGGACGACTTCACCTCCGTGCTCAACCCGTTCCACATCCGCGGCGACCTCAAGGTGCGCACGGTCCCGCTGGAGCGGATCGCCGAGTCCGTCCGGCCGGGCACCGCGCTCGTCGCGGTCAGCGCCGCCCAGTCCGCCGACGGCCGGATCGCCGACCTGCCCGCCCTGCGCGAGGCCGCCCGCGCCCACGGCGCCCGCACCTACGTCGACTTCTCCCAGGCCGCCGGCTGGCTGCCGATGGCGGCGGACGCCTACGACTTCACCGCCACCGTCTCCTTCAAGTGGCTGATGGGCCCGCACGGCGCCGCCTTCCTCACCGTCCCCGAGGACTTCGGCGGACTGACCCCGGTGCTCGCGGGCTGGGTCGCGGCCGAGCGGCCGTGGGACAGCTGCTACGGCCCGGTGGCCGAACTCGCCCACTCGGCACGGCGGTTCGACCTCACCCACGCCCTGTTCACCTTCGCCGGCCTGCGCCGCTCCCTCGAACTGATCGAGGAACTCGGCGTCGAGGCGATCCACGCCCATGACCTCGCCCTCGCCGACCGGTTCCGCGCCGGCCTCGCCGACCTCGGCCACGAGCCGGTGCCCGCGCCCGGCTCGGCGATCGTCTCGGTCCCCGGACTCGGCTCCCGGCAGCCCGCGTTGAGCGCGGCGGGCGTCGAGGTCTCCGACCGCGCGGGCAACCTGCGCGCGGCCTTCCACCTCTACAACACGGCCGCGGACGTGGACCGGCTGCTGGCGGCGCTGTCCGGCTGACACGACCGGGCCGGGCCCCCCGTCCCACACGAGGAGGCCCGGCCCGGTGGTTCCGGGGGCGGGGCTACTTCACCGGCGTGAAGTCCCGCGCACCGATGAACTCAGGCCGCCGCACCGGCGCCGCGAACGGCTCCACCGCCGTGTTCTCCACACTGTTGAACACGATGAAGACGTTGCTGCGCGGGAACGGCGTGATGTTGTCGCCGGAGCCGTGCATGCAGTTGCAGTCGAACCAGGTCGCCGAGCCGGCCCTGCCGGTGAACAGCCGGATGCCGTACTCGCTCGCCAGCGAGGTCAGCGCCTCGTCCGACGGCGTGCCCGCGTCCTGCATCTGCAGGGACTTCTTGTAGTTGTCCTTCGGCGTGGCACCGGCGCAGCCCAGGAACGTCTTGTGCGAGCCGGGCATGATCATGAGCCCGCCGTTGGTGTCGTAGTTCTCGGTCAGCGCGATCGACACGGACACCGTGCGCATGTTCGGCAGGCCGTCCTCGGCGTGCCAGGTCTCGAAGTCGGAGTGCCAGTAGAACCCGCTCGCGCCGAAGCCCGGCTTGACGTTGATCCGGGACTGGTGGACGTACACGTCCGAGCCGAGGATCTGCCGGGCCCGGCCGACCACGCGCGGATCGCGCACCAGGTTCGCGAACACCTCGCTGATCCGGTGCACCTCGAAGACGGAGCGGATCTCCTGGGACTTCGGCTCCACGATCGACCGCTCGTCGGCGCGGATCGCCGGGTCGGACACCAGCCGGTCCAGCTCCCGCTTGTAGACCGCGACCTCGTCCTCGGTGATGAGCTGGTCGACGGCGAGGAAGCCGTCCCGCTCGTACGCCTGGAGGTCGGCCGTCGTGATCGGGCCGGGGGTGTCCGGGGAGCCCCAGACGACCGGGTCCTGGCGCGGGACGGTCACCTCGGTGGTGCCGCGGGTGGGGTACAGATCGGTGACGGTGGCAGTGGTCATCGTGTCTCACACCTCCTCGGGCTCGGTGAGCAGCGGGTAGACGCCGTTCTCGTCGTGGTCCTCCCGTCCGGTGACCGGCGGGTTGAACACGCAGATGCAGTGGAAGTCCTCCTTGACGCGCAGCGTGTGCCGCTCGTGCCCGTCGAGGAGGTACATGGTGCCGGGGGTGATCGTGTATGTCTTCCCGGCCTCGTGGTCGGTCAGTTCGGCCTCGCCCTTGGTGCAGACGACGGCCTCGATGTGGTTGGCGTACCACATCGACGTCTCGGTCCCGGCGTACAGGATCGTCTCGTGCAGGGAGAAGCCGACCCGCTCCTTGGCGAGGACGATCCGCTTGCTCTCCCAGGTGCCGGACTTCGCCTTGACGTGCCGGTCGGTGCCTTCGATGTCCTTGAACGATCGGACGATCATGGGGTGCGTCTCCTCCTTGCTTCAGGCGGTTTCCCGGACGGCGCGGGCGAGGACGCTGAGGCCCTCGTCCAGCTCGTCGGGGGTCACGGTGAGGGCGGGCAGCAGCTTGACGACCTCGCCCTCGGGGCCGGACGTCTCGATGAGCAGCCCCAGTTCGAAGGCGCGCCGCGCGACCCGCGCGGCCCGGTCCTTGGCGTGGAACTCCAGGCCCCACACGAGCCCGCGGCCGCGGTACTCCTTCACATCGGCGAGGTTCTCCTCGGTGATGGAGATCAGGGCCTGCTCGATCTGTTCGCCGCGGGCGCGGGTCTGCTTCTCCATCGCCGGGCCGTCGGTCCAGTAGGTCTCCAGGGCGGCGGTGGCGGTGACGAAGGCGGGGTTGTTGCCGCGGAAGGTGCCGTTGTGCTCACCCGGCTCCCAGATGTCCAGCTCGGGCCGGAACAGGCACAGCGACATCGGCAGCCCGTACCCGCTGATCGACTTCGACACCGTGACGATGTCCGGAGTGATCCCCGCCTCCTCGAAGGAGAAGAAGGCACCGGTACGGCCGCAGCCCATCTGGATGTCGTCGACGATCAGCAGCATGTCCTGCCGCTCGCACAGATCCTTCAGCGCCCGCAGCCACTCCGGCCGGGCCACGTTGATCCCGCCCTCGCCCTGCACGGTCTCCACGATCACCGCGGCCGGCCGGTTCAGCCCCGACCCCTGGTCCTCCAGCAGCCGCTCGAACCACAGGAAGTCCGGCACCGTACCGTCGAAGTAGTTGTCGAACGGCATCGGCGTGCCGTGCACCAGCGGAACCCCGGCACCGGCCCGCTTGAAGGCGTTCCCGGTCACCGCGAGCGAACCCAGCGACATGCCGTGGAAGGCGTTGGTGAACGACACGATCGCCTCGCGCCCCTTCACCTTCCGCGCCAGCTTCAGCGCCGACTCCACCGCGTTCGTGCCCGTCGGGCCGGGGAACATCACCTTGTACGGCAGATCACGCGGACGCAGCACCAGCTCCTGGAACGCCCGCAGGAACGACCGCTTGGCCGTGGTCGACATGTCCAGGCCGTGGGTGACCCCGTCCCGTTCCAGATAGTCGAGCAACGCCCGTTTCAGCACCGGGTTGTTGTGGCCGTAGTTGAGTGATCCGGCACCGGCGAAGAAGTCGAGGTACGCATGGCCGTCCTCGTCGTACATCCGGCTGCCCTGCGCCCGGTCGAAGACGACGGGCCAGCCGCGGCAGTAGCTGCGCACCTCGGATTCGAGGGTCTCGAAGACGCTGAGGTCGGGCTGGGTGATGGTCACGGTCAATCGCTCCTCAGTGGGCGGTGAACTCGGTCAGCGGGCCGATGCGGTAGAGGACTTCGGGGTCGTGCGGGCCGTCCGGGAACAGGTCGGCGGGGAACAGCACCTCGCGGCTGACCCCGGCGCCGTGCCGCTCGGCGAACGAGGTGAACAGCCGCTCGGAGGCGGTGTTGCCGGGCGTGATGGTGGTCTCCAGCTCGGTGATGCCGCGTTCGGCGGTGAGCCGGGCGGTCAGCCCGTCCAGCAGCTTGGCGGCGATGCCGTGACCCCGGTGGGCGGGGTCGACGGCGACCTGCCAGACGAGCAGGGTGCGGGGGCGGTCCGGCCGCAGGTACCCGGTGACGAAGCCGACCGGCTCCCCGCCCGCACCGCGCGCCACCGCCGAGGTGCCGGCGAAGTCCCGGCACCACAGCACATAGCTGTAGGAGGAGTTCAGATCGAGGGTCTTCGATTCCTTGGCGAGACGCCAGAGCGCGGCTCCGTCCGTCGTCGCCGGCCGTTCGATGAGCAGGTCTGCGGGTGCGGCAGTCATGCGGCACGAATTTAGCGAGGCGAATTCGAAAATGCACGGGAGTGATCACGGGGGCCACTCGTCGCCCAGGCGATATGTCCGGAATGCCCCGTGAAATATCGGGACAAAGCGTGCTCGCTGTGGAGTGTGTCACAGCACGAAAGCCCCCGGAAATCCGTCCGCAAAGTCCCTTGTTTAGCTCTGCAAAAAGCGGGCAGAAGAAGATGGGAAGCTATCGTCCGGTAAATTGGCGGAGATTGTGAAAGTAATTGGAATTCAGGATGTGAAAACGGCCCGCGTGAGGTGCGCGGGCCGTTTTCCGTGCGTTCCGGGCTGACTACCCCCAGGCCAGCTCCGCGGCCCGGCGGGCGGCGGCCGGGTCCACCGGCAGCCCCTGCTCCGCGAGCGCGGCGCCCAGGGCGGCCAGGGAGTTCTGCACCGCGCCCGGGGTCGCGTCGGGGCCGTAGTGGTTGACGCGGATCATCTCCTTGGCCAGGGCGCCGCCGCCGGCCGCCAGCGGCAGCGTCGGGTCCGTCGCCAGCGCGCGGGCCACCAGGTCCGAGGCCGCCACCCCCGACGGCACCCGCAGGGTCGTGGCGACCGGGGCCGCGTCCCGCTCCTCGTACACATACGGCTCCAGGCCCCCGCCCAGCGCCACCGCACCGGCCCGCGTGGCCAGCGCGGCGCGCCGGTGCCGGGCCATCACCGTCTGCAGGCCGGCCGACTCGATCCGCTCCAGGCACGCCTCCAGCGCCAGCATCTCCAGCTGGGCCGGAGCATGCGGCAGCGCCGTCCGGCCGGCGTCGATCCAGCGCTCCTTCCAGTCCAGCAGGGACAGGTAGGAGCGGCGCGGGGCGTTCGGGTTGGCGGCCATCCGGGTCCACGCCCGCTCGCTCACCGAGATCGCCGACACGCCCGCCGGGCCGCCCATCGCCTTCTGCGCCCCGATCACGCACAGGTCCACGCCCCACGCGTCCGGCAGCACCGGCTCCGCGCCCACGGAGGCCACCGCGTCCAGGTAGAAGAGGGCGCCCTGGGCCCGCACCGCCTCGCCGATCTCGGCGACCGGGTTGGTGTTGCCGGTCGCCGCCTCGGCGTGCACCAGCGACACGAAGTCGATCTCCGGGTGTTCGGCGAAGGCCTGCCGGATCTGCTCGGCGGTCGCCGCCGTGTGGAAGGGGACCGACAGGTCGTGCACCGTGGCGCCGGCGTCCCGCAGCCAGTTGCCGAAGGTCTGGCCGTACGGGCCCGTGATCACGTTCAGGGCCACGGTGCCCGGACCGGCCGCCGCGCGGATCGCGCCCTCCAGCGGGAGCAGCGCCTCGCCCTGGGTGATCAGGACGTCCTGCCGGGTGTCCAGCAGCCGGGCCACCCCGTCCTCGATGGCGGCGAAGCGCTCGGCACTCAGCGGGGGCAGGTCGAGGAAGGGGTGGGTCACGGCGGTGCTCTCTTCGCTCTCGGATTCGCTCTGGGCGGGTCGACTTCACCGATCTTAGGTCGAAAGGCTTCGTAACCATGGGTTTGATTTGAGAGACTCAAACCCTTCCTTATAATCGGAAGCCACAGTTCCACCACAGGAGATCTCCCCATGAAAACGCTCGTAGGGCGCCGGACCCGCCTTCTGGCCGCCACCACCGCGACCGCCGCACTCGTGCTCGTCGCGGCCGGCTGCTCCTCGGACGACAACGGGGGGAGCGGCAAGACCACGGTCAAGGGCGTCCACCTGGCCAAGGCCGGTCAGCTGACCACCTGCACCCACCTGCCCTACCCGCCGTTCCAGTCGGAGGTCGACGGCAAGGTGCAGGGCTTCGACGTCTCCCTGATCGACTTGGTCGCCGAGGACCTCGGCGTCAAGCAGCAGATCCGCGACACGCCCTTCGAGAACTTCAAGACCGGCGCCTTCCTGAACTCCGGCGAGTGCGACCTGGCCGCCGCCGGTATGACCATCACCGACGAGCGCAAGAAGAACGTCGACTTCTCCGACCCGTACTTCGAGGCCACCCAGGCCGTCCTGGTCGACAAGGACAGCGGGATCGGCTCGCTCGCCGACGTCAAGGCCAAGGGCAAGAAGCTCGGCGCCCAGGCGCAGACCACCGGCGAGGACTACGCCAAGACCAAGGGCTACGACCCGGTCTCCTTCGAGTCCTCCGACGCCGTCCTGAACGGCCTGCGCACCGGCCAGGTCCAGGCCGTCGTCATCGACTACCCGGTCGTCCAGGGCTGGCTGAAGGACAAGGCCACCGCGGCCAAGTTCAAGGTGGTCGACAACCTCAAGACCGGTGAGCAGTACGGCTTCACCGTGAAGAAGGGCAACAAGGCGCTGCTCGACGCCATCAACAAGGCGCTCAAGACCGCCAAGGCCGACGGCACCTACAAGAAGATCTACGAGCAGTGGATCGGCCCGTACGACGCCTCCGTCGCCTCTCCCGCCGCCTCATGACCGACACGGACACAACCCTCCAGCCGAAGAAGAAGGGGCTGACCCGGCGCCAGAAGCGCAGCCTGTCGCGGGGCGTGCAGTACGCCGTCTTCGTCGCCGCCGTGATCGCCTTCGCGGTCACGGCCGACTGGGACCGGCTGCAGAACCAGTTCGCCCAGGCCGACCTCGCCCGGCAGATGTTCCCGGACGTCATCACGCTGGCGCTGAAGAACACCGTGCTGTACACGCTGTCCGGCTTCGTCGTCGGCCTCGTCCTCGGCATGGTCATCGCGCTGATGCGGCTGTCCTCGGTGGGGCCGTACCGCTGGCTGGCGGGCGTCTACATCGAGATCTTCCGCGGCCTGCCCGCCCTGCTGATCTTCATCTTCGTCGGCGTGGCCGTCCCGCTCGCCTTCCCGGGCACGGAGATCCCGGGCGGCACCTACGGCAAGGTCGCCCTCGCGCTCGGCCTGGTCTCGGCCGCGTACATGGCGGAGACCATCCGCGCAGGCATCCAGGCGGTGCCCAAGGGGCAGATGGAAGCGGCGCGTTCGCTCGGCTTCTCGCCGGCGAAGGCGATGGTCTCGATCATCGTCCCGCAGGCCTTCCGGATCATCCTGCCGCCGCTCACCAACGAACTCGTCCTGCTCTTCAAGGACTCCTCGCTGGTGCTGTTCCTCGGCGTCACCCTGGAGGAGCGGGAGCTGTCCAAGTTCGGCCGCGACCTCGCCAGTACGACCGCCAACTCCACGCCGATCCTGGTCGCGGGCCTGTGCTACCTGCTGGTCACCATCCCGCTGAGCTTCGTCGTCCGCCGTATGGAATCCAAGGCCCAGGAGGCGATCCGGTGACCCGCCCCGAGATCGAGGTCCGCGGACTGCACAAGTCCTTCGGCGACAACGAGGTGCTGCGCGGCATCGACCTGGAGATCGGCCAGGGCGAGGTCGTCTGCGTCATCGGCCCCTCCGGCTCCGGCAAGTCGACGCTGCTGCGCTGCGTGAACCTGCTGGAGGAGCCCACCAAGGGCCAGGTCTTCGTCGGCGGCACCGAGGTGACCGACCCCGACGTCGACATCGACGCCGTACGCCGCCGTATCGGCATGGTCTTCCAGCAGTTCAACCTCTTCCCGCACCTGAACGTCACCGAGAACCTGACGCTGCCGCAGCGCCGGGTGCTGCGGCGGGACAAGGAGACGGCCGCGAAGATCGCCGCCGAGAACCTCGCCCGCGTCGGCCTCGCCGAGAAGGCGGACGCCTACCCGTCCTCCCTCTCCGGCGGCCAGCAGCAGCGCGTCGCCATCGCCCGCGCGCTCGCCATGGGCCCCGAGGTGATGCTCTTCGACGAGCCGACCTCCGCGCTCGACCCCGAGCTGGTCGGCGACGTCCTCGCCGTCATGCGCCGGCTCGCCCGCGAGGGCATGACGATGATGGTCGTCACCCACGAGATGACCTTCGCCCGCGAGGTCGCCGACCGGGTCGTCTTCATGGACGGCGGCGTGATCGTCGAGGACGGCAGCCCCGAGCGGGTGATCGGCGACCCGCAGCACGAGCGCACCCGGCACTTCCTGTCCCGGCTGCTCGACCCCGCGATGGCCGAGGTGGAGGAGGAGACCTCCGACCAGGTGGGGAAGTCCGAGCCGTAGGTCGTTAGGGTGCAGTGCATGAGCGATGGTGCCGTGCTGCACGTGAAGGGCCGGGTCCTGGCGGGGCCGGACGACGTCCGTGACGAGCTGTGGGTGGTCGGGGGCCGCGTCTCCTACGACCGCCCCGCCGGGGCCCGGGACATCACCACTGTCACCGGCTGGGCGCTGCCCGGCCTGGTCGACGCGCACTGCCATGTCGGCCTCGACGCGCACGGCCCCGTCGACGCGGAGACCGCCGAGAAGCAGGCGCTCACCGACCGCGAGGCGGGCACCCTGCTGATCCGGGACGCCGGCTCGCCCTCCGACACCCGCTGGATCGACGAACGGGACGACCTCCCGAAGATCATCCGGGCCGGCCGGCACATCGCCCGCACCCGCCGCTACATCCGCAACTACGCCTGGGAGATCGAGCCGGACGACCTCGTCGCCTACGTCGCCCAGGAGGCCCGGCGCGGTGACGGCTGGGTCAAGCTGGTCGGCGACTGGATCGACCGCGACCTCGGCGACCTGGCGCCCTGCTGGCCGCGCGAGGCGGTGGAGGCGGCCATCGCCGAGGCCCACCGGCTCGGCGCTCGCGTCACCGCCCACTGCTTCGCCGAGAACTCCCTGCGCGACCTGGTCGAGGCCGGCATCGACTGCATCGAGCACGCGACCGGCCTCACCGAGGACCTGATCCCGCTGTTCGCCGAGCGGGGCGTCGCGATCGTCCCCACCCTCGTCAACATCGCCACCTTCCCCCGGCTCGCCGACGGCGGAGAGCAGAAGTTCCCGCGCTGGTCCGCCCACATGCGCCGACTGCACGAACGCCGCTACGACACCGTCCGCGCCGCCTACGACGCCGGCATCCCGGTCTTCGTCGGCACGGACGCCGGCGGCTCACTGGCCCACGGCCTGGTCGCCGAGGAGGTCGCCGAGCTGGTCACCGCCGGCATCCCGCCCGTGGCGGCCCTGTCGGCGACGAGCTGGGGCGCCCGGGCCTGGCTCGGCCGGCCCGGCCTGGAGGAGGGCGCCCCGGCCGACCTCGTGGTGTACGAGGCCGACCCGCGGGCCGACGTTCGGGTGCTGGCCGGGCCGCGGCGGGTGGTGCTGAACGGGCGCGTCGTCGAGTAGCCGTGCCCACCCTGTCGAATGAGTGAGCGGGAAATCCACGTTCGGGTGAAGTGACCTCGGATCGCTGACCGTTCACCCACACCGGGGACAAGGTTGACGGGTCCCAAGCATGTTCCTTCTGGGGGTCCCACCGCCTTGAACAGCAACAGCTTCCGCCTGCCCGCACGCCGTCTCGCCGCCCTGGCCACGGTCACCGCCCTCACCGCGGTGCCCGCGGTCCTCGGCGCGGGCGCCGCGCACGCGACCGGTGACCACGGCCGCGCCTCCGCCGTCGTCCTGCGCACCGGGCTCGACGTGTCCCTGCTCGACAAAACCGTGAACGTCCCGCTCGCGGTCACCCTCAACGAGGTCCGCGCGCCGCGGAGCGCCGACCGGACCGCGCTGTCCGCCCGGCTCGACGGGGTGAACGGCGGCAAGCCGTTCACCGTCCTCGGCGCGGACGTCGCCGAGGCCAGGGCCACGGTGAACGCCCGGCGCGCCGAGGGCTCGGTCCGGGTCGCCCACGCCCGGCTGCACCTCCCCGGCCTGCCCCTGCTGTCCCTCATCGAGGCCGAGACGATCACGGCCAGGGCGACCTGCGCGGTCGGCACGGCGCCCACCGCCTCCGCCGACGTCCTCGGCACCGTCACCGTCCTCGGCAAGCGCGTCACCCTGACCGCCGGCGGTCGCACCGAGGTCGAGGTGCCCGGCGTCGGCGAGGTCCGCCTCGACCTCTCCCAGCGGCGCACCACGACCCGTACGGCCGCCGCGACCGCCCTCGAACTCACGGTCTCCGTCAACCCGTTGAAGCTCAACGTGGCCGAGGTCGAGGGCACGGTCACGCTGGCCGAGGCCACCTGCGAGTCCCCGATGGTCCCGCCCACCGGCAAGCCGGTGCCGAGCCACGACCCGGCCGCCGGCACCCGCCCCCAGGGCGCGCCCGCCGAGGCCAACCTCGCGGAGACCGGCGGCGACTCCGCCACCCCGTACCTGGCCGGCGGCGCGCTGGCCCTGCTGCTGGTCGGCGGCGGAGCGGCGACGGTGGCCCGCCGCAGAAAGCACTGACGACTCCCGCCGCTCCCCGTCCCACGGGCCACCCCGGGGAGGGAGCGGCCTGGGGCTGCGCGGCCGTCGGGGTACGGGCGCGTGGTTTTCCCGCCCGCGGCTCCGCCTGCCCGGGGCCTTCCAGGCGCCGAAGCGTCGGCCCGCCCCAGGGCCCGGCAGCCGACAGCGTGCGGCACGTCGGTTCTCCGCCGGAACGCCGGCCCGTCCCAGGGCCCTGCGGCCGACGGTGCACTGGCATGTCGGTCCCTCAGCGGAGGGTCGGCCCGCCCCGGGGCCTGGCAGCCGACGGTGTGCGGTGCGTTGGTTCTCTGCCGGAGCGCTGGCCCGCCTCAGGGCGCTGCGGCCGACTGTGCGCCGGCGCGTCGGTTCTCCGCCGGAACGCCGGCCCGTCCCAGGGCCCCGCGGCCGACAGTGCACTGGCACGTCGGTCCCTCAGCGGAGGGTCGACCCGTCCCAGGGCCCTGCGGCCGACGGTGCACTGGCATGTCGGTCCCTCAGCCGGAGGGGCGGCCCGCCCAGGGCCCGGCAGCCGACGGTGTGCGGCGCGTCGGTTCTCTGCCGGAGCGCTGGCCCGCCTCAGGGCGCTGCGGCCGACGGTGTGCGGAGCGTCGGTTCTCTGCCGGAGCGCTGGCCCGCCCCAGGGCCCCGCGGCCGACAGTGCGCCGGCACGTCGGCCCCTCAGCCGGAGCGTCGGCCGCCCCGGCCTCTCAGCCGACGGTGGGCCGGTGCCGCAGGCTGTCAGGCGGGTGACGGCAGGGCGGTGGACAGGGCCTGCAAGAAGGCGTTCGCTGTCGTGCGGTCGCGGACGGCGACCCGCACCCAGTCCTCGCCGAGCCCGGGAAACGTGTCCCCACGGCGCACCGCGTAGCCGAGGTCCCGCAGCCGTCGCCGTACCCGCGCCGCGTCCGGCATGCGGACCAGCACGAAGGGGCCCTCCGCGGGCTCCACCACCCTGACACCGCGGGACGCGAACCGGGCCAGCCCGGCCACCAGATGCGCCCGGTCCCCGGCGATGCGGTGCGCCGCGTGCCCCGCCTCCGCGAGGGCCCGCGGCGCCACACACGCCCGCGCCGCGGCCAGCGCCGGCGTGGACACCGGCCACAACGGCTGGGCCCGCTCCAGCTCGGCGATCACCCCGGGTGCGGCTAGCACGTACCCGATGCGCAGCCCGGCCAGCCCCCAGGTCTTCGTCAGGCTGCGCAGCACGACGAGGCCGGGCACGTCGGTCCGCCCGGCCAGCGCCTCCCGCTCACCGGGCACCGCGTCCATGAACGCCTCGTCCACCACCAGCGTCCGCCCCGCACGGGCCAGCCCGGCGATCGTCTCCGCCGGATGCAGGACCGACGTCGGATTGGTGGGGTTGCCGATCACCACCAGGTCGGCGTCCTCCGGCACGGCCGCCGGATCCAGCCGGAACCCGTCCGCCTCCCGCAGCAGCACCCGGTCCACGGCGTGCCCGGCGTCCCGCAACGCGGCCTCCGGCTCCGTGAACTGCGGATGCACCACGACCGGCCGGCGCACCTCCAGCGCGCGGGCGAGCAGCACGAACGCCTCCGCCGCGCCCGCCGTCAGCAGCACCCGCTCCACCGGCAGTCCGTGCCGCGCCGCCACCGCCGCCCGCGCGGCCCGCCCGTCCGGGTAGGCCGCGAGGGACGACAGCGAGCCGGCGATCTCCTCCCGCAGCCACGGCGGGGGCGTGTCCGCGCGGACGTTGACGGCGAGGTCGACCAACGCCGCCCCGTCGTCCCGCACTTCGGCGTCCCCGTGGTGCCGCAGGTCGTGCCCGGAGCCGCCGGTCGCTTCAGTGCGCATGGCTGTGGGAGTGCCCCCCGTGGTGGTGGTGCCCGTGCCCGTGGTGATGGTGGCCGTCGTCGTCCGGGTGGAAGTGCGGCTGCTGCGGCAGCCCCACCTTGTCCTCGAAGCCCGGCAGCGCGATCCGGTACACGCACGAGTCGCAGTTCATGCGCAGATCACCCTTGACCGCCTCCTCGTACCGCTCCATCACCAGGTCCAGCAGCTCCGGCTCGGGCCCGATGACGTCGGCCGACCGCACCTCCACCTCCGGGTGCGCGGCGGCCCAGCCCTCGGTCTGCTGCCGCACCCGGTCCGGCAGGATGCCGGTGAACAGGAAGTAGGGGAGGACGACGATCCGCTTGGCGCCCAGCGCGGCGCACCGGTCCAGGCCGCTCGGCACGTCCGGCGCCGCCAGCGACACGAACGCCGTCTCCACCCCGGCGTAGCCACGGCCCTCCCACAGCAGCCGCGCCGCCTTGAACACCTCGGCGTTGGCGTCCGGGTCGGTGGACCCGCGCCCGACGAGCAGCACGGTGACGTCCGCGCGGTCCTCGGGCGTGCGGGCCGTTCGGCCGAGCGCCTCGTCCAGCCGCCGCTCCAGCACGGTCAGCAGCGCCGGGTGCGGGCCCAGCGGACGGCCGTAGGTGTACGAGATGCCCGGGTGCCGCTCCTTCTCCCGGGCCAGCGCGGCCGGGATGTCGCCCTTGGCGTGCCCGGCGGACACCAGCATCAGCGGCACCGCGGCGAACCGGCGCACGCCCTGCCCGACCAGCTCGGTGACGGCCTCGCCCAGGGGCGGCGGGGACAGCTCGATGAAGCCGCCGGCGACGGGCAGCCCGGGGTTGCGGCGGCCCAGCTCGCGGACGAAGTCACGGAATGCCTCGGCTCCGGCGTCGTCACGGGTTCCGTGTCCGGCGATGAGCAGGGCAGGGGGGGTGGTCACGAGGTCTCCTCAGACGAAACGGGGTGGTACAGCAGGGCGTTGAGCGCGGCGGACGCGACCGCCGACCCGCCCTTCTCGGACACGTTGCTCACGGCGGGCAGCCCGCTCTCGCGCAACGCGGCCTTGGACTCGACCGCGCCGACGAAGCCGACGGGCAGGCCGATGACGAGCGCGGGGGAGGCGTCCAGGGTCAGCAGCTCCTCCAGCGCGGTCGGCGCGTTGCCGATCACCCAGAGGGCACCGGGGCCGACCTGCTCGTACGCGAGCCGGATGGCGTGCGCGGAACGGGTCAGACCCGGCCCGGCGACGGCGTCCCGGAGCCGGCAGACGGTCTCCCGCCGGGTGATCCCGGCGGCCACCATCTCGACGTCCACGACCACCGGCGCCCCGGCGTGCAGCGCCGCGTGCGCCCGCTCCAGCTCGCCCTCGTCCATGACGAGGTCGGTCGCGTACTCCAGGTCGGCGGCGGAGTGGATGACCCGTTCCACCACCGCCCGGGTCAGCGGCGGGAAGTGCGAGGTGTCCAGGCGGGCGCGCAGCCGCCGGTAGGACTCCTCCTCGATCGGGTGGACGACGCGGTTCACTCCGTCTCCTCCTGCGCTGCCTGCCAGCGGTACCCGCGCGGCGTCACCATGCGCCCCGCGATCTCCCGGGTCGCCGTGTTGCCCACGGTCACGACCGTCATCATGTCGACCGTCGCCGGGTCCAGTGCGGCGAGCGTGGTGACCCGGGCCGACTCGTCCGGCCGGGAGGCGTTGCGGACGACGCCGACGGGCGTGGCCGGCTCCCGGTGCCCGGCGAGGATCGCGAGCGCCTTCGGCAGCTGCCAGTCCCGGCCCCGGGAGCGGGGGTTGTAGAAGGTGACGACGAGGTCCGCCTCGGCCGCGGCCCGCACCCGGCGCTCGATGACCTCCCACGGCGTGTGCAGGTCGGACAGGCTGATGGACACGTGGTCGTGGCCCAGCGGCGCGCCCAGGATCGCCCCGGCGGCCAGCGCGGCCGTCACCCCGGGCACCCCCACCACGTCGATGTCGTCGGACGCCTCCGCGAGCGCCGGGGAGGCCATGGCGTACACGCCCGCGTCCCCGCTGCCGATCAGCGCCACCGCGTGCCCCTTGCGGGCCTCCGCGACCGCCGTACGGGCCCGCTCCTCCTCCGCGCCGAGCCCCGACTCCAGCACCCGGGTGCCGGGCCGCAGCAGGTCGCGGATCTGGTCCACGTACTGGTCGAGGCCGACCAGCACCGAGGCCCGCCGCAGCTCGGCCGCCGCGCGCGGGGTGAGCAGGTCCCGGGCGCCCGGTCCGAGCCCGACCACCGCGAGCCGCCCGCGCCCCGGCCGCCGCACCACGGCACAGGTCGCCATCGCCGGCTGTCCGTCGGCGCGCTCCGACTTCCGCTTGGGCACGAGGAGTTCACCGCCGCGCAGCAGGGCGGCGGCCTCGGCGACCGACGGGGTGCCGACAGCCGCGAGCGGCGCCTGCGAGGGGTTGGGCACCTCGACGCCCGCCAGTTCCGCGGCGGAGTACGCCACCACGGGCACCCCGAGCCGCTCGGCGGCGGCCACGATGCCCGGCTCCTGGGCCTTGGCGTCCACGGTGGCCAGCTCGGCCACCGACTTCGGCGACAGCCCCGCCTCCCGCAGCGCCCCCTCGACCAGGGCGAGGATCTCCTCGGCCGACGCCCCCTTCGACGCGCCGACCCCGACCACCAGCGACGGCGGCCTCAGCAGCACCTCCCGCTCGCCCGGCGGGACGTCCCGGTCGGTGACCCGGATCGTGTACGGCCCCTGCGGCGCGACCGGCAGCGGCGGCAGCGGCCACGCCACCTCCGCCTCCAGCGCGACCGGTTCGCCGTCCAGCAGCGCCCGGGACACCACGGCGACCGAGCCCTCGCAGGGCAGCCCGAGCGTGTCCAGACCGGGCAGCCCGACGGAGTCCGTCGCGGTCGTCACCACCGGCTCGGCGCCCAGCACCGCGGCCACCTCGCGGGCGAGTTCGTTGGCGCCGCCGCCGTGCCCGCCGAGCAGCGACACCGCGAACCGGCCGCCCTCGTCCACGCAGACCACGCCCGGGTCGGCCGCCTTGTCGGCGAGCAGCGGCGCGAGCAGCCGTACCACCGCGCCCGTCGCCAGGAAGCACACCACCTGCTCGCACTCGGCGAACGCGGCCCGTACGGCCTCCCCGACGGGGCCCTCGTACACCCGCGTACGCTCCGGCCAGGCCGCGGCCAGCCGGTCCCGCGCCGCCGCTCCCGCCGCGGTGGCGGACATGAGGCCGATCACTGGACTACTCCTTCACTAGACGCCGGGGTGCGCACGCCCCACAGCAGGAACACAGGATTGGTGGCCGCCAGCCGGGTCACGTCCCCGGGCAGCGGCGCCAGGCGCGAGGCCTGCAACAGCACCCCCTCGCAGCCGAACCCGGCCGCCGTCAGCGCCTCGCGCGCCGCCGGCACCCGGTCCAGCGCGGCCATGGCGACGACGACCGTCCGCCGGGCCCGCCGCGCACACGCGGTCACGATGGCGGGCAGCTCCCGGCCCCCGCCGCCGACGAACACCGCGTCCGGATCGTCGGGCAGCGCGGCCAGCGCCTGCGGCGCCGAGCCGTGCACCACGTCCACGTCGACGCCGTGGGCGTCCGCGTTGGCGCGGATCCGCGCCACCCCGTCCGGGGTCTTCTCGACGGCGACGACGGCCGCGCCGAGCCGCGCGCACTCCACCGCGACCGAGCCCGACCCGGCGCCCACGTCCCACACCAGGTCGCCCAGGCGCGGCCCCAGCCGGGCCAGGGCCAGCGCCCGCACCTCGAACTTGGTGATCATCGAGTCCCGGTGACCGAACTCGCCCTCGTCCAGCGCCCAGCGGGCCGGCGCCCCGGGCACCCCGGCGACCGTCCGCACCGCGCCGAGCGCCCGCGCCTCGTCCAGGCACAGCACCACGCTCACCGCCGTACCCCAGTCCCGGGCCGCCGCCTCGGCGGGCGTCACCCGCTCCACCCGCTCCCGCTCCGGATCGCCGAGGGCACGGGCCACCACGAGCACCCGGTCCGGCGGCACCGCGGCGCCCAGCTCGGCCGGCCCGGCGCCCGGACCGGTCAGCACGGCCACCTTCGGCCGGGCCCGGCACACGTTCACCGCCGTCCGCAGCTCCCGGCCGTGCGCGCTGACCACGACCGCGTCGTCCCAGGGCAGCCCGATCCGGGCGAAGGCGGCGGCCACGGAGGACACTCCGGGCCGGACGTCCAGCAGCCCGGACCCGAACCGCTCGGCCAGCGCCCGCACGATCCCGAAGAACCCCGGGTCGCCGGAGGCCAGCACCACGACCGGCAGCTCCTTGCCGACGTACCCGGCGATCGTGTCCAGGGCGGGCGCCAGCGGCCCGAGCACCACCCGCTCCGCGCCCCCGGGCAGCCGTACGGCGTCCAGGTGCCGCCGCCCGCCGACCACCAGCGCGGCCCCGGCGAGGACGTCCTCGGGCACCGGCGCCCCGGTCCCGGTACCGACGACCGTGATCAACTCTTCGCCCTCTGCTCGCGCAGCGCCCGCCGCGCCTGGGGGTCGGCCTTCCGGTAGCCGTGGAAGTGCCCCGGGTGGTACAGGTGCGACCGCGTGCCGTGGGCGTCCAGCGCCGGGCCGACCAGGAACAGGGTGTGCTTCCAGAGCTTGTGCTCCTTGACCGTCTCCTCCAGCGTGCCGATCGTGCACCGCACGACCAGCTCCTCCGGCCAGGTCGCCTGGTACGCGACCACGACCGGCGTGGTCGTGGGGTAGCCGCCCTCCAGCAGCTCCCGCACCAGCTGCCCGCTGCGCGCCGCCGACAGGAAGATCGCCATGGTGGTGCCGTGGCGGGCGAACTCGCGGACCTCCTCGCCGGGCGGCATCGGCGTCTTGCCGCCGCCCAGCCGGGTCAGCACCACGGACTGCGCGACCTCCGGGATGGTCAGCTCGCGCTGCGCGAGCGCGGCCACGGCGGAGAAGGAGGACACGCCCGGCACCACCTCGGTGGGGATGCCGATCTCCGCACAGCGGTCCAGCTGCTCCTGCGTGCCGCCCCACAGGGCGGGGTCGCCGGAGTGGATCCGGGCGACCTTCAGCCCCTCTTCGAACGCACGTCGGTACACGGCGACGACGTCCTCCAGCGGCATGGCCGCCGAGTCCAGGATCTCGGCGCCCTCGCGCGCGTGGTCGAGGACCTCCGCCTGGACCAGGCTCGCGGCCCAGATCACCACGTCGGCCTCGGCGATGGCCCGCGCGGCACGGAACGTCAGCAGGTCGGCGGCGCCGGGGCCGGCACCGACGAAGGTCACCTTGCCGGTGGTGGCATCGGCCATGGGAATCGGTCCTCTCCTACGAGTACTGCGGTTGTGGCTGTCGGACGTGCGGGAACGCGGGTCGATCCGATAGCAAGGGCCTATGGCGGTCTTCGTGGCGCTCGGCGCGTTCCTGATGACGCTGGCCGGCGGCTGGACGGCACAGCGCGTGACCGACCGCCGCCATCTGGTGCTGGGCCTGGCCGGCGGGCTGATGCTGGGCGTGGTCGGCCTGGACCTGCTGCCGGAGGCCCTGCGGGCGGCGGACACCGAGGTCTACGGCGTCCCGGCCGCGCTCCTGCTGTTCGTGGCCGGCTTTCTCCTCGCCCATCTGGTGGAACGCCTGCTCGCGGCCCGCCGCGCCGCCCACGGCGCCGAAGAGCACAAGCGAAGAGCCCCCGAGGTGGGCCTGACGGCCGCCGCGGCGATGGTGGGGCACAGCCTGATGGACGGGGTGGCGATCGGCGCGTCCTTCCAGGTCGGCGAGGGCATGGGCACCGCGGTGGCGCTCGCCGTCATCGCCCACGACTTCGCGGACGGCTTCAACACCTTCACCCTCACCAGCCTGTACGGCAACGCCCGCCGCAAGGCCCTCGCCATGCTCTTCGCGGACGCCGTCGCACCCGTCGCCGGAGCCACCGCGTCCACGTTCCTCACCGTCCCGGAGGGCGTCCTCGGCGGCTATCTCGGCCTGTTCGGCGGCGCACTGCTGTACCTCGCCGCGGCCGAGATCCTCCCCGAGGCCCACCACGAGCACCCCGCCCGGTCGACCCTGCTGTGCACGGTCGCGGGCGCGGCGTTCATCTGGCTGGTGGTGGGCGTCACGGGGTGACCCGGGCGGTCTCACAGCTTCCCGCCCCGCCCGCCGTCGCGCCGCGCGGGCGCGATCAGCGTCGACAGGTACGGCAGCGCGGCCCCGTCCAGCTCGGCGGCCGGCCGGATCGACTCCTCCGGCAGACCGAGCGCCGACCCCCACACGGCGTCCTCGATCCGCCCGGTCTCCCGCAGCGCCTCAGCCACCTCGGCGGCCTGCCGCCCGAACTTGTACGCCACGACCGTCCCCGGCCCGGCGAGGGCCTCCTTCAGCACCGTGGACCCGGCCGTCACCGGCACCAGGACGAGCGGCTCGGTGCCCTCGGTCAGCACCGCCCCGGACCGCGCCGCGAGATCCTGCATGGCGGTGATCCCGGGCACGGTCTCCACGACGACGCCCGGCACCAGCTCCGCGAGGGTCTGCGCGAGATAGGTGAACGTCGAGTACACGTTGGGGTCGCCGATGGTCGCGAAGGCGACGGACCCGTGCCGGGCCAGCAGCCCGGCGACCCGCTCGCCCGCCGCGTCCCAGGCGGCCTCCCGCCGTGCCCGGTCGGTCCGCTCGTTCAGCGCGAACACCACCCGGACGACCTTCTCCTCGGGCACGTAGTGCAACACCGTCGCCTCGGCCCGCCCCCGCTCCCCGGTGTCCATCACCGGTACGACGACGACATCGGCCGAACGCAGCGCGTTGACCCCCTTGACGGTCACCAGCTCCGGATCCCCGGGGCCGACCCCCACTCCGACCAGCCTGCTGCTCATGACGTCCGGCACCTCTCCACGAACCGACGGGCGACACCGGGCCGGGACGCCCAGTGCGTGTGCAGATAACTCGCGTGCACGCCCCGCTGCACGAAACCTTCGACCCGGCGGACCGGGGCCCGTACGCCCCAGGCGGGAGCGGCGCCGGCGCCCGGCTCCACGACGGTGCGGTGGAACTCGTGGCCCCGCATCCGCGTCCCGGCCTGCGCCAGCACACTGTCGCCGACGGCCACCGCGTCCCGGTAGCCGAGGGTCAGCCGATCCGACATCCGGGCGGTGGCGTCGAGCACCCCGCACATGGGCTGCCCGTCCAGCTCGCGGCAGAGGTAGAGCAGCCCGGCACACTCGGCGGCCACGGGGGCACCGGAGAGGGCCAGTTCGGCGACGGCCCTGCGCAGGGGCTCGTTGGCGGACAGCTCCTGGGCGTACACCTCGGGGAAACCGCCCCCGACGACCAACCCGGCCGTTCCCTCGGGCAGCCGCTCGTCCCGGAGCGGATCGAAGGTGACGACCTCGGCTCCGGCGGCGGTGAGCAGCTCGGTGTGCTCGGCGTAGGAGAAGGTGAAGGCGGACCCGCCGGCGACGGCGACCACCTCGCGCCTCGGCGCCGCGGTGACGGGCGGTTCCCACGCGGCACCCGGCAGCGTTCCGGCACCCCGCGCCAGGCCGAGCAGGGCTTCCAGATCGCACCCGCGCTCCACCTGCGCGGCCATCTCCGCCACCGCGCCGACCGCGGCGGCCTGTCTCTCGGCGACGGGCACCAGCCCCAGATGCCGGGACGGCGTGTCCACCTGGGCGACCCGCCGCAAGGCACCCAGCACCGGCACCCCGGAGGAGTCCAGCGCCTCCCGGAGCAGTTCCTCGTGCCGGTCCGAGGCGACCTTGTTCAGGATCACGCCCCCGATCCGCACCTGCGGGTCAAAGGACGCGAACCCGTGCACCAGCGCCGCCACCGACCGCGACTGCGAGGACGCGTCCACGACGAGCACGACCGGTGCCCGCAGCAGCTTGGCGACCTGCGCGGTGGACGCCAGCTCACCTTCGCCGGCGGCCCCGTCGTACAGCCCCATCACTCCCTCGACCACGGCGATGTCGCATCCCCGCGCCCCGTGCAGGAACAGCGGAGCGACCAGCTCCGGCCCGCACAGGTACGCGTCCAGGTTGCGCCCCACCCGCCCGGTCGCGAGGGCGTGGTACCCGGGGTCGATGTAGTCCGGCCCGACCTTGTGCGGGGACACGGCGAGCCCCCGCGCGGCGAACGCGGCCATCAGCCCCGTGGCCACGGTGGTCTTGCCGCTGCCCGAGGAGGGCGCGGCGACGACCAGCCGAGGCACCGACCTCGTCACCACTCGATGCCCTTCTGGCCCTTCTGGCCCACGTCCATGGGGTGCTTGACCTTGGACATGTCGGTGACGAGGTCGGCGAAGTCCACCAGCTTCTCCGGCGCGTTCCGCCCGGTGATCACCACGTGCTGGGTGCCGGGCCGGTTGCGCAGCACGTCGACGACCTCGTCGGTGTCGACCCAGCCCCAGTGCATCGGGTAGGCGAACTCGTCGAGCACGTACAGCCGGTACGTCTCGGCGGCCAGGTCCCGCTTGACCTGCTCCCAGCCCTCGCGGGCCTTCTCCTCGTTGGTCGAGTTGTCACCCTGGATGTCCCGCTGGACCCAGGACCAGCCCTCGCCCATCTTGTGCCAGTCGACGGTGCCGCCCTGCCCGGAGGCGCCGAGCACGCGCAGCGCGTTCTCCTCGCCGACCTTCCACTTCGCCGACTTGACGAACTGGAACACCCCGATGGGCCACCCCTGGTTCCAGGCGCGCAGCGCGAGCCCGAACGCGGCGGTGGACTTGCCCTTGCCGACGCCCGTGTGCACGACGACCAGCGGACGGTTGCGGCGCTGACGGGTCGTCAGCCCGTCGTCCGGTACGACACTCGGCTGTCCCTGCGGCATTACGCGGCCCTCCTGCCCTGAATTCCCTTCACCAGCCCGGCGATCGAGTCCGCCCGCAGCTCGTCCAGCGTCACCGCCGTACCGCCCAGATCCCCGGCCAGCTGCCCGGCCAGCCCGAGCCGCACCGGCCCCGACTCGCAGTCCACGACCACCGAGGCGACCCCCTCGGCCGCGAACAGCCCGGCGGCCCGGGAGGCGAGCAGCACGGGCTCCGGGCCACCGGTGGCCCGCCCGTCCGTCACCACGACCAGCAGCGCCCGCCGCGCCGGATCCCGCAGCCGCTCCACCCGCAGCACCTCGTGCGCCTTGAGCAGCCCGGCGGCGAGCGGCGTACGCCCGCCGGTCGGCAGCGACTCCAGCCGCGCGGCGGCGGCGTCGACGGACGACGTGGGCGGCAACGCCACCTCGGCGGCCGACCCCCGGAAGGTCACCAACCCCACCTTGTCCCGCCGCTGGTAGGCGTCCAGGAGCAGCGACAGCACGGCGCCCTTCACGGCGCTCATCCGCTGCCGCGCGGCCATCGAACCGGAGGCGTCCACGACGAACAGCACGAGGTTCCCCTCGCGCCCCTCCCGGGCCGCCTGCCGCAGATCGTCCCGGCGGATCACCAGCCCCGGCCCGGACCGGCCCCGCGCCCGCTGGTGCGGCGCGGCGGCCTGCACGGTCGCGGCCAGGTGCAGCTTGGTCAGCGCGCCCTGGGGCCGCCGGGCCCCGGTGGTCCGCCCGTGCTCGGTGCGGGCCCGGGACCGCCGCCCGGCGGCGCCCTCGCCGATGCCGGGCACGCTCAGCACCCTGGTCCGGAACGGCTCGGCGGCCCGGACGGCCGACTGCTCGCCCGCGCCGGACGCCTGCGGCTGTCCGTCCTCGCCGGCCTCGGGCCGAGCGGCGCTGCCGCCGTCGTCCTGCGGGCCGCCGTCCGGCGCCGGCTGCCCGCCGCCCCCACCGGGACCGTCCGGACCGGGATCGTCGTCGCCGTCCCCGTCGTCCCCGGAGAACTGCTCCAGCGTCTCGTCCAGCTTGTCCTCGTCCAGGCCCGGCGCGTCGAACGGGTTCCGCCGCCGCCGGTGCGGCAGCGCGAGCAGCGCCGCCTGCCGCACGTCCTCGGCGAGCACGTCGGTCCGCCCGGCCCACGCGGCCAGCGCGGTCGCGGTCCGTGCCATCACGATGTCGGCGCGCATGCCGTCCACCTCGAAGGCGGCACAGGTCGCCGCGATCTGCCGCAGCGCCCCGTCGCCCAGCCGCACCTGCGGCAGCAGCTCCCGCGCGGCGACGATCCGCTGCCGTACGGCGGCCTCCTCGTCGGCCCAGCGCGCGGCGAACCCGGCGGGATCGTCGTCGTACGCCAGCCGGCGCCGGACGACCTCCACCCGCTGCTCCGGCTCCCGCGAGGCCGCGACCTCCACGGTCAGCCCGAACCGGTCGAGCAGCTGGGGCCGCAGCTCGCCCTCCTCGGGGTTCATCGTCCCGACCAGCAGGAAGCGGGCCGCGTGCCGCACGGACACACCCTCGCGCTCCACGTACGAGGCGCCCATCGCCGCCGCGTCCAGCAGCAGGTCGACCAGGTGGTCGTGGAGGAGGTTGACCTCGTCGACGTACAGGATCCCGCGGTGCGCGTCGGCCAGCAGGCCCGGCTCGAACGCCTTCACGCCCTCCGCGAGCGCCCGCTCGATGTCCAGGGCACCGACCAGCCGGTCCTCGGAGGCACCGACGGGCAGCTCGACCATCCGCGCGGGCCGCTCGGTACCGGTGCCGGCCTCGTGCGGCCCGTCCGGGCACGACGGGTCCGGGGCGGCCGGGTCGCAAGAGAACCGGCACCCGGGCACCACGGCCACCGCGGGCAGCAGCGCGGACAGCGCCCGCACCGCCGTCGACTTCGCGGTGCCCTTCTCGCCGCGCACCAGCACACCGCCGACCGCCGGCGACACGGCGTTCAGCAGCAGCGCGAGCCGCAGATCGTCCTGACCGACAACGGCCGTAAAGGGGAACGGGGTGGTCACTGGTCGCCCTCCAAGTCGCCTTCCAGCTCCAGGTAGGTGGCGCGCAGCCGCTCCAGCGTGTCCGCGTCCGGCTCCGCCCACAGCCCCCGGTCCGCCGCCTCCAGCAGGCGCTCGGTGATGCCGCGCAGCGCCCACGGGTTGGACTTCTTCATGAAGTCCCGGTTCTCCGGGTCGAAGACGTACTCCGCGCTCAGCTTCTCGTACATCCAGTCGTCGACCACGCCGGCCGTGGCGTCGTAGCCGAACAGGTAGTCCACGGTCGCCGCCATCTCGAAGGCGCCCTTGTAGCCGTGCCGGCGCATGGCCGCCATCCAGCGCGGGTTCACCACCCGCGCGCGGAAGACGCGGTGCGTCTCCTCGCCCAGCGTGCGGGTCTTCACCTGGTCCGGTACGGCGCTGTCACCGACGTACGCCTCCGGGTTGGCGCCCGTCAGGTGCCGGACCATGGCGACCATGCCGCCGTGGTACTGGAAGTAGTCGTCGGCGTCGACCAGGTCGTGCTCGCGGGTGTCGACGTTCTTCGCCGCCACCGCGATCCGCTTGAACGCGGTCTCCATGTCCCCGCGCGCCGCCCGCCCGTCGAGCCCGCGCCCGTAGGCGTAGCCGCCCCACACCGCGTACACCTCGGCGAGGTCGGCGTCGCTGCGCCAGTTGCGGGCGTCGATCAGCGGCAGCAGACCGGCGCCGTACGCACCCGGCTTGGAGCCGAAGATGCGGGCCGTGGCCCGGCGCCGGTCGCCGTGCCCGGCGGTGTCCTCGTCCACGTGCGCCCGCACGTAGTTGGACTCGGCCGGCTCGTCCAGCTCCGCCACCGCCCGTACCGCGTCGTCGATCAGAGCGACCACATGCGGGAACGCGTCCCGGAAGAACCCGGAGATGCGGACCGTGACGTCGATACGGGGCCGCCCCAGCTCGGCCAGGGGAATCACCTCGAACCCCGTCACCCGGCGCGAGGCCTCGTCCCACACCGGGCGGCAGCCCAGCAGCGCCAGGATCTCGGCGATGTCGTCGCCCTGGGTGCGCATCGCGGACGTGCCCCACACGGTGAGGCCCACGGACTTCGGGTACTCCCCGGTGTCGCTCAGATACCGCTGCACCAGCGAGTCCGCGAGCGACTGCCCGACCTCCCAGCTCAGCCGGGACGGGATGGCCTTGGGGTCGACCGAGTAGAAGTTCCGGCCCGTCGGCAGGACGTTGACCAGGCCGCGGGTCGGCGACCCGGACGGGCCCGCCGGGACGTAACCGCCGTCCAGGGCCCGCAGGATGTGCCCGATCTCGTCGGTGGTCCGCGCCAGCCGCGGCACGACCTCCGCGCACGCGAACTCCAGCACCGCGACGGCGTCGGGGAGTTCGGCGCCGAGCACGCCCCGCAGCACCGCCGGGACGACCGCGCGGTCCCAGGCCCGGGCCTCCATCTCCTCCGCGATCCGCCGGCACAGCTGCTCCAGCAGGTCGATCGTGTCGGCGGCGGTCCGGGACGGCCCCTCGACCAGGTCCGTCAGCTCCACCGGCACCTTCACCGGGGCGCCCGGCTCGGCCAGCAACTCCTTCTCCACCAGCCCGAAATGGGCCGCCAGCGAGGCCCGCAGACCCGGCAGCGCGTTCGCCTGCCCGCCCCACACCTGCGAGGCGCGCAGCACGGCCAGCACGAGGTTCACGCGCGGTTCGCCGACCGGGCCGCCACCGAGGATGTGCAGGCCGTCCCGGATCTGCACGTCCTTGATCTCGCACAGGTAGCCGTCGATGTGCATGACGAACTCGTCGAACTCGTCGTCGTCCGGCTGCTCGTCCACGTGCAGGTCGTGGTGCAGCTCGGCGGCCTTGACCAGCGTCCAGATCTGGGCGCGGACGGCCGGGGCCTTCGCCGGGTCCAGGTCGGAGACGAGCGCGTACTCGTCCAGCAGCTGCTCCAGCTTGGCGAGATCGCCGTAGGTGTCCGCGCGGGCCATCGGCGGCACCAGGTGGTCGACGACCGTGGCGTGCCCGCGCCGCTTGGCCTGGGTGCCCTCACCGGGGTCGTTGACGATGAAGGGGTAGACCAGGGGGAGGTCGCCGAGGACGGCGTCCGGCGCGCAGCCGGCGCTCAGGCCCAGACCCTTGCCCGGCAGCCACTCCATCGTGCCGTGCTTGCCCATGTGCACCACCGCGTCCGCGCCGAAGCTGTTCTCCAGCCAGCGGTAGGCCGCCATGTAGTGGTGCGACGGCGGCATGTCCGGGTCGTGGTAGATCGCGATCGGGTTCTCGCCGAAGCCGCGCGGCGGCTGGATCATCACGACGACGTTCCCGAACCGGAGCGACGCGAGGACGATGTCGTCCCCGTCGACGTAGAGGGACCCCGGCGGCTCGCCCCACGCCTCGGTCATCGCGTCCCGCAGCCCGGGGTCCAGCTTCTCGAACCACGCCCGGTAGTCGGCCAGCGGCACCCGCGCCGGCGCGGCGGCCAGCTGCTCCTCGGTCAGCCACTCGACGTCGTGGCCGCCGGCCTCGATGAGGCGGTGGATCAGCTCGTCGCCGCCGGCCGGGTAGCCGGTGACGCCGTAGCCCGCGTCGCGCAGCGCGTCCAGCACCCGCACCGCCGACGCGGGCGTGTCCAGACCGACCGCGTTGCCGACCCGGGAGTGCTTCGTCGGGTACGCGGTGAAGACCAGGGCGATCTTCTTCTCGGCGTTCGGCTTGTGCTTCAGCCGGGCGTGCCGGACGGCGATCCCGGCCACGCGGCCGGCCCGCTCGGGGTCGGCGACGTACACCGGCACGTCGTCGGGGCCCTGCTCCTTGAAGGAGAACGGGACGGTGATCAGCCGGCCGTCGAACTCCGGGATCGCGACCTGCATCGCGGCGTCCATGGGGGACAGGGCGGCGTCCGACTCGTTCCACGCCTTTTTCGACGAGGTCAGGCACAGGCCCTGCAACACGGGGACGTTCAGCTCGGCGAGCGCGCCGATGTCCCAGGCCTCCTCGTCGCCGCCCGCCGAGGCCTGGGAGGCGTGCGTGCCGCCGGCCGCGAGCACGGTGGCCACCAGCGCGTCGGCCCGGCCCAGCAGCTTGTACAGCCCGGCGTCCGCGCCGCGCAGCGAACCGCAGTACACCGGCAGGGCGTTGGCGCCCTTCGCCTCGATGGCCGCGCACAGGGTGTCCACGAAGGCGGTGTTGCCGCTCAGTTCGTGCGCCCGGTAGAACAGCACGCCCACGGTCGGCCGGCCCTCCCGGACCTCGTACCCGCCGTGCACGCCGAACTCCGGCATCCGGCGCGGCTCCTCGAAGCCCTCACCGGTCAGCAGCACGGTGTCCGACAGGAACCGGGACAGCTCCAGCAGGTTCGCGGGGCCGCCCTCGACCAGGTACTTCAGCGCCTCCGCGACCACACCGGCGGGCACGGACGACTCGGCCATCAGCTCGGCGTCCGGCACGGCCTCGCCGCCCAGCAGCACGGTCGGGATGCCGGACGCCTTCAGCGCGGCCAGCCCGTCCTCCCAGGCCCGCTTGCCGCCCAGCAGCCGGACGACGGCGAGGTCCGCGCCCTCGATCAGACCCGGCAGCTCCCCGGCGACGTCGACGCGGGTGGGGTTGCCGATGCGGTAGCCGGCGCCGGAGGCCCGGGCCGCCAGCAGATCCGTGTCGGCGGTCGACAACAACAACACTGTGCTCATGCGGGCGCTCCCGGTGGAATGAAAGGCAGTCCTTGCGGCGCGCCGGACTCGATGAGCCGCCACAGCGCGTCCGTGTCCGCGTGCTGTTCGATCAGGTCGCCGAGCCGGTCGAGCTGCTCCTCGCGCAGCGCGGCGAAGGAGGTGTCCGGCGCGGGCACGAAGCGGCGGCCCGCGGCGGCGGCCACCTCGCGCAGGAAGGCCCGCCGGAAGCCGTCCGACTCCAGCGAGCCGTGCCAGTGGGTGCCCCAGGTCTGGCCGACCCGGCAGCCGTCCAGGAAGGGATCGCCGCCGGTGACTTCGGCGACTCCGTGATGGATCTCGTACCCCTCGACCCGCTCGCCGAGGGCTTCGCCCGCCGGCCGGGTGAGGGTCTTCTCGCGGGCGAAGCGCACCCGGACGGGCAGCACGCCGAGTCCGTCGACATGACCGCGCCGGCTCTCGACCTCGTCCTCGATGTGCTCGCCGAGGATCTGGAAGCCGCCGCAGATGCCGAGGACGGGGCGCTGCTCGGCGGCCCGTCGTACGAGCGCGTCCGCGAGGCCGCGCTCCCGCAGCCACTCCAGCGCCCGTACGGTCCCGCGCGTGCCCGGCACCACCACCAGGTCGGCGTCCGCCAGCTCCTCCGGCCGGTCCACGAACCGCACCACGACGCCCGGTTCGGCGGCCAGCGCGTCCACGTCGGTGAAGTTGGACATCAGCGGGATCGCGCAGACGGCGACCCGCAGCACGTCCTCGCCGACCGGGGGAGTCACGGTCGACTCGCGGACCGTGCCGCGCAGCGAGACGCGGAGCCCGTCCTCCTCGTCGATACCGAGCCCGTGCCGGAAGGGCAGCACGCCGTACGTGTGCCGCCCGGTCAGCCCGTGCAGCATGTCCAGGCCCGGCTCCAGCAGCGAGACGTCGCCGCGGAACTTGTTCACCAGGAAGCCGGCGACCAGCTCCTGGTCCTCCCGGGAGAGCAGCGCCACCGTGCCGAAGAAGGAGGCGAAGACGCCCCCGCGGTCGATGTCGCCGACGACCAGCACGGGCAGCCGCGCGTTGCGGGCGATGCCCATGTTGACGATGTCGGTCCGCCGCAGGTTGATCTCGGCCGGACTCCCCGCCCCCTCACAGATCACCGCGTCATACGTGCCCCGCAACTCGGCCAGGCAGTCCAGCACCGTGCCGAGCAGCCGCTGCTGGCGCCCGCCGTGGTAGCCGCGCGCGCTCAGCTCGCCCACCGGCTTGCCCAGCAGCACCACCTGGCTGCTCTGCTCGCCGCCGGGCTTGAGCAGCACCGGGTTCATCAGCGCGGTCGGCTCGATCCGGCAGGCCTGGGCCTGCATGGCCTGCGCCCGCCCGATCTCCGCGCCCTCGCGCGTGACGAACGAGTTGAGCGACATGTTCTGCGCCTTGAAGGGCGCCACCTTCACGCCCTGGCGCACCAGCCAGCGGCAGATCCCGGCCGTCACGACGCTCTTGCCGGCGTCGGAGGTGGTGCCGGCGACGAGGAGACCACCGTTCACTTCCCGCGTCCTTTCAGCAGTCGGCGTGCGGCGAGCGTGCCGCCGAGGGCGAGCAGGCCGACCCGGCGGGAGAGCCGTACGGCCCGGTCGATGTCGGTGACCCGCACCGGCCGTCCGGCGGCGCCGTTGAGCACGGGCCGGTGCTCGACCCGGCCGCCGTAGGAGAGCGTTCCGCCCAGGCGCACGCCGAGGGCGCCCGCGAAGGCGGCCTCCACGGGACCGGCGTTGGGGCTCGGGTGCTTGCCCGCGTCGGCCTTCCAGGCGCGCAGCGCCCCGCGCGGGTCCGGCCCGGCCGCGGCGGCGAGCACGGCGGTCAGCCGGGCGCCCGGCCAGCCGGCGACGTCGTCGAGGCGGGCGGAGGCCCAGCCGAACCGGCGCAGCCGGGGCGACTTGTGACCCACCATCGCGTCGAGGGTGTTGACCGCCCGGAACCCGAGGAGCCCCGGCACCCCGGCCACGGCGCCCCAGACGAGAGCGCCGACCACGGCGTCCGAGGTGTTCTCGGCGACCGACTCGACCACGGCCCGGGCGATGCCGTCGGCGTCCAGCGCCTGTGGGTCCCGGCCGCACAGATGGGGCAGCCGGTTCCGGGCGGCCTCGATGTCCCCGGCCTCCAGGGCGCGCCCGACGGCGCGGGCCTCCCGGGCGAGCGAGGTGCCGCCGACCACGGCCCAGGTGGCGGCGGCGGTCAGCGCGACGGAGGCGGCGGGGGAGGGGCGTACGGCGCGCGCGGCCAGCGCGCCCAGAGCGACGGCGCCGCCGGCGCACACGGCGGTGTGCAGGGCGCCCCAGCCGCGGTGGTCGTGCCACAACGCGCCTTCCACGGCCCCGGCCGCGCGGCCGAACGCGGCGACCGGATGCCCGCGGCGGGGATCGCCGAGAAGCAGGTCACCGAGGACGCCTGCGGCGGCGCCGTACGCGTACGTGCGATCGGCACCCATCGGCTCAGCCGGCCGTGGGCGCAGGAACGGTCCTGGTACTGGTCCTCGAACGGCAGCCGAGCATGGCGATATGTGTCCTCACTCAGGGTGTCCGCGCCCTGGTTCGACGTGAATCGGCGGTGAGAGTTCCTGGCTCCCGGGGTTTCTTCCCCGGTGACAGTGGCGGGACCGCGCCGGATTCGCACCGGCTTCCTCTCCTGCCGCCGTGACTGGCCTGGGCAGTCCACCACGCGCCCGGAACGGCCGTCAACTTGCCTTTGACCTGGGACGCCGGACTGTGCTGAGGCCCACACCGCACACGCGCGACGGCCCTGCCGGGCACCGCCGAAGCGGTGGCCCGGCAGGGCCGTCGGTACGGTCCGGGACCGTCAGGGCTTGGCCACGATCAGGTAGATGCCGTACGCCACCGCCGC
>NZ_MUMF01000006.1:0-160 GCF_002155905.1 Streptomyces tricolor | reverse complement strand
CGCGGCGCGCCAGACCGTTGATGCCGAGGGTGAACAGGACCACGAGGGCCACCGTGAACACGAGGCTGACGCCGAAGACGGAGCCGAGGGCCGCCCAGTCGATCTTCATGGGGATGCTTCCTTCAGTAACCGTGTGCTCGGGGTCAGACCGTGGCGGCCG
>NZ_MUMF01000597.1 GCF_002155905.1 Streptomyces tricolor | reverse complement strand
GGACAGCGGGGGCCGGGACAGCGGGGGCGGGGCCTGAAACCGGCCAGTCACTAGTCCGGGTCGCCACCCCGTAAGTAGCCCGTCCGTGCCATGCGCGGTGTGTAGACCGCTGCCTACTCTAGGGAGCGGTGGCGGCAGAGAAGAGGTGAGGCGGGTGGCTCCGGTCGGCGGCACGGCGGTGCAGGACCATGTGGCCCTCGCCGAGATCGAGCTGTGCGGAGAGCTGATCATCGCGGCCTCGGCCGCCGAGGACCGGCTCAGCCTGGAGAGCATCGACGAGGTGCTGCGGGTGGCGGAAGAGCGAAATCCGGACTGACGGACCGCCGAGCCGACGGACCCAGGGCCGCCGGGCCGCCGGACCAGGAGACCAAGGGGGCCCAGGGGCCCGACGGACCGGCCGCTGTCCGGAGCGGGCCCGGCTCAGCTGCGCAGCAGCCGGCCGATCGCCTTCGTCGCCTCCTCCACCTTCGCGTCGGCCTCGGCACCGCCCTTGACGGCCGCGTCCGCGACGCAGTGCCGCAGGTGCTCCTCCAGCAGCTGGAGCGCGAAGGACTGCAACGCCTTGGTGGAGGCGGAGACCTGCGTGAGTATGTCGATGCAGTAGGTGTCCTCGTCCACCATCCGCTGCAGGCCGCGGATCTGCCCCTCGATGCGGCGCAGCCGCTTGAGGTGCTCGTCCTTCTGCTTGTGGTAGCCATGCGTGGCGCCGGCCTCGGTCGTCGTCGTCATCGCGGGCCTCCGTCTCGGGACGAGCTGTGGACACAAAACGGGATAGATACCCCTAGTGGGTATATGGTAACGAACTTTCCGGGGTAGGGAGCCCTTCGTGCGCCCCCGTGCTGACCACTCTGCCCGATGGGCGACACTGGGATGCGGCCCATTAGCCGTGGCCGGATGATGCGCCTAGCATCAGCCTGACCGAAACCGAAGCACCCCGAGGACCCCACGTGCGCTTTCGTCTGACCCCCAGGGAGACGAGCTTCTACGACATGTTCGCCGCGTCCGCGGACAACATCGTCACCGGCTCGAAACTCCTGATGGAACTGCTCGGGGCGGACTCCTCCGCCCGGGCCGAGATCGCAGAGCGTATGCGGGCAGCGGAACACGCAGGTGACGACGCCACGCACGCGATCTTCCACCAGCTGAACTCCTCGTTCATCACGCCGTTCGACCGCGAGGACATCTACGCCCTCGCCGGTTCCCTGGACGACATCATGGACTTCATGGAGGAGGCGGTCGACCTCGTCGTCCTCTACAACATCGAGGAACTGCCGAAGGGCGTCGAGCAGCAGATCGAGGTGCTGGCCCGGGCGGCCGAGCTGACCGCGGAGGCCATGCCGCACCTGCGCACCATGGAGAACCTCACCGAGTACTGGATCGAGGTCAACCGGCTGGAGAACCAGGCGGACCAGATCCACCGCAAGCTGCTCGCCCACCTCTTCAACGGCAAGTACGACGCGATCGAGGTGCTGAAGCTCAAGCAGATCGTGGACGTCCTGGAAGAGGCGGCGGACGCGTTCGAGCACGTGGCGAACACGGTGGAGACCATCGCCGTCAAGGAGTCCTGAGGCGTCGATGGACACCTTCGCCCTGATCGCGACCGTCGCGGTCGCGCTCTTCTTCACCTACACGAACGGCTTCCACGACTCGGCGAACGCGATCGCGACCTCGGTCTCGACGCGGGCGCTGACCCCGCGGGCGGCCCTCGCCATGGCCGCGGTGATGAACCTGGCCGGTGCCTTCCTGGGCTCCGGGGTCGCCAAGACGGTCAGCGAGGGCCTGATCGAGACGCCCGAGGGCTCCACGGGGATGGGGATCCTCTTCGCGGCCCTGCTCGGCGCGATCGTCTGGAACCTCGTCACCTGGTATTTCGGCCTGCCGTCCTCCTCCTCGCACGCCCTGTTCGGCGGCATGGTGGGTGCGGCGCTGGCGGGCGGTACGGACGTGCTGTGGGGCGGCGTCGTCGAGAAGATCGTCATCCCGATGTTCGTGTCGCCGGTCGTCGGTCTGGTCGTCGGCTACCTGGTCATGACGGCGATCCTGTGGATCTTCCGCCGGGCCAACCCGCACAAGGCCAAGCGCGGTTTCCGGATCGCCCAGACGGTGTCGGCGGCCGGCATGGCCCTGGGCCACGGTCTCCAGGACGCCCAGAAGACCATGGGCATCGTGGTGATGGCCCTGGTGATTTCCGGCCACGAGACGTACGGCGACCCGATCCCGGTCTGGGTGAAGATCGTCTGTGCCGTGATGCTGTCCCTGGGCACCTACGCGGGTGGCTGGCGCATCATGCGCACGCTGGGCCGCAAGATCATCGAACTGGACCCGCCGCAGGGCTTCGCCGCGGAGACCACGGGCGCCTCGATCATGTTCACCACGGCGTTCCTCTTCAAGGCGCCCATCTCCACGACCCACGTCATCACCTCCGCCATCATGGGCGTCGGCGCCACCAAGCGTGTCAACGCGGTCCGCTGGGGCGTGGCCAAGAACATCGTCCTCGGCTGGTTCATCACCATGCCGGCAGCGGCCCTGGTAGCCGCCGCGGCCTTCGGCCTGGTCAAACTGGTCGCCCTGTAACCCACCC
>NZ_MUMF01000596.1 GCF_002155905.1 Streptomyces tricolor | reverse complement strand
TGCTCGGCGCGGTCGCCTTCGCGGGTGACTTCGACCCGTCGTACGCCGGGGTGTTCACGGACTCGGCGGACGCGGCGACGCGGTCGATGTTCTGGCCCTCCTTCATCGGCGCGACGCTGATCGTGCTGTCCAACCCGGTGTCGTTCGGCGCCTTCCTCGGCGACTGGTCGCGCTACATCCCGGCGTCCACCCCGCGCCGCCGGGTGGTCGGGGCCGCGTTCCTGTCCCAGCTCGCGACGCTGCTGCCGTTCGTGTTCGGCCTGGCCACGGCGAGCATCGTGGCGACGAAGGCACCGGCGTACGTCGACCCGGCCGCGCCGGACTTCGTGGGCGGGCTGCTGGCGATCTCGCCGAGCTGGTTCTTCCTGCCGGTGTGCCTGCTGGCGCTGATCGGCGGCATGTCCACCGGCACGACCTCGCTGTACGGCACCGGCCTGGACTTCTCCTCGGTGTTCCCGAGGCTGTCGCGGGTCCGGGCGACGCTGCTGGTCGGCGCGTTGTCGATCGTGTTCATCTTCGTCGGCCGGTTCGGCCTGGACCTGGTCCGGTCGATCTCCACCTTCGCCACGGTGATCATCACCTGCACCACGCCCTGGATGGTGGTGATGATGCTGGGCTTCTGGACCCGGCGCGGCTGGTACGACCCGGAGGCCCTCCAGGTCTTCAATCGCCGTCAGCGCGGCGGGCGTTACTGGTTCGCGCACGGCTGGAACTGGCGCGGCATGACCGCCTGGTGGGTGGCCGCGCTGACCGGCGTGCTGTTCACGAACATCCCGGGCCAGTTCGTGGGCCCGCTCGGCGACCTGGCGCACGGCGTCGACATCGGCCTGCCGCTCTCGCTGGCCGTGGCCGCGGTGCTCTTCCTGGCGCTGCTGCGGCTGTTCCCCGAGCCCCGTGCCGCGTACGGCCCGGCGGGTGCCCGGCTGGCCCGTACGGTCGAGGTCCCGGTGCCGCCGATCACCGGTCCGGGAGCCGCTTCCGGCACCGGCGCCCCCGTGCCGGCGGCGGACGCGCGCTGACCCGCACCCCTGCCCCGGCCGACTTACCGGTCGGTATGGTCGGGTGCGCACGCGGCCGACGGCGCTCGGGAGGGACGAATGGCACAGCACTGGGCGGACTTCCAGTACGAGATCTATCTGAACGGGACGACCGGGGCGGTGCCCCGGCTCCCCACCGATCCGAGCCGGCTGGAGGAGCTGGCCGAACACCGGCTCGGTCCGGGCCCGGTGGGCTATGTGGCGGGCAGCGCGGGCGACGGCAGCACGGCCCGCGCCAACCGGGCGGCGCTCGACCGGCACCGGATCGTGCCGCGCATGCTGCGGGACGTGCACGCCCGCGACCTGACGACCGAGCTGCTCGGGCGGACCCTGCCGGCTCCGCTCGCCCTGGCGCCCGTCGGCGTGCTGTCGATCATGCACCCGGACGCCGAGTCCGCCGCCGCCCGGGCCGCCGCCGCGCGGGGTGTGCCGTACATCCTGTCGTCGGCGTCGAGCACCCCGCTGGAGCAGGTGGCGGAGGCGATGGGGGACGCCGAGCGGTGGTTCCAACTGTACTGGGGCAAGGACCGTGAGGTGACCCGGAGTTTCCTGGGCCGGGCGCAGGCGTCGGGTTACTCGGTGCTCGTGGTCACCCTGGACACCCCGCTGCTGGCGTGGCGGCCCCGCGACCTGGACCAGGCGTACCTGCCGTTCCTGCATGGCGTGGGCACCGCCAACTACGTCACCGACCCCGCGTTCCGGGCGGGCCTCGCCAAGCCGGTGCACGAGGACCCGAACGCTGCCGTCATGCACTTCCTCGGCCTGTTCGGGGACGCCGGCCACACCTGGCCGGACCTCGCGTTCCTGCGCGAGCACTGGGACGGCCCGATCGTCCTCAAGGGCGTGCTGCACCCGGACGACGCGCGGCTCGCCGCCGACGCGGGCGTGGACGGCGTGGTCGTCTCCAACCACGGCGGCCGGCAGGTGGCCGGTTCGATCGCCGCGGCCGACGCCCTCCCCGGGGTCGCGGACGCGGTCGGCGACCGGCTGACCGTGCTGTTCGACAGCGGGGTGCGCACCGGCGCCGACGTGTTCAAGGCCCTCGCCCTCGGCGCGCGGGCGGTCCTCCTGGGCCGCCCCTACGTCTACGGCCTCGGCCTGGACGGCGAGGCCGGCGTGGACCACGTCATCCGCTGCGTCCTGGCGGAGTTCGACCTCACCCTGGCCCTGTCGGGACACGCCCGCCCGGACACGGTGACGCGAGCGGACCTGGCCGAGACCGCGCCGTGAAACCGGCGGGACCGCGGCCCCCCGGGGACCACTACGCCGCGCTCCACCGCTGTCCCGCGCCCCCGTCCCGCACCTTGGTCACGAGGTCGGCACCGGGCCGGGAACCGCCCGCGGCCAGCGCGAGGCTCCGGTCCCACCGCGGCAGCAACTCGCCCTGCGGAGTGAGGTCGTAGCGCACGTCGTCCCCCCGCCCGGAGCCGGCGTCGGCGCACTCGCCGAGGAGCACCACACCGGCGTCGGTGCGCGCGTCCAGGCACAGGCCGGCGGCGGTCGCGCTGCGCAGCAGTCCGTCGGCCTCGTACGTCCACCGCTGCGTGGCCGCGGTGGAGCAGACGGCGAGGACCGCGCTCGCCCCGGGCGCGGGCGTGCCTTGGACGTCCAGGCAGAGACCGGTGGCGTTGCGCAGGCGGCCCGGCCGGCCGGCGGCGGGCAGGTCAGCGGTGGCGGACGGGGACGGTCCGCCGGTGCCGGACGCCGCGCCCGTGGCGGCGACCGGGCCGGTGCCGTCGCCGCCGTCCGGCCACGCGCTGATCGCCAGGACCGCCGCGAGCAGCCCGGCCGAGGCCACACCGAGGCCGGTCAGCAGCGTGCGGGACGACCAGGCGGCGCCGGGCGCGCGGCGCGCGGACACAGCGGCGAGCAACCGGGCCGGCAGCCCTGCCGCCCCCTCCCCGGCCCGGTTGCTCGCCGCTGTGT
>NZ_MUMF01000595.1 GCF_002155905.1 Streptomyces tricolor | reverse complement strand
GGCGGTGGCGCCGTCGGCGCTGCGGATGGTGGAGCGGGTCAGGCCGTGCAAGTGATAGGCCAGAGCCTGCCCGGATCCCGCGCCGGCGGAGGTGGATCCGGATCGCGGGAGAATAGGCATTGTCGGCCAGGAGGGTTCTGGCGTGGTCCTGGGTCCGGCCGATCGGCTGGGGCACCCGCAGCCGGGCCATGACCTGGGTGAAGGCGGGTGCGTCCGCGGCTGATGAAGACTCATGGAAGCATTCCTCGATCACCCAGCGTGCCTCGGCGCCCCACGGCGATGCGGCTGCCAGCCGTCGCCGAGTGGGTCGCCGATGGGACGCTTGCAGGCCGTCCGGCGCGGCTCACCACCTGCGGCGTTGTCGCACCACCGAGGGGCGGTCTCCGTGAGACCGCCCCCGCACGATCGAAGTCCCGCTACAACTCCCGCCACCCGGCGAAAGACGCCTGTAAGACAGCGAAATCTTGCTGGAGTAATCGGGACAAGACTTGGGGCTCCCCCCTTTGGACGGAGCCCCAATGGGTCACTCAGGTACGACCACCGTTGTCGACGCAACCGCCCCTGGTGATCTGCCAGGGAACGACCACGATCTGTACCCTGTGCCCTTCAGCCACTGAGAGGTTGGCGCTGTGGTGGTGTCCGCCGGGTTCGAGGACCCAATACCACGTCATCGGCCCTCTGGTGCCCTCGAAGTAGGCCTTGTATTCCATGGCCATGTTGCTGTTGTTCCACACCGATATCTTTTCGCCGTCGGCCCAGAACTTCATCCCGGCGCGCTGTTTCTTGTCCGGGGACTCGTGCAGGATCCACGAATCCCGGCCGCCCGGGTCGGTGGCGCTCTTCCAACTCCGGTGTTGACACTTCCAGTAGAAGTCTTCCCCGCCGCGCTCCACAACGGTGGGCTGCGAATCTGCGTGCGAATCGGCGTGTGCCGCCCCCGTCAGCACACTGACGGACAGGGCTGCAGTCGCCGCCAGGACGGACATTTTCCGTGTGGCCCTGATGTTTCCGAACACCTCTTGCCCTTCATCCCCGTGGGAACGGAGTTGATTGCATCCATTCCCTGATGTGGTTTCTGTGCCTCTTATCCTGAGGCCTCCCGTATCCCTTCGGAAGGGCCAACTGATGTAATAGCCAAGGCGATTGATACACTGACGACATAGACGCTGGTGATCGACCGTCCTGGCGGGGGAGACGATGACGACCGATCCGAGTACGCATCAACTACGGCTGTTGCTCGCACTGGCGGAGGAACTGCACTTCGGACGGGCGGCCAGGCGGATGTACATCAGCCAGCCCGCGCTCAGCCGGCAGATCCGCGCCTTGGAGGAGGCGCTGGGTGTCTGTCTCGTGGAGCGGTCTACACGGCACGTCGAGCTGACCGTGGCCGGGCAGACCCTCCTGCCTCGGATACGAGCGGCAGTGCACGCCGTCGAGGACCTTCGCGAATGCGCGTTAGCGACCGCCCGCACGGGTTCCCGCCAGGTGGTGCTCGCGTCCTATCTGTCTGCCCTCCCTGCCTTGCGGATCCTCTTCGACGGGCTCTGCGAGCGGAACGCCGGACCCGAGGTGAAATGGCAGGACGTCGACAACGTCGAGCAGTTCACGGCACTGCTCGAGAACCGGGTCGATGCGGTGGTGTGCTACGGACCTGTGCCGACGGGGATCCACACGCTACCGCTGGGAACAGAAGCACGCTTTGTGTGCCTGCCGGACACCCATCCGCTGGCCGACCGGGAGACCGTGACTCTCTCCGATCTGGCCGATTTGCCCGTGATCGGTTTCTCACCCCATGTCGACCGAGGGTGGCGTGAGTTCTGGGCCGCCGACCCGCGACCCGACGGAACGCCTGTGCGGTACACCCACCACACGGCAACCACCCTGGAATCCTGCGTTTCTCATGTGGGCCTGGGTCACGGCATCCGCTTCATCTCCGAAAGCTGCCGGGCACTGATGCCCAGGCCCGGTGTCCGTTACGTTGCCGTCACCGACCTTCCACCGTGCACCGCGGTACTCGCGTGGCCGGCCTCCCGGCGGCCCACCGCCGCTCTCGGATCGCTGCTGTCCCTGCTGCGCGGGCACGCCCGCAGCGGCACAGCCGGCCGCTGGTGGGAAGCCGCCTAGGCGGTCTGCTCGTGGCACGGAGCCTAACCGGGGGCATGTCATCCCCCGCCGATCACTCAGAGTGGCCGCGTCGCAGAAGTTGAGCCAGAGCCCGTGAACGGGCAGCGGATGTACACCTGTGTGGGAGGCAGCCGCCACCCAAGAGGGAATCGAAATGTTCACGGGTTTCGACAGCAGCACTGGCACGAGAGGTTGCTGCCGGGTGCGGTGGCCGGCACGGTACTGGGGACTCACCGCTCATCCGGTGCGTCCGGCGTCACCGCGGACGTACGCGCCCCCGACCGTCCGGATAAACGGATGGTCGGCGCCGAGCGTGACGCGGCAGGATGCTCCGCATGACCTTGCCCACCCCTGAGCTGCACACCGCCCGCCTGCGACTGCGGCCGTTCGCCGACGCCGACGCGGCGTCGCTCTACGCGCTGCACAGCAGCGCCGACGTGCTGCGCTACTGGGACTCGCCGCCGTGGACCGAACCGGCCCGCGCCCAGCGCTTCATCACGACCTGCCGGACGATCGAGGAGGAAGGCACGGGAGCGCGGCTGGCCGTCGACCGCGTCTCCGACGGCGCGTTCATCGGCTGGTGCGGCCTGACCAACTGGAACCCGGACTTCCGCAGCGCGTCCCTGGGCTACGTCTTCGACGCCGCCGCGTGGGGCCACGGCTACGCCACGGAGACGGCGCACGCCGTCCTGCGGTGGGCGTTCGACACCCTGGACCTGAACCGCGTCCAGGCCGAGACCGACACGCGCAACGTGGCGTCCGCCCGGGTCTTGGAGAAGCTCGGCTTCATACGCGAAGGCACCCTCCGCGAGGACTGCGTCGTCAACGGCGACGTCTCCGACTCCTGGGTCTTCGGCCTCCTCCGCCGCGAGTGGCACCCGACGGCCGGATGAAGAAGCCCGGGCGTTGGCCCGGCATCACCCGATCAGTGGCCACGCTGAAAACGCTCAGTGCGTCCGTTTGCTCGTCGAGCCGGCACGGTACCCGCGAACAGGGCCCACCCCGGCGCGGGTCGCATCCTGTCGGGGGCGGGGGACGAGCGGCGAGGCCCCCCACCTGTCTTGGTAGGGGGTCTCGTCCAGTAGCGACGCGGGCGGAGTTGCTGCCCTTCCCGGGCTCAGCTGCTCTTCCACATCGTGACCGTGAAGCTGACCTTCTTACCGTTGTGGTAGTCGGTGCTGTCCCACACCGAGATACGAGACCTGTCCTGCATCCGCAGGTGCAGCACCTCACTGGCGTTGTTCCAGTTGTATCCGACGAATTGGAAGTTCGGCTCGGGACTGTCTCCCATTCTCCTGTTTCCCCAGCTGCAGATACGCGACGAGTCGTGCTCGCAGACGGACCAGGCCCTGGCGTACAGGTGGCAGTCCCCTCCCTGCCATACGTCGATACGCTTCAGCCTCGCGTCGGACGAGCGCCACGTTCCGTTGAACCGGTTGGCGGAGCACGAGGCGGCTGCTTCTTTGGTCGTGGTGACGGTGAGTACCACCGAGAGGGAGAGCGTCAGCGCGGCCGTCAAGAGCACGGCCATGATCTGGCGTAGTGGAATGCGGGCAGAAGAGACCTGTGTCATCGTGAACCTCCGATAGCGGGCCGCAGCGCGGGGCACTCCCGTCGTCACCCGACGCGTCGTCCCCCTCCTTCGGCTGAACGCCGCCCATCCGGGCCAGATCAACTGGCCCTTTGCCCCTGCCTATTCCAGGGCAGCACTCCGCAATCCTGATCGCAAGTCGGCAGGATTTTGCATTTTGCGCACGATTCAATGATGAATGCGATCCAAAGTGGATCGGTCAAGGGCGCAGGAGACGGCCTCGCGGCGGAACTGGTGGATGTCCTGGAGGGCGTACGCCTCCCACCCGGCGGAGAATCCGCCGGGTGCGCGCCGGTAGCGCGCTGGACGTAGCCGCGAACGGTGCCGTGGCGCTCGACCAGTCGGCGGTGTCGTTCGGCGCAGGCGGGGCAGGTCAGCTGGTCGCCGCCGATGGTGTCGGCCGGTCCCCGGTTGCCCCGGGGCACTGGGGGTGACCTCTCCCAGCCCTCCGTGGCCATGCGGCGGCGCAGCGCGTCGTCCAGCAGCCGGGAGGGGGTCAGCAGGTCGCGGTCGGCTCGTCGGTGACCGCGGCGCCGCACCGGCCGCATCGCGGGATGAGTACCACCCGGAATGAGTGCATGATCCCCCTGTGGACCGATGGACCGTCAGCCCCTTCCGCTAGTAGCGAGGCATCCAGGAACCGACCGGTTACCGGATGGTGTCGCCAGGACGTCGATACGCCAGACCTGTCCCGGCCTCCGGTGCCAACAGGGGTGTTCAGCTCGCTTTGAGCTGTACTACGAAAGTCGGTTGGCCCTGTTCTCCCGAAGCTACGTCGAAGTGACAAGTGGCCCCCTGTAGTCAGGGTGATGATGCCCGGTCAGGGAGAGTAGGAGGTTCCCGGCTGAGTCGCATCGCTCAGGGGTCGCGGGGTGAGGTCCGGGTCCGCCGCCACCTCCTCCACCCTCGCTGGCCTCAGCCGCGCCGATCTCGTGTCCCGCACCCGTACCCGCAGCGGCAGATCTAGACACGTGCGTGGACGTCATCGCACCGTTCGCTACCCCCGGGCATCTCGGGAATGAGTGTGTCCCTTGGCCGCCGGGGCGAGGGTGCTATTCGATTCACGGAGGAGGGTTGAGCGGGTGGCAAAGTTCGGGAAAACGAGGCGGCGTCTAGTGGATTTTCTGCTGCTCCAGCCATTTGAAGATCTCGGCCCCTTTGTACAGGACCTTGGCGTTCCTGCCTCGGCATCGTTGCATCAGAGGGACTCCTTCCTCCGTTGAGGCGGAAGACGTGACTGGCTCCCCGGCCTCTGGCCGCGGCGCAGGCCGGCTTCCCGTCGACCGACCCTCGCTCCCGACCGCGGTCCAGGCTGCCAGAGTGACGGTGATCACGGACGCCGTTCGCAGGGTGCTGCGTACGCTTGTGTGGTCGTCGCGGTGGGGACGCGAGAGCGGGCGAAGACCCCTCAGCCACCTGATGATGCGTCAGGAGGGTCAGCAAGTGATCAGCATGAGTCCGGAAAAACCTGGGCAAAGCTGCCCGGACGTGCGGCTCGTTGTAGGGTGTGCAAACAGCCCTTGACCTGCAAAAACGCAGGCAGGGAGCCGAGATTCAGGAGTAGCTCCATGCTGCGCACCATGTTCAAGTCCAAGATCCACCGCGCCACCGTCACCCAGGCCGACCTGCACTACGTGGGATCGGTGACCATCGACGCCGACCTCCTCGACGCAGCCGATCTGCTGCCCGGGGAGCTGGTGCACATCGTCGACGTCACCAACGGCGCCCGGTTGGAGACGTACGTCATCGAGGGGGAGCGCGGGTCCGGGGTCATCGGGATCAACGGGGCCGCGGCCCACCTGGTGCATCCCGGGGACCTCGTGATCATCATCAGTTACGCCCAGGTCACCGACGCGGAGGCCCGCGAGCTGCGGCCCCGGGTCGTGCACGTGGACGCCGGCAACCGGATCGTGTCCCTCGGCGCCGACCCGTCCGAGCCGGTGCCCGGATCGGAGCAGCGGCGCAGCCCGCAGGCCGTAGGGGCCTGACCGGCGGTCCAGCACCAGGAGCAGGGACCGGGAGCGTGCCTGCCCGTGAGCGGGACCGAGATCCGCGACGACCGGGTGGCGGGCCGCCTGGAGGCCGTCGGCGACGGTGAAGCGGCCGGCCGCCGCATCGAGTACGTCGTCCTGGAGTCGCCCGCGCGCCCTGGTCCCCGTCCGCACGATCGTCGAGCCCGCCCGCGAGGGTAGGGCTCCGCCGGGGCGCTCGCCCGCGAGCTGTACGTCATCGCCGAGCGCGAGGGCGCCCCGGTGGCCCCGCTGTGCCGTACGTCGTGCAGCGGTCCGCACGCCACCCCGAGACGGCTCCGCCGGCCGACCCGGTCCTGCTGCCGGCCGGCCGCGAAGGACTGGCTGCGGGCCTGCCCGGGCCGGTTCTGAACGCCCACCTGGGACGATCCGGACGGCTGGGGCGGTGCTGAGCGGGCGGCACCTCTCCGTGCCGGCGGTGGGTTGTGCGCGGGTGGTGTACCTCAGCGTCCGCGGTGGGTTCTCTGCGCGGGTGGTCCGTCTTCCTACCGACGGCAGGCTCCGCGTCGGCAGCCGGTCTCCGGGCCAGCGGCGGTGCTGAGCCGTCGCCGATCCCTCCTTCGGGGCCGGCCACCCGCACGGACCCCGTCCGGTGCTGCTGTCGGGTGAGTGGCCGCGCGCCCGAAGGGTAGGCGGGGGAGTAGTCCAGAGGCGACGTCCCGTGACTGCCCGGAGGACACCCATGACGAACCCGTACCCCGACCCGGTTCCGCCGGGCCCGCCGCCCGGTCCGGGCCCGACCCCGCCGGATCCGTACC
>NZ_MUMF01000594.1:4481-4626 GCF_002155905.1 Streptomyces tricolor | reverse complement strand
GCCTCCGTCGCCGCCCACCTGTGAGAGGAGCACCGCCATGAACCGCCGCTTCCGCAACGTCCGCCGTATCGGCCCCGTGAACGTCGCCTCCTACATCGACCGCGGCAGGCACCGCCACCTGGCCGCCTGCACCGCACCCCGCTGC
>NZ_MUMF01000594.1:0-4475 GCF_002155905.1 Streptomyces tricolor | reverse complement strand
GGCGTCAAGCTCATCCGCCCGCCCTGGTGGCTCGTCGCCGTGCTCCTCCTCGGCGGCTACCTGCTGACCGACAGCCTGCTGGCCCCCGTCATCGACTCCCTCCTCAAGTGACCCGTAAGGAGCCCTGCTCATGATCCGGCCGAAGGTCCCCACCATGCCGCAACCGACCGTTCCGGTCGTCACGCCCGCCACTGTCGTGGAACCGACCGCAGTCACCCCGGCCACGCCATCGACGCCCGCTCGTCCGGTGCCGTCCCGACCGACCGTCCAGTTGACGCCCGGCACGGCACTCGCCCTCGTCGGCGGCGGCACCGCCGTGGTCCTGGTCGTGGGTGCCGTCCTCGTCTCCATGCTGCTCGCCGTCACCGTGACCGCGACATCGGTCGCCGTGTGCGCCGTCGTTCTCCGCTCTCTCCTCACCCGCCGCTGAACCAACGACTCCTTTCGTCTGCCCTGACTGTCTAGTCCCCTAGACAGTCGGGGCGGGCCCCAACACCCGCACCACAAGGAGGAACCTGCACATGCGCCCACCGGCTCCCCTTGGAGCCATCCGTCACCTGGCCGCCCTCGCCCGGCACGGCGACCTCGGTTCCTACGCCCGGCAGATCCAGCGCCTCGGCGGCTGCGAGCGGCCCGTACGGATGGAGGGTCACCGGCTCGACGTCCACGCGACCACCGGTGAGATCGTCCGGGAGATCACCGACCGGGACCTTCCGGCCGGACAGCTCCTCATCCGCTGCAACAACCGTCGCGCCACCCGGTGTGCCACCTGCGCGGAGACGTACCGCAAAGACACCTTCCACCTCGTCACGGCCGGGCTGAGCGGTGGCAAGGGCATCGGCCCGGCGGTCGCCCGGCACCCCCGCGTCTTCGCCACCTTCACCGCGCCGTCCTTCGGCCCGGTCCACAACCGCCCGGCCGGCGGCCGGTGCCGCTGCGGACGTACGCACACCGAGGACGACCCCGCTCTGGGCACGCCGCTCGACCCGGAGCGCTACGACTACCGGGCGGCCGTCCTCTGGAACGCGCACGCCGGTGCCCTCTGGGGCCGGTTCGCCACCTACCTGCGCCAGCAGATCGCCTCCCGCGCGGGCCTCACCCGCTCCGCGGCGCGTGACTGCGTCCGGGTGTCGTACGCCAAGGTCGCCGAGTACCAGCGGCGCGGTGCCGTCCACTTCCACGCGGTCATCCGCCTCGACGGCCCCGGAGGCGCGGAGGACGACCCGCCCGCCTGGGCCACGACCGAACTCCTCACCGACGCGATCCGCTCGGCCGCCCGCCTCGCCGAGACACCCGGCCCGGTCATCGACGGCCGCGCCTACGCCTTCCGCTTCGGCGACCAGCTCGACATCCGCCCCATCCGCTCGGCGGACTTCGCGGGCACCTCGGAGCTGTCCAGCCGGGCCGTGGCCGCCTACATCGCCAAGTACGCCACCAAGGGAGCCGAGACGGCCGGCACCCTCGACCGGCCCATCCGTAACCCGATCACCGACCTGATCGGCTCCGGTGTCACCGACCACGCCCGCCGGATGATCCTCACCTGCTGGCACCTCGGCGCGCTCCCCGAACTCGAACCGCTGCGCCTGCGCAAATGGGCCCACATGCTCGGCTTCCGCGGCCACTTCTCCACCAAGTCCCGCACCTACTCCGTCACCCTCGGCGCCCTCCGCCAGGAACGCGCCGACCACAACGAAGCCCTGACCCGCGCCCGCGCGGCCGAAGCGGGCCACCCCCTGCCCGACCCGGACACCGTCCTGGTCATCACCCACTGGCGCTTCGCCGGCACGGGTCTCACTGCGGCCGAATCCCTCTTCGCGTCCTTGCGCTCCACTGCCCCCACCATGCAAGGAGAACCTGACCATGCGTGATGACGAACTGCTCACCGTCACCGAGGTGATGGCCCGCCTCAGGGTTGGCCGGTCTACGGTGTACGACCTGATCCGCACCCGGCGGCTGCCCTCGGTCACCATCGGCCGGTGCCGGCGTATCCCCGCATCCGCCCTGGGCGACTTCATCGCCGGACAGATGGAGCGTGCGGCCTGATGACCAAGCGTCGGAGCCGTGGTGACGGCGGCCTGCACTGGGACGAGAAGCGGCAACGGTGGATCGCCACGGCGAGCCTGGGTTTCGATCCGAGCGGCAAGCGGATCGTCAAGCGGGGGAGTGGCAAGACGAAGACCGAGGCGAAGAACAAGCTCAAGGAGGTATTGCGGGACCACGAGGACGGTCTGGCTATCGCGCCCACCAACTACACGGTCAAGGACGCGGTGACGGACTGGCTCGCGTACGGCCTGGTGGGCGTCGACACCAGTACGGCCAAGACCTGCGCGATCCTGTGCCAGACCCACGTCATCCCGTCGCTCGGCGCGCGCAAGCTCCGCGACCTGAGCGCGGAGGACGTGGACCGCTGGCTGGCCACCAAGGCGAAGACGCTCAGCACGCGCACCCTCCAGTCGATCCACTCGTGCCTGAACCGCTCGGTCAAGCGGGCCATGGCCCGGGACAAGGTGAAGCGGAACGTCGTCGAGCTGTGTTCGGTCCCACAGGGACAGGAGGGGCGCCCCTCCAAGGCGCTCACCTTCGCCCAGGCTGAGGCCGTGCTCAAGGGCGCCGAGGGCACCTCGATGTACGCGTACATCGTCGTCGCCCTGTTGACCGGCGCACGCACCGAGGAACTGCGGGCCCTCACCTGGGACCACGTCTTCCTGAAGGGCAAGCCGGACGCCGACCCGCCGCAGCCTCCGCACATCGCGGTATGGCGCTCCGTCCGGCGGGGCGGAGACACCAAGACCCGGAAGTCCCGGCGCACCCTCGCCCTGCCGACGCGCTGCGTCGAAGCCCTTTGGCAGCAGTTCGAGGACCAGGGCTGGGACCGGCTCGCCGCCGGCGACAAGTGGGAGGAACACGGCCTCGTCTTCTCCTCGGCCGTGGGCAAGCCGCTCGACGCCGCGAACGTCCGCCGCGCCTTCCGTCAGGCGCTGAAGGGCATCGACGGGATCAACCCCGACGAGTGGACCCCGAGGGAACTGCGGCACAGCTTCGTGTCCCTGCTCTCCGACCAGGGGGTGCCGCTGGAGGAGATCTCCCGGCTCGTCGGGCACTCGGGTACGGCCGTGACCGAGGAGGTCTACCGGAAGCAGATCCGGCCCGTGATCCAGACCGGTGCCGTGGTCATGGACGGGATCTTCGGCACCGACCCGCGACGCTCGTAGACACTCGGAAATCGATAGTCACGCAGATAGTCACGCAGGAAAGCCAGAGGGCCCTCACCGAATCGGTAAGGGCCCTCTGACCTGTTACTTGGCTGTCGGGGTGGCGGGATTTGAACCCACGACCTCTTCGTCCCGAACGAAGCGCGCTGCCAAGCTGCGCTACACCCCGGTGTCGCTGCTCTTCGCGGCGACGACGTTTACTTTAGCCCACCGGGGGCTGGAGACGAAATCCGATTCAGCAGCGGTGGCGGACCGGGGTCGGGCGGATGTGGTCCAGGGCCACCAGGAGGACGGCCAGGGTGTAGATCGCGAGGCCCAGGAGGAGGGCGTTGGCCAGGGTGCTGCGGTAGCCGTGGGCCGTCACGTCCAGGAACGGGTAGAGGTAGCGGGCGGGGCCGTCCGGGGGGAGGAAGGCGGCCCTGATGAGGGAGAAGACCAGGTACGCCAGGGGATAGAGCAGCCAGGCCGCGGTCTGACGCAGGTGGAGGCGGGCCGCGGGGGTGAGCAGGAGCCAGTCCAGCAGAGCCGCCGCCGGCACCACGATGTGGAGCACCTGGAGGGCCGTCCACTGGGCGTGCCAGCGCTCCGGGGGCGTCGTCGCGTCGGTCATCGAGAACGGGGGCGTGGCGTGGCCCAGGAGCAGGTGGTAGACCAGCGCCGAGGTGAGGGCGTAGAGGAGTGCGGCGCCGGTCACCGCCGACGGGAGCGGGCGGCGGGCCCGCCAGGCCCGGCCGGCCGACAGGAGCATGACCACGGCCAGGAGGACGGTGGCCTGGACGCTGAAGTAGCTCAGGATGCGGGCCGGGGCGCCCAGCAGGAGTTCCAGGGCGACTCCGCCGGCCGCCGCCACGGCGATCAGGAGGCGGAACAGCGCGGCCAGGGGGCGGCGGACCGGGGCCACCACCGCCGTGGCCGGGACCGGGGCGGGCAGCAGCACGGGCGGGCCCGGGACCGCGGGCAGGTCCGGGATCTCCCTGGGTATCGGGGCGGTCATGCCCTCACGCTAGGAGCGGGGGAGGGGGGCGGCCACGCGGACTCGTCCAGGTGGGTTACGGCCCGCTGCGGAGCGTCCGGCCCCGTGCCCGGCCGCTGCCGAGCATCCGGCCCGCCGCGCCGCGCCCGGTGTCTGCTGCCTCGCGTCCGCGGCCCACCGTCCCGCGCCCGGTGTCTGCTGCCTCGTGCCCGCGGCCCGCCGCCTCGCGCCCGGCCCGCCGCCCCACGCCCAGGGTCTGCTGCCTCGCGCTCGCAGCCGACGCCGTCGCG
>NZ_MUMF01000593.1 GCF_002155905.1 Streptomyces tricolor | reverse complement strand
GGGATAGGGCGGGCGTGGGGGGTAGGGGGACTGCACGGAACCATTTCCTTTCCAGCCGCAGGACCGCGTGTACCAAGGGGGGTCCTGTCGGAAAGCAGTGCCTGATTGGTGCATACCTAAAGGGCCGGCCGTGACGTCGACGTCTGCCTTTGCCCTCCCATGGGGAGGCTCACCTTGGCACAAACGGCTCACAGGAAACAAGAAGTTGGAATGTCCCCGCTGACAACGCCGGTTAATCTCCCAATGGTTACCGCCGGTATCGCGGGAAGATATCCCGACAAGCCTCCACAGCCGGCTTCCATGCTCGTCCGGTCGACCCGCGCGAGACCCCGCCGACCCGCATCCTGGAGGACCGCGACCGGCGCATGCAGTACGGCGCCGGGGACAGGGCCGGGTGACCCGGCGACGCGTCCACGCCGCCGCGGCGGGTGGCGCGGCGGCGCCGGGGCTCAGCCCTCCGGCGCGAGCCGGCGGTCGCCGTCCGACGCGCGGACCACCATGGCCAGCAGAGCGGCGACCAGGCAGACCGCGCTGAGGGTGATCCACACCGTGTCGTAGGTGCCGAAGACGTCCCGGGCGGTGGCGCCGAGGAACGCCGAGGCTCCGGCGCCCAGTTGGTGCGCGGAGTTGGTCCAGCCGAAGACGATGGGGCCGTCGTCGCCGTAGGTCCGCTGGCACAGGGCGATGACCGGGGGCACGGTCGCGACGTCGACGAGTCCGTAGACGACGGCGAAGACGATCATGGACGGCTGGGCCGAGGCGGTGAAGACCAGGGGCAGGGCGAGCAGGGTGAGCGCGCGGACGGTGAAGTAGACGGCGAGCAGTCGCCGGGGGTCGAAGCGGTCGGTGAGCCAGCCGGAGAGGGCCGCGCCCAGGGAGGAGAAGACACCGATCAGCGAGAGCATGGACGCGGCGACGGTCGCGTGCATGCCGTGGTCGTGGGCGGCCGGTACCCAGTTGCTCCACATGATGCCGTTGGTGGAGGCGCCGCAGATGACGAACATGCCGGCCAGCAGCCAGAAGGTGCCGGTGCGCATGGCCTGGACGAGGACGGTCACGGTGCGGCGCGCGGCGCCCTCGGCGGGGGCGGGCTTGGCGACGAACTCCTCGCTGCCGTACGGCCGGACTCCGACGTCGGCCGGGTGGTC
>NZ_MUMF01000592.1 GCF_002155905.1 Streptomyces tricolor | reverse complement strand
CAGCGCCTGGGCCGCCGCGTGCCCCGGGACCAGGGAGGTGAGCAGCGCGCGCAGCCCGCCGGGCGCGGCGGCCCAGGCGCTGTCCGTGGAGTCGATGCTCACGTTCGGCGTCTGGGCCGTCTCCCCGGCCACCGTCACCGGCCTCGCCCTCGGCGTCGGCCCTCACCTCCCGCTGCTGCTCGCCGCCGCGCTGATGGCGGCGTCCGTGGCGGGCCTGTGGGTCCTGCCGGCCGGCTGGGCGGCGGACGGTCCGGACGGTCCGGAGCGCCGGGGCGAGCGGGTCGGGAGGGGCGCGTCGCGGCTGCGGGTGCTGGCCCGGGCCTGGCCGGTGTACGTCACGGGCGCGGCCGGTCTGTCCCTGCTGGCCCTCGCCGAACTCGTCCTGCCCGCCCTGCTCGAACAGCGCGGCATCGCCGTGGGCTGGGCGGGCCCGCTGCTCACGGTGATGTCGGTGTCCTCCGCGATCGGCGCCTTCCTGTACGGCCTGCGGTCCTGGCCGGGCCGGCTCCGCACCCGCAGCGTGGTGCTGATGGCGGGGATGTCGGCCGCGGTGGCCGCGGTCGCCCTGATACCCGGCGCGCCGGGGATCGCGGCGGCGCTGGCCGTGGCGGGGCTGCTCCAGTCGGGCGCGATGCTCACCCGCAACCTGTCGCTGCGCGAGGTGCTCCCGCCGGACGCGCTGGCCGCCGGGTACTCGGTGATGTACGCGGCCGTCGGCGCGGGTTACGCGGCCACCGGCTCCCTCGCGGGCGCCCTGCTGCCGCTGGCCGCGCCCTCGACGGCGATCCTCGCCGGAGTGGCCCTGACCCTGGTGCTGACCTCGGTCGGCTGGTGGGGGGAGATACGCGCCGGCCGGTCAGCGCCGGGTGCCGGCACCGCCGTGCCGCTCGGCGCCGCCGCCGGAGCGGAAGGTGCGCCGGTAGGCGGTGGGGGTGACCCCGAGCGCCGCCTGTAGGTGCTGGCGCATCGACTGGGCCGTGCCGAAGCCCGACTCCCGGGCCACCTGGTCCATCGACAGATCGGTCGACTCCAGCAGGTGCCGGGCGCGTTCCACGCGCTGCTGGGTGAGCCACTGGCCGGGGCTGGTGCCGACCTCCTCGCGGAAGCGGCGGGTGAAGGTGCGCACCGACATGGCCTCCTGCTCGGCCATGTCCCGCAGCTGGATCGGCTCGTGCAGCCGGCCCAGCGCCCAGGCGCGGGCGGCGGTCGTCGTGGCCAGCTGCGGGTCGGGGACCGGGCGGTGGATGAACTGGGCCTGGCCGCCGTCGCGGTGCGGCGGTACGACCGTGCGGCGGGCCACGTCGTTGGCGACGGCCGTGCCGAAGTCGCGCCGGACCATGTGCAGGCACAGGTCGATCCCGGCGGCCACCCCGGCCGAGGTCAGCACGTCCCCGTCGTCGATGAACAGCACGTCCGGGTCCACCTCGACCTTCGGGAACATCCGCTGGAAGCGCTCGGCGTCGGCCCAGTGCGTGGTCGCCGGGCGCCCGTCGAGGCGGCCGGCGGCGGCGAGGACGTAGGCGCCGGTGCAGATGGAGGCGAGCCGGGTGCCCGGGCGGATGCGGGCGAGGGCGGCGGCCAGCTCCTCGGTGAGCCGGCCCTCGTCGTAGACCGGCCCCAGTTCGTACGACGCCGGGACGATCACCGTGTCGGCCGTGGCCAGCACCTCGGGCCCGTGCGCGACGTACACGGCGAAGTCGGCGTCCGTCTCGACCGGCCCCGGCGGCCGGACCGAGCAGGTCACGACCTCGTACAGATACCGGCCCCGGGCGTCCCGCGGGCGCCCGAAGATCCGATGCGGTATGCCCAGCTCGAAGGGCAGCAGCCCGTCCAGAGCGAGGACGGCGACCCGGTGCGGCCGGAACTCCCCAGCGGTGGTCATGGCCCGATCATAGCGAAGGCTGACCTCTCGGCCACTCGATGCGCGGGCATGGAGGACGGAGGGTTGTTGACGTGACTCAGACAAGCCCCGCCGTGGTTCCCGTCCAGCTGCCGCCCCCGCGGCGCCGCCGTGTGCACCGTGCCTGGTTCGTCGCCGCCGTCACGTTCGTCACGATCACCGGCGCGGCGGCCTTCCGTTCCCTGCCCGGCCTGCTCATCGACCCGCTGCACCAGGAGTTCGGGTGGTCGCGCGGCACCATCGGTGCGGCCGTCTCCGTCAACCTCGCGCTCTACGGCCTCACCGCGCCGTTCGCCGCCGCGCTGATGGACCGCTTCGGCATCCGGCGCGTGGTCGCCGCCGCGCTCACCGTGATCGCGCTCGGCTCGGGTCTGACCGTGTGGATGACGGCGGCCTGGCAGCTGCTGCTGTGCTGGGGCCTGCTGGTGGGGCTGGGCAGCGGTTCCATGGCGCTGGCCTTCGCCGCGACGGTCACCAACCGCTGGTTCACCGAGCGGCGCGGCCTGGTCAGCGGCATTCTCACCGCGGCCTCCGCCTCCGGCCAGCTGGTCTTCCTGCCGCTGCTGTCCTGGATCGTCGAGCACCACCACTGGCGGCCCGCCGCCGTCACGGTCGCCCTGTCCGCGTTCGCCGTGGTGCCCTTCGTCTGGCTGCTGCTGCGCGACCACCCGGCCGACGTCGGCGTGGCCCCCTACGGCGCGCGGGAGTTCGTCCCCAAGCCGCCCCCGGTCACCGGCGCCGCCCGCCGCACGCTCTCCGTGCTGTCCTCCTCCGTCCGCACGGGCACCTTCTGGCTGCTCGCCGGCACCTTCGCGATCTGCGGTGCCTCCACCAACGGCCTGGTCCAGACGCACTTCGTGCCCGCCGAGCACGACCACGGCATGCCCGTGACGACGGCGGCCTCGCTGCTCGCGGTGATCGGCGTCTTCGACGTCGTCGGCACGATCGCCTCCGGCTGGTTCACCGACCGCTTCGAACCGCGTCGGCTGCTCGCCGTCTACTACGCCCTGCGCGGCCTGTCCCTGCTGTTCCTGCCGATGCTGCTGGGTCCCGCCGTCCACCCCCCGATGATCTTCTTCATCGTCTTCTACGGCCTCGACTGGGTGGCCACCGTCCCGCCCACGCTGGCCCTGTGCCGCGAGCAGTTCGGCGAGGACAGCGCCATCGTCTTCGGCTGGGTGCTCGCCTCCCACCAGGTCGGCGCGGCCCTCGTGGCCTACCTCGGCGGCGCCGCCCGGGACGCCTTCGGCTCCTACGACGTCGTCTGGTACGCCGCCGGCACGCTGTGCGCGGCGGCGGCCCTGATGTCCCTGGTCATCCGGCGCACCGCACCGGCCGCACGCGCCGCCGCCGTATCCTGAACGCACCGTCACGGAAAGGGAAGTTCATGACACTCGGCATGGTCCTCTTCGACGTGCTCCTCGTGCCCGCCCACGCCGGATCACCCCGAGGAGCACACCGTGTCGACGACCGACCGGACCACGAACGACCCCCTGCCCGCCCCCTGGCACTCTGAGAGCGGACTGCCCGCACCCCGCCGCCTCGTCGTCGCCGACGACCGCATCCGCGCCGCCACCGCGCACCGGCTCGCCTGCGAGGGCACCGGACTGCTGTGGCGGGGCGACTACCAGGGCGCGCGCCAGCTGCTGCGCGCCCTGGAACGCCGTATCGACCGCAAGGCCCCGGCGCCGGCCGCCACCCCCGCCGAGACCTTCCACCTCCACCGCCGCTTCCGCGCCCACCGCGCCCGTGTCCTCGGCCGGCTCGCCGTCCTGCTGGAGCCGGACCACACCCTGCGGCTGCGCCGCGCCCCCGCCGTCCGCGCCGCCTGCACGGCCGCCTACGGCCCGCCGGCGGGCCCGCGCCTCGTCCCGCTCCGCGAACTGCTCGGCGTCCTGAGTGCCCACCAGTGGCGTGAGCGGGGCGTGCCGGTGCCCGCCCTCGACGCCCGCGTCCACCCGCACTACGGCGTCTTCGCCCCCGTACGCGCCGAGTACGTCGACCTGGTGGCCCGGGCCCCGCTGCCCCCCGCGGACACCGCCTTCGACCTGGGCACCGGGACCGGCGTCCTCGCCGCCGTCCTGGCGCGGCGCGGGGTCGGCCGGGTGGTGGGCACGGACATCAGCCCGCGCGCCCGCGCCAGCGCCCTCGACACCGTGTGCCGGCTCGGCCTGGCCGACCGGGTCACGATCGGCGGGCCGGACCTCTTCCCGCCCGGCCGGGCCGGACTGGTCGTCTGCAACCCGCCGTGGCTCCCGGGCCGCCCCACCTCCACGCTGGAGCAGGGTGTGTACGACCCCGGCGGCCGGATGCTGCACGCCTTCCTGGCGGGGCTGCCGGAGCATCTGGAGCCGGCCGGCGAGGGCTGGCTGATCCTCTCCGACCTGGCCGAACACCTGGGCCTGCGGACCCGCGCCGACCTGCTGACGGCGATCGAGGCGGCGGGCCTGCGGGTGGCCGGCCGCACGGACACCCGCCCCCGCCACCCGAGGTCGGCCGACCGGACCGACCCGCTGCACGCGGCCCGCGCCGCCGAGGTCACGTCGCTGTGGCGGCTGGCCCTGCGCTGACCGGCGGGCTCACCCGTCGGCGAGCCGCGCGAACCGCCCCCGGTGGAAGAGCAGCGGCTGCGCCGTACCGTCCGCGCCGAGGGCGTCCACCCGTCCCACGACGATGAGGTGGTCGCCCCCGGTGTGCACGGCGTGCACGGTGCAGTCGATCCAGGCGGCGGCGCCGGCGAGCCGCGGGGAGCCGGAGACGGGCGCGGGGTCGTACGCCACCCCCGCGAACCGGTCGGCGCCGGGCGCCCCGAAGCGCCGGCACAGCTCGTCCTGGCCGGCGCTGAGCACGTTGACGCAGAAGACGCCGGCCCGGGCGATGCGCGGCCAGGTCGTGGAGGTACGGCCCACCATGAAGCACACCAGGGCCGGGTCGAGCGACAGCGAGGAGAAGGACTGGCAGGCGAACCCGGCGGGGCCCGCACCGCCCTCCGTGCCGGGCGCGGTGATCACCGTGACCCCACTGGCGAAGCTCCCCAGCACGCGCCGGAACTCCGCCTGCCCCACCGGTGCCCGCTCGTCCTCCCGCACGCACCGCAGCTCCGGGCGGGGCAGCGGCTCCACGGGCCCGGGCCCGAGATACCGAACGGCGGCGGCCGCCGCTCCTGCGTGTCCCATCACCCCGCCATTGAAACTGACGGGGCGTCAGATGGGAAGGGCCGGGCAGGGGGTCACCGGCCCCGGAACTCCGGAGCCCTGCGGTCCGCGAACGCCCGCAGGCCCTCCCGGGCGTCCTCGGTGGTCATGTTGATCTCCTGGGCCCAGGCCTCCGCGGCGAAGGCGGCGGCGCG
>NZ_MUMF01000591.1 GCF_002155905.1 Streptomyces tricolor | reverse complement strand
GTCGCCGCCGCGGCCGGCTGCGACGCCGTCAAGTTCCAGAAGCGCACCCCCGAGATCTGCACCCCGCGCGACCAGTGGGACATCGAGCGCGACACCCCCTGGGGCCGGATGACCTACATCGACTACCGCCACCGGGTGGAGTTCGGCGAGGACGAGTACCGCCAGATCGACGCGTACTGCAAGGAGAAGGGGATCGACTGGTTCGCCTCCCCGTGGGACACCGAGGCCGTCGCCTTCCTGGAGAAGTTCGACGTCCCCGCCCACAAGGTGGCCTCCGCCTCCCTGACGGACGACGAGCTGCTGCGCGCCCTGCGCGCCACGGGCCGTACGGTCATCCTGTCGACCGGCATGTCGACGCCGAAGCAGATCCGCCACGCGGTGGAGGTCCTCGGCTCCGACAACATCCTCATGTGCCACGCCACGTCGACCTACCCGGCGAAGGCCGAGGAGCTGAACCTCCGCGTGATCAACACGCTGGAGAAGGAGTACCCGAACGTCCCGATCGGCTACTCGGGCCACGAGACCGGCCTGCAGACCACGTTGGCGGCGGTCGCGCTGGGCGCCACGTTCGTCGAGCGCCACATCACCCTGGACCGCGCGATGTGGGGCTCCGACCAGGCCGCGTCGGTGGAGCCGCAGGGCCTGGAGCGCCTCGTCCGCGACATCCGCGTGATCGAGTCCTCCCTCGGCGACGGCGTGAAGAAGGTCTACGACTCCGAGCTGGGCCCGATGAAGAAGCTGCGCCGCGTCGCCGGCGTCGTCGCCGAGGCGGAGATCGCCGCGGCGGCGGGCGAGCCGGTCTCGGTCTGAGCACCTTGACCGCCTTACGGACCACGGAACTCCCTGACGACGGGACGGTCGTACGCCGATGAGCCCCCGCGCCGGTCAGGCCGGCCACCCTGCCCGCACGCTCGCCTTCGTGGAGAGCCCGGTACAGCTGCTGAACGTACTGGAGTGGGCGCACCTGCACGGCCTGCGCGACGGTGCCGGGCCGACGCACCGGACCGCGACGCCTCCGACCGCGACGCCTCCGACCGCGACGGATCCGACCGCGACGCCTCCGACCGCGACGGATCCGACCGCGACGCCTCGGACCGCACCGGGCGCGGCCGACCGTTCGGGCCCGGCCGAGCCGCCGGGCCCGGCCGGTGCACAGCTGACCGGCGGAACGTCGACCGGCTCCTCGGCGGCGGCCGGACCGTCGGCGGGCTTCTCGGCGGCGTCCGGACCGGCGGGCGGACCGTCGGCCGATGCGGAGCTGACCGTCGTCGTCCTGTCCCCGACCGACCCGATGACCCGGGGCCAGCTGCGCCGCATGGCCGACCTGGCCCGGGACGAGGGACACCGGGTGCGCTGGGAAGAGGCGCGGGGCGGCACCACCGCGCCCTTCCACACCATCGGCGGCCTGGCCGGCCCGCTGCGCCGGGCCGACCGGATCGTCATGGGAGACCCGTTCTCCCGCTACGTACAGCTCCTGCTGACCATCACCCGCGCCCACGACCTCGTGGTCGTGGACGACGGCACGGCGACCATGGAGTTCGTCGCCCAGCTGGCCCGCGGCGAACGCCTGGTCCGCTGGCACCGCAAGGGCGGCCGGCCCGGCCCCCGGGACCTGCTCTTCGCCCCGGTCTCCTCCTCCGCCCGGCGCCGCCTCACCCCGAGCGACCGCCGCCGCGTCGAGGTCTTCTCCTCCATGCCGGTGACCGAGATCCCGGACGGCGTCACCGTCACCGCCAACGACTTCGCCTGGACCCGCGCCCGCTTCGGCCCGCCGCGCATCACCCAGAGCGCCGACCTGGTCGGCACCTCCCTGGTGGAGACCGGGGTGGTGGACGGCGACCGCTACCTGGAGGCCGTACGGAACCTGGCCAAGGCCCACGGCGCCACCCGCTACTTCGCCCACCGCCGCGAGAGCACCGAGAAACTCCACCGGCTGGCCGTCGAGACGGGCCTGGAGATCGTCCGCCCGGACCTCCCGCTGGAACTGATCGCCCGCCGCGGTCCGATCGGCCGGACCATCCTCAGCTTCCCCTCCACGGTCGTGCACACCCTGCCGCTGGCCCTCGCCGGCACCGGCGTGCGCGTGGCGGTCTGCGACATCGACCCGACCTGGCTCACCGACACCGCCTCCCCGCGCGCCCAGGGCTTCCTGTCCGGTGTGACCGGTACCGCCCGGGACGTCCACCGGCTGGCCGCGGTGAGCCTCGCCTAGACCGCCGACGCCCCACCGGATCGGGCGAGAGTTTGATTTGATTTCTTGCCCGAGCCATAGCCAGCATGGCGGGGCCGGCGGGGGATGCCGGCAACGGGGAAACGGGGAGACACGGGGAGGACGACAGCATGTCCTGGGACGAGTGGGAGCAGTTGAAAGCGGACGCCGCGGCCCGCGGCTCCACGTCGATGCAGCTGAACCGGGCCGCGCCGGACGGGGGCGGCGGTGGCGGTGACCTGAAGTCGGACAAGAAGGCCTGGGTGAAGGCCGGCGAGGACACCAAGGGGTTGCAGGACGACATCGGCAAGGCCCTGGGGAAGCTGGACGACGGGCAGTCCGGGCTGGGTGACGTCTCCGGTGTGCAGTCCGCGGCGGCGCAGAAGGAGCTGTACGACTCCTGGAAGAAGTACGTCGGTGACGTCAAGGGCCGCTGCGGTGAGCTGGGCGGGGTGATGGAGCGGTCCGGGCACGACCTGGCGAAGTCCGACGGGGACGTCAAGGCCGAACTGGACAAGATCAAGTCCAAGTACCAGGACACCGAGGCCGTCGGCGGCCAGGCGAAGGGCCGGTGACGGGCGCTGATGGACATCGCGACGCTGCAGGCTCTCAAGCCCTCCGAGTTCGAGGAGGCGGCGGACGGGTACCGGGCCACGAGTGAGATGGCGAGCACCGCCAAGGACAAGGTGGAGAACCAGATCGCCGCCGGTGTCCGCAACCAGCTCAAGGGCGCGGCGGCGACCGCCGCGGTGGACGGGCTGAAGGAGCTGGCCCAGAACTTCCACTACGTGCAGACCGAGTGCGCGCTGGCGAGTACGGCGCTGAACGGTTTCGCGTACGACATGGCCGCGGCCAAGCGGAAGCTGGAGGCGGCCCTGGAGGACGCCAAGGCGGCGGGCTGCACGGTGGGCGCGGACGGTTCGGTCACCTTCCCCGCGGGCGGCAAGGAGGTCGACGGGAAGGTGCCCGAGGGGGGCACCGTGTCGGCCAGTACCAGTGCGACGGATCCGACGTCGGCGGCGATCGAGCGTCAGGCCGTGAACATGCACCCCAATCCGAACTTCGGCAAGGCCGTGGAGTTCGCGAACCGGATCGGGGACGCGCTGAAGGAGGCCACGGAAGCGGATGCCAAGTGGGCGCCGAAGCTGCGTGCCCTGAAGGCCGACGACGACCTGAAGGTCTCGGACCGGGACTGGTCCGACGTCAAGTCCGACCAGGACGGCGTGAGCGACGCGGGCAAGAAGTACCTCGACTCGATGCCGCAGCCGCCCAAGGACGGCAGCCCGAAGGACAACGCGGCCTGGTGGAAGGGCCTCAACGACGAGGAGCGCGCGGCCTGGCTCTCCCTGCGCCCGGACAGCGTGGGCAAGCTCGACGGACTGCCCTCCGCAGTGCGCGACGAGGCCAACCGTGTCGTGTTCGACGAGACCCGGGCCCGCTACCAGATGGAACTCGACTCCATCCCCAAGCCGCCGGCCAACGAATGGACGTACATCGCCACCCCCGGCGGCTGGGCGTCCAAGGTGCACACCGACGAATGGATGGCCTGGCACAACAAGTACGGCGACCGCTACGAGCACCTCAACAAGTCGCTGGACGGCATGAAGAGCATCCAGGCGCGCTTCGACGCGACGGGCCTGGCCACCGACAAGGACCACAAGGGGCTGCCCCCGGCGTACCTCCTCGGGTTCAGCGCGGAGGGCAACGGCCGGGCGATCATCGCCAACGGCAACCCGGACACGGCCCGCCACCAGGCCGTCTACGTGCCGGGTACGACGTCGAACCTCAGCAACATCGGCGGCAACGTCGACCGGATGACCGCCACCTGGCGTGTGGCCACCGACGAGGCGGACGGCCAGCCCGTCTCCACGATCACCTGGCTCGGTTACGACGCCCCGCAGGACATCGTGAAGGACTCCCCGTTCCGGCACTACGCGGACGACGGCGCCCCGGCCTTCAACCGCTTCCTCGACGGACTGGAGGCCTCGCACACCGGCGACACGCCTCCGCACCGCACCGTGATCGGACATTCGTACGGTTCGACTCTCGTCGGTGCGGCGGCCGACCACGGCACACTGAACGCGGACGACGTGGTCACCGCGGGCAGCCCCGGTGTCACGGTGCCCAAGGCGGAGCAGCTCGACGTGCCCAAGGGCCATGTCTGGAACGAGGAGGCCGACGGTGACGTCGTACCCGACATCGGCCGCTTCGGCCACGGCGGCACCGACTGGGACGGTCCCTGGACCGTGCCCAGCGACGAACGGTTCGGGGCCAAGCAGATGACCACCGACACCGAGGGCCACAGCGGCTACTGGGATGAGGGCTCCGACAGCCTGCTCAACCAGGCCCTGGTCGTCGCGGGACACGGAGAGGATGTGAAGCTCAAGGAGCCGACTCCGACCTGGAAGTACACCCGTTAGGCAGAGCGAGGCCCTCCATCTTGAAGAACCGCACGGGCGCAGCCGCGCTCCTCCTGTCCACCGTCCTCATCACTCTCACCGGATGCAGCATGAGTTCCAGCACGGAATCCGACGACGTCCCGTCCGCCGGCATCAGCACCTCCCAGGACGCCGCGGCGGAGGCGCAGAAGGTGTCCAGCCGGCTGTACGACCTGATCGGCGTCAAGGGAAAGGCCTCCGACGGCAGCCCGGGTGTCCAGGAGTGCTCGGGCAAGGACCGGGACACGTACTTCCAGATCTTCCACAAGTGGAGCTTCTACCCCGCGTCGGCGAACGATCTCGACGCCGCCATGGAGCACCTCAAGGAGGGGCTGCCGAAGCAGGGCTGGAAGATCGTCGAGTACGGCCCCGACTCCAGCGAGAGCGAGAACCTCACGCTGATCGCCGACAACGACGAGAAAAAGGTCGGCGTGCACATCGCCCAGATGAAGAAGAGGAACCCGCCGAAGCTGAGCCTGATGCTCGTCTCCGGCTGCTACCAGGTCCCGGAGGGCCAGAAGGTCGAGCACTTCTAGCGCCCGCCCCGCC
>NZ_MUMF01000590.1 GCF_002155905.1 Streptomyces tricolor | reverse complement strand
ATGTGGATGGCGGTGGGGTGGGTGGCCACCTCTACGCAGTCGCCGCCTTCGCTTCCGCTGTAGCTGGACTTGCGCCAAGAGCAGGCGACTTCGAGGCATTCGCCACCCTCGTTGCTGCTGTAGGTGGACTTGAACCAAGCCAGTGCTGCGGTGTTCATAACTCTCCTAGCAGTCCGTGCAAGAGGCGCGCGCTCTCGTCAGGAGATAGTGCCTGTGACCGCAGCATTCCATACTTGAGGTGGTAATCGCTGACCTCCTCAGGCTCGTCGATCATGAAGCTCGCTCGCTGCACCTCCAGGTAGACGAGGCGTTCGTGCTCGGGCGTCTCCAGCAGCGTCATGGGCCCCGCCAGCCCCGCGTGCGGCATCCGATCCATGGGCATGATCTGCATGCTCATGTGGACGGGATCGGTGTACTCCAGGATCTGCTGAATCTGCCTCCGCATCACGTCAGGGCCGCCGACCTGCCGCCGCAGAATGCTCTCCTCCATGACGAAGTGCCCGACAGGCGGCCGGTCCCGCTGCCAGATCAACTGACGGTCCATGCGGGCATTCACCCACTGCTCGGCGGTCTCGCTGCCCAGCGCGGGATAGCGGGCGTCGAAGGCGGCGAGGCAGTACTCCCTGGTCTGAAGCAATCCATGCACCATCTGGGTCTGGTACGACTGGATGCTCACCGCCTCCTGCTCGTGATCGACCAGCCCCTGCGCGAACTGAACGATCCGATCTCGAATCGGCAGCCTGGAGACCACCACTGCCAACGCCCCACCCGTCCCGAGCAGTTCGTCAAACTGCTCGGCGCGATCCGGCTGAAGTGCCAACCTCCCCTGCTCGATCGACCGCACCGTGTCCACGGAGAGGTTCGCCAACTCCGCGAACTGCTCCTGGGTGAGGCGGGCCTTCTTCCTGAAGTGCGCCACGAGCGCACCGACCGCGTACCACGAACCGACCTTCTTGGGCCTCGCTGCCACGTGCATGGCCGTTCCTTTCCCCCATACGCACGCCAAGCTCTCGTAGTGGACTCGTAGTAATCAGGACTACGACGTCACTCACTGACCCACTGTAGTGACGCACAGTGACAATCGCCTCATGAACGCAGAACCCCAGCACCCCCACACGCGCCAGGCGTTCTACCGCCGGGACCGCAGGTCGGTACGGCTCGCACGGCAGTTCGCCGGAGAGGCGCTGACCGCCTGGGCCACCACCGAGCGCAGCGACGACGTACTGCTCTGCGTGAGCGAGTTGGCGACCAACGCCCTCGTCCACGGTGTCCCCGCCGGCCGTGGCTTCCTCCTCCGGCTGACGCTGCACGGCGACGGCGCCCTGCGCGTGGAGGTGCACGACAGCGGCCCGGGGGCGGTCGGTATCCCGGACGCGTCCATGGAGTCGGAGCACGGCCGGGGGCTGCTGCTGGTCGCCGCCCTCGCGGACAAGTGGGGGGTGGGGGAGCGGAACCCGGGCAAGATCGTGTGGTGCGAGTTCGCGGGGGCGGGCGGCTAGCCGAGCCGCTGAGCGCGCTGACGGGCCTGATCGGCCAGCTCGGTGAAGCCGCCTCGCTCGTACGCCTCGGCGGCTTCGAGCCAGGCGGACACGGCCTCGCCGAAGCGGGACCGGCGCGCATGCGCCAGGGCGCTGCTCTGGGCCGCCGCCCCTGCGCCGTACCAGTCGTCGTGCCGTCGGGAGAGGTCACGGGCCTCCTCCAGCACCGACAGGGCTTCGTCCGGGCGGCCCGCTGCCAGCAGGGCGACACCCAGGTTGCGGCAGGCCGAGGCCTCGGCAGGGCCGTCGTTCAAGTGCAACCGTGCGTACGCGTCACGGGCCTGGGTGTGGATGCCGATCGCCTCGTCGTATCGCCCGAGGCTCTGCATGGTCAGGCCGAAGTTGTCCCATGCCCGGGTCGCCCCGTGGAAGTCGTGCGCGCCGATGCAGAGGTCCAGGGCACGAACATGGGCCCTGGCCGCTTCCTCGGAGCGGCCGAGTCGGCGCAGAATCGTCCCGAGGTTGTCCTGGGCCACTGCCTCGGCGCGCCGGTCACCGAGCTGTCGATGCATCTCCGAGGCGCGCCGCACGGTGTCCTCGGCCTCGTCCAGCTGCCCCAGCCCTTCGAGCAGCACTCCCAGGTTGCTGCGGGCGGTGGCGATGCCCTTCCGGTCACCCAGGGCGGTGTAGACGTCGATGCAGCGGCGGAAGGCGTCGGCGGCCTCCTCATGGCGGCGCAGGCTGATCAGACAAGCACCGAGACTGGCCCAGGCGTTGCCCTGGCCCAGGCGGTCCCCGAGTCCGGCGAAGATCCGCCGGGCGTGGTGGAAGGCGTCGATCGCTTCCTCGTACCGGCGCAGACCCCGCAGGGCGTTGCCGAGACAGCCCCAGGACCTTGCCTCCAGTTCCCGGTCACCGATTCCGCGGGCGGCTTCACAGGCGTTCCGGGCAAGCTGCTCCCAGTCGTCGTAGGCGCGGCGGAGTGCGAAGTAGTCGTCCAGTGCGAGCGCCAGAGTGACGGCGAGTTCCGTTTCCTCCGTGTTCTCGCCCTTGGTCCACAGCGCGGCAGCCAGCAGACCGGATCGTTCGGAGTCGAGCCAGCCGAGGGCGTGGAAGAGGTCGCGCCCGAAGATGTCGCTCTGCCCTCCCTTGATCGTGATCTTGGCGGCCCACACGCCCAGGAAGTAATAACCGAGCAGCCGCCTGCGGCCCTCGGTCGCGGGCGGCGCGAGCCCTGACTCCTCGGTGGCCAGCGCCCTCGCGTACTGCCGCAGCAGATCGTGCATCTGCCAGCGCCCGCCGGGCAGCGGAGTGAGGAGGCAGGCCGCTGCCAGGTCGTCCAGCAGCGGTTCCAGGTCCTCCTGCGGGAGCCCGGTGAGCACGGCTGCCGGATCGAGCCCGATGTCGGCACCCGGCGCCTGCCCCAGGAGCCGGAACAGCGCGGCGAGTTCCGGCTCCAGCCGCGCGTACATCACGTCGAACACCGGCCGCAGCGCCAGTTCCCTCCCGTACTGGTCCACGCCGCGCGCCCGCAGCTTCCGCACCCGGTCGGCCGCCCGCCGCAGTTCCGCCGTGAGGGTGGCGACAGGGCGGTGTCTGCGGCGTCGTAGCAACTGGCCGGCGATGAGCAGAGCGAGGGGCAGATGCCCGCACAGCTCGCAGAGTCCGGCCACGGCACCGGGCTCCTCGACGGCCCGGCGGTCGGTGGGGTCGAAGCTCGTCAGCAACCGCTGGACGAGGTCCCGGGAGGCCTCCGGAGCGAGGGCCTCGATCCGTAACTGCCGTACCGGGAGGGAGTCCAGGACGTCCCGTGAGGTGATCAGGACCCGATGACCTCGGCCACCGCCCGGCAGCAGCGGGGCGATCTGCTCCGGAGCCGAGGCGTTGTCGAGGACGATCAGCACCGGCTCCCGGTCCGCCAGACGTGACCGGTAGAACGCGTACCGCTCCTCCGGCGTCGGCGGCATGTCCGTGTCGCGCACCCCGAGCGCCCGCAGGAGGGACAGCACGGCCTGGTCCGTCGTGACCGGCGCCCTGTCGTACCCCCGCAGGTCGATGAAGAGCACGCCTCCCGGAAAACGCCCCTCCTCGCGGGCCGTGTGCGCGACGTGCAGCGCCAGCGCCGTCTTGCCGACACCCCCGAGTCCCGCGACGGCGGAGATGACGACGGCCGGTGCGCTCTCCTCGTCGTCCGCCGCGAGGGCGGCCAGCAGTTCGGCGACGGCGGCCTCGCGCCCGGTGAAGAAGGCGGGCGCGGCCGGCAGCGCGGCGAGGCTGGTCGGG
>NZ_MUMF01000589.1 GCF_002155905.1 Streptomyces tricolor | reverse complement strand
CGTCCCCGCCGCCCCGGGCGACGCCGTCGCCGAAGCGGAGGACCTGCACGTCCGGCGGGGTGCCCGCGCCGTGCTGCGCGGCGTCGACGTCACCGTCCGCGCCGGCGAGGTGCTCGCCCTGGTCGGACCCAACGGCGCCGGGAAATCGACCCTGTTGGCCGCGCTCGCCGCGGACCTCCCGGCCGCCGCCGGTGTCGTCCGCGTCCACGGCCGCCCCGCCGCCGAGTGGTCCGCGCCCGAACTCGCGCTGCGCCGGGCCGTGCTGCCCCAGTCGGCGGCCCTCGCCTTCCCCTTCACGGTGGCGGAGGTCGTACGGATGGGCCGGGCGCCGCACGCGGCGACGCCCGCGGAGGACGACCTCGCCGTGGCCGAGGCGATGGCGGCGACCGAGGTCACCGGATTCGCCGGGCGGCCGTTCCCGGCGCTCAGCGGCGGCGAGCGGGCCCGGGTGGCGCTGGCCCGGGTGCTCGCCCAGCGCGCGCCCCTGCTGCTGCTCGACGAGCCGACCGCCGCGCTGGACCTGAAGCACCAGGAGGCGGTGCTGCGGCTGTGCCGGGAGCGGGCGCGGGCGGGGGACGCGGTGGTGGTCGTGCTGCACGATCTGGCGCTCGCGGCGGCGTACGCGCACCGGGTCGTGGTGCTCCGGGACGGCCGGGTCGCGGCGGACGGCCCGCCGGAGCGGGTGTTCACCGAGGAGTTGCTCTCGGAGGTGTACGAGCACCCGGTGGAGGTGTTCCCCCACCCCCGCACGGGCGCGGTCGTGGTGGGACCGAAACGGCCGCTTTGACCGTCCCTTTGCCATCCCCTGGCGTCCACTTTGAGCCATTGAGATCGAGCCGTGTCTGTGATCCCTCTGTGAGAGCTGAATCACGGCACGCACGGGTATGGGTGAGGTAAGCCTCATGTAAGTTAGGCCAGCCTCACCAGCCCAGACCCGCTTGGAGCCCGCATGCGAGCCGTCCGACTGACCGTCACCGCCGCCGCCACCGCGGCGACTCTGACCGCCCTCTCGGCCTGCACCGCGAAGAGCGACGCGAAGGACGGCGACGCCATCCAGGTCACGGCCGCCGACTCGGCGTGCGACACCTCCGCCAAGTCCGTGCCGGCCGGCCGGGTCACGCTGAAGATCGAGAACAAGGGGTCGAGGGCCACCGAGGTCGAGATCCTGTTCCCGGACGACCGGATCGTCTCCGAGAAGGAGAACATCGGGCCGGGCACCAAGTACACGCTCACCGCCGAGGTGAAGGCCGGGTCGTACGAGATAGCCTGCCGGCCGGGCATGAAGGGCCACGGCGTCCGGCAGAAGCTGACCGTGACCGGCGGCGGCAGCACCGCCAAGCGCGACCCGAAGCTGGACAAGGCGGTCGCCGAGTACCGCCAGTACGCCCAGGACCAGGCCGACGAGACGCTGCCGAAGGCCGCGGCCTTCGTGCAGGCGATCAAGGACGGCGACCTGGAGGCCGCGAAGAAGGCCTACGCCGTCTCCCGCCTCGGCTGGGAGCGCACCGAGCCGGTCGCCGAGTCCTTCGGTGACATCGACCCGAAGGTCGACGTCCGCGAGGACGGCCTGGAGGACGGCCAGAAGTGGACCGGCTGGCACCGGCTGGAGAAGGCCCTCTGGCAGGACAAGAAGATCGGCGCCGAGGAGAAGGCCCTCGCCGACCGGCTGCTGACGGACCTCAAGGACTGGCAGAAGCGGGTCGGCAAGGCCGAGATCACCCCCACCTCCATGGCCAACGGCGCCAAGGAGCTGCTGGACGAGGTCGCCACCGGCAAGGTCACCGGCGAGGAGGATCGTTACGCCCACACCGACCTGGTCGACTTCAAGGGCAACGTCGAGGGCGCCCAGAAGGCCTACGAACTGCTGAAGCCGGTCGCCGCGAAGAACGACCCGGCACTGGCCAAGGAGCTGGACAAGCAGTTCACCGCGCTGAACACGCTGCTCGACACGTACCGCACGGACAAGACGTCGTACGACTTCGTCTCCTACGACAAGGTCACCAAGGACCAGCGCAAGGAGCTGTCCGACGCGGTGAACGCGCTCGCCGAGCCGCTGTCCAAGCTCGCCGTCGCGGTCGTGAAGTAGGCAAGGGGGCAGGGCGATGACCGAGAGCCAGGGGAGCAATCCGTCGCGCCGCGCGCTGATCGGCTGGGGCGGTGCCGGGCTCGCGCTCGGCGCCGCCGCGGCCGGCGGCGCCGTGGCGATGGCCAGGACCGGCGACGACATGGACCCGGCCGCCGCCGAGGCGGGCGGCGCGGTGGAGTTCCACGGCGTCCACCAGGCCGGCATCGCCACCCCGGTGCAGGACCGGCTGCACTTCGCCGCGTTCGACGTGAAGACCGAGGACCGCGAGGAGTTCGTCCAGCTGCTCAAGGACTGGACGGCGGCGGCCCGCCGGATGACCGCCGGGAAGACGGTCGGCGAGGGCGCCTACGGCGGGCTCGCCGAGGCTCCGCCGGACGACACCGGCGAGGCGCTCGGACTCAAGCCGTCCCGGCTGACCCTGACCATCGGGTTCGGGCCGTCGCTGTTCGACCGGTTCGGCCTGGCCGACCGGCGGCCCGAGGCTCTCGTCGACCTGCCCAAGTTCCCCGGCGACAACCTGGACCGGTCCCGCACCGGCGGCGACCTGTGCATCCAGGCCTGCGCCGACGACCCGCAGGTCGCCGTGCACGCCATCCGCAACCTGGCCCGCATCGGCTTCGGCACGGTGGCCGTGCGCTGGTCCCAGCTCGGCTTCGGCAAGACCTCCTCCACCACCCCGGACGCGCAGACCCCGCGCAACCTCTTCGGCTTCAAGGACGGCACCCGCAACATCGCGGGCACCGAGACGGACCGGCTGAAGAAGTTCGTGTGGGTCGGCGACGGCGACGGGCCGGCGTGGATGACCGGCGGGTCGTACCTGGTCGCCCGGCGCATCCGGATGAACATCGAGACCTGGGACCGCACCTCGTTGCAGGAACAGGAGGACGTGTTCGGCCGCGACAAGCGCGAGGGCGCCCCGGTCGGCAAGGCCAAGGAGCACGACGAGCCGTTCCTGAAGGCGATGAAGCCCGACGCGCACGTGCGGCTCGCGCATCCCGACGCCAACAACGGGGCGACCATCCTGCGCCGGGGCTACTCCTTCACCGACGGCACCGACGGCCTGGGCCGGCTCGACGCGGGCCTGTTCTTCCTCGCCTACCAGCGGGACGTGCGCACGGGCTTCATCCCGCTCCAGCGCAACCTCGCCGCCCACGACGCGCTCAACGAGTACATCCAGCACGTGGGTTCCGCGGTCTTCGCGGTGCCGCCCGGGGTCCGCGACGCCCACGACTGGTGGGGCCGCACGCTGTTCTCGAAGGAGGCGTAGTCCGTGTTCTCCAACTACCTGATCGGTCTGCGCGAGGGTCTGGAGGCGTCGCTCGTCGTCTGCATCCTGATCGCCTACCTGGTCAAGACCGGCCGCAGGGACGCCCTGAAGCCGATCTGGACCGGCATCGGCATCGCGATCGCCATCGCCATGGGCTTCGGCTGCGCCCTGGAGTACGGCTCCCAGGAACTGACCTTCCAGGCGCAGGAGGCGCTCGGCGGCTCCCTGTCGATCCTCGCCGTGGGCCTGGTCACCTGGATGGTGTTCTGGATGCGGCGCACCGCCCGGCACCTGAAGTCGGAGCTGCACGGCAAGCTGGACGCGGCCCTCGCCCTCGGCACGGGCGCGCTGGTCGCCACCGCGTTCCTCGCCGTCGGCCGGGAGGGCCTGGAGACCGCGCTGTTCGTGTGGGCGTCGGTGCACGCGGCGAGCGACGGCACCCCGCGCCCGCTGGCCGGCGTCGCCCTCGGCCTGGCCACCGCGGTGCTGCTGGGCTGGCTGTTCTACCGCGGCGCCCTGCGGATCAACCTGGCCAAGTTCTTCACCTGGACCGGCGGCATGCTGGTCGTGGTCGCGGCGGGCGTGCTCGCGTACGGCTTCCACGACCTCCAGGAGGCCGGCTGGGTCCCCGGCATCAACGAGCTGGCCTTCGACATCAGCGGCACCATCCCGCCGGACAGCTGGTACGGCACCCTGCTGAAGGGCGTCCTCAACTTCCAGCCGGACCCGACGGTCGTCCAGGTCACGGTGTGGGCGCTGTACCTGGTCCCGGTGCTCGCGCTGTTCCTCTCCCCGGTAGGGTTCGCCTCCGGAAAGGGGAAGGTGAAGGAGCCCGATGACCAGGGAACGCAGCCGTCGACGGCTTCGCAGGCGTGACCGTAAGGCCCTCATAGCGGCCTCGCTGACCGCTTTGTCGCTCACCGCCAGCGGATGCGTGGTGGTGCACGGGGAGCGCGAGGTACTGCCCGCCAGCACCCGCGCCGAGGCCGCCAAGGCGCTCACCGCGTTCACGGACGCGTACAACAAGGCCGACAAGGCCTACGACAGTTCCCTGGACGCGCCCTACGTCACCGGCGCGGTCGCCGACATCGACGCCGCCCGGCTGAAGGCGGGGCGCGTCAACAGCCCGTCCGGGAACCCGCGCCACACCCCGCTTGCGCTGACGGACGTGAAGTTCACGATCCCGAAGAAGGCCGGCTGGCCCCGCTGGTTCGTCGCCGACGCCCGGGGCAACAAGGGCGGGAACTACCGCTGGGTGCTGGTCTTCACCCGGGGCGACCTCGACGAGCGCTGGCAGGTGGCCTACCTCACGCTCATGACCCCCGGCACCGTACCGGAGTTCAAGAAGGACGAGGACGGCTGGGCCGAGGCCGTACCCGCCGACACCACGCGGCTGGCCGTCCGGCCGGACAAGCTGAGCGAGACGTACGCGGACTACCTGAAGCACGGCGGGAAGACCTTCGCGGACGGCCGCGACACCAGCGGGCTGCGCGCGGCCCGCGCCAAGGAGGCCAAGAAGCCCGGCCTCGTCCGGCAGTTCATCGACGAGCCGCTCAACCACGGCGCCTACGCGCCGCTCGCGCTGCGCACCGCGGACGGCGGGGCGCTGGTGTTCTTCACCACCCGCCACTTCGAGAAGCGGACCGCCTACACGGGCGCCACCGTGCCGATCCCGAACAAGGACGTGCAGGCCCTGGTCAAGGGCGAGGTGAAGCAGTCCCTGACGATGGAGTCGATCGCCAACGAGGCCGCGGTCGACCCGGCCGGCAGCGGCCCGGTGCGGATGCTGGGGCGCGCGTGGGGCCTGACCTCCGCCCAGGGGGAGTGAGCGGCTCGCTCAGTGGTGCAGGGGCCAGGCCGCGCCGTGGTGGCCGGCCTCGGTGCCCACGTGCCGGGCGCAGGCGTCGGTGAGCGCCTCCAGCAGGCTCAGCGGGTCGGGCAGCGGATGCTCGGTGCCGCGCACCCAGCGCACCCGCTGGTCGTCGTCGCCGGGCAGCCGGGCGGGCGGTACCAGGACGTAGGAGCCCCGGCAGTGCCAGCGCAGGCCGGGATGCTCGTCCATCGTCTCCGGGTGGCAGTCCAGCTCGCAGGGCCACCACTCGTCCTCGTCCTCGGGGGTGCCCCGGGTGAGGGTGAAGAACAGCATGCGGCCGTCGTCGCTCTCGGCGACCGGTCCGACCTCCACGCCGGAGCCGAGCAGCCGCTCCAGGGCCTCCCGGCCGGCCTCCAGGGGCACGTCCAGCACGTCGTGCACCATGCCCGTGGCGGTGATGAAGTTCGCCTCCGGCTGGTGCCGGGCCCATCGCTCGATCTGGGCGCGGTCGGTGGTGGACTGCGTCTGCCAGGCGAAGGACACCGGGTGCCGGGCCGGGGTGGGGCAGCCCACGCGGTCGCAGGAACAGCGGTAGCCGTCGGCGGGGTGCGCGGCGGGGGCGAGGGGCAGTCCCGCCGCGGCGGCGCCGAGCAGCAGGGCCTCACGGCCGCCGTCGTCCGCGGCGGCCTCCTTCGAGCGGCGTCCGAGCAGCCACTGGGAGAGTTTGCCCTGCCGACCGGTGCGGCCCCCGAACGTCCCGCTCATCTATCCCCTCGCCTCGCTGGTGTGCGGACAGCATGCCCTATCGTCCCATCTTCGCGTGCTTCGGGGGTCCGGAACCCGACCGAGAGGGGTGGCCGACGGGCGGTCACCGCGGTGCGATGCCGTACAGCGCGTAGTCGACCAGGGTGTCCGTGTAGTCGTACGAGATCGGCCCGGTGCGCTGCAGCCAGCGCTGCGCGAGCGGTGAGACGAACAGCTCCAGCGCGATCCGCGGGTCCACGTCGGCCCGTACCTGCCCGGTGTCCTGGGCCGAGCGCAGGCGGGCGACGTACAGCTGGAGCTGGGGTTCGAGGAGTTTGGCCACGAACTCGCGGCCGAGCTGCTCGTTGACCACGCCCTCCGCGGCCAGCGCCCGCGACGGCACCTCGAAGCGCGGGTCCACGAGCTCGTCCACGGTGGCCCGCAGCACCGCCTTGAGGTCGGCGGCCAGGTCACCGGTGTCCGGGATGGCGTCCGGCGCGTGCCCCGCCGCCCGGGCCGCCTGCT
>NZ_MUMF01000588.1 GCF_002155905.1 Streptomyces tricolor | reverse complement strand
GGACATACGGGGGTCCTCTGGGTAAGTGCATCGTGCTTTCGGGCAGGGGGGAGCGCGGCACGGCACCCCGGCGGGTGCCGTGCCGTACCGGACGTGCGGGAGATGCAGGGGGTGAGGGGACGGCTCAGCCCAGGACGGCGAGCGCGTCGATCTCGATGAGGAGGCCGGCCGGCAGGCCGACGTAGACCGTCGTGCGGGCGGCGGGCGGCTGGGTGAGGCCCTGCTCCTCGAAGTAGGCGTTGTAGATCTCGTTCATCTCGGCGAAGTGGGCCGTGTCGGTGAGGTAGACGCGGATCATCATCACGTCGTCCCAGCTCGCGCCGCCTTCCTCCAGGATCGCCTTGACGTTGGCGAGGGTCTGGAGGGTCTGCTCGCGCAGCGAGGGGCCGGCGGGCGTCGGCGGCTTGCCCTCCTCGGCGGGCAGGAAGCCGACCTGGCCGGCGACCTGGAGGATGTTGCCCTTCTTCACGCCGTGCGAGAACTTCGCGGGCGGGGCGGTGTGGGTCTTCGGGGTGAGCGCGATCTTGTCGGTCATACGGCGGGGTCCTTCACTGGGGTTCGTCCGGAGTACTCGCCGCTGATCGCGTCCGCGGTACGGCGGACCANNGGCCGTCGGCGCCGCGGATGGGGGCGGCGACGCAGTTGATGGACTCCTCGTGGCCACCGAGGTCGGTGGCCCAGCCCTGTTCGCGCACCGTGGCCAGTTCCTTCAGGAAGGCGTCGGCGTTCGGGGTCGAACGGGGCGTGTACAGGGGGTAGTCGAGCCGCTCGGCGAGGGCGCGGCGCTCGGGTTCGGGCAGGTCGGCGAGGAGCAGCTTGGCCACGGCGGCCACGGTGATGGCGACGGGCTTGCCGATCCGCGAGTACATGCGCACGGGGTAGCGGCTGTCCACCTTGTCGATGTAGAGGACCTCGTTCTCCTCGTACACGGCGAGGTGGACGGTGTGTCCGCAGTGCTCGTTGAGGCGTACGAGGTGGGGGTGGGCGATCTCGCGGATGTCCAGGTTCTCCATCGCCTCCTGGGCGAGGGCGAACAGGCGGGCGCCGAGGCGGTAGCGCTGGTCGGACTGGCGGTAGACCAGGCCGTGTTCGTGCAGCGTGCGCAGGAGGCGGAGGGCCGTGGACTTGTGCACGCCGAGGCGGTCGGCGACCTGGCCGAGGTCGGCGGGGCCCTCGGCGAGCAGCGGCA
>NZ_MUMF01000059.1 GCF_002155905.1 Streptomyces tricolor | reverse complement strand
TCCCGGCCGGACGCCGCGTCGGCGGGACGGTGACGCGGCGTCCGGCCGGGAAAACCGGGGTGCATAGCCCGGTTGCGCTTGGGTAGCCGCGCCGCCATGGCTCCACCACTTGGCAACGACGTACACACGATCCGGTCGGACCACAGACACACCCGGCGCTCGGTGCTCGCGGGCCTCGCCGCGTTCGGCGCGCTGGGCGCGGCGGGCTGCACCCGGGTGGCGTCGGCGTCCGGCAAGGACGGCGGCGACCTGCTGGAGCGGCTGCGCGCGCTGGGTGTCGTACGGCTCGGGATCGCCGGGGAGATCCCCTTCGGGTACATCGACAGGAACGGCAGGCTCACCGGCGAGGCGCCCGAGCTGGCGAGGGTGATCTTCAAGCGGCTCGGGGTGGACCGGGTGCAACCGGTGCCGACCGAGTTCGGCTCGCTGATCCCGGGGCTGAAGTCGCAGCAGTTCGACGTGGTGGCCGCGGGCATGTACGTCACGCCGGACCGCTGCGAGCAGGTGATCTTCGCCGATCCCGACTACCAGATGCCCGACGCCTTCATCGTGCCCAAGGGCAACCCGCTGGGGCTGCGCACCTACGCGGACGCGCTGCGCGCCCACGCCAAGGTGGCCACCGGGACCGGGTACGCGCAGATCCAGCACGCCGTGGAGGCGGGGTACCGGGAGAACGACCTGGTGATCGTGCCGGACCAGGTCGCCGGGCTGAACGCGGTGGAGTCCGGGCGGGTCGACCTGTTCGCGGCCACCGCCGTCACCGCCCGGCTCGTCGCCCGGGGCTCCGCCAAGGCCGAGTCGACCAAGCCGTTCGTCGCGCTCGTCGACGGCAAACCCAAGGCGGACGGCGGGGCGTTCGCGTTCCGGCCGACGGAGACCCGCCTCCGGGACGCCTTCAACGCCGAGCTGCACAAGCTGCGCCGCAGCGGGGAGCTGTACCGGATCGTCCGCCCCTTCGGCTTCACCAAGGCCGAGATGACGACCCTGACCGCGAAGGAGTTGTGCGGCTGATGACTGCGGGACTCTGGGAACTCGTCCTCCAGGGGATAGGCACCACGCTCCAGTTGCTGGTGTACAGCGCGCTGCTCGCGGCCCTGGTCTCCTTCGTCGTCGGTGCCGCGCGCACCCACCGGTCGCGGTTCGTCCGCTTCCTCGCCGCCTGCTACACCGAGGTGTTCCGCGGCATCTCGGCGCTGGTGATGATCTTCTGGGTGTTCTTCGTGCTGCCGGTCGCCTTCGGCTGGCAGCTGGTGCCGATGTGGGCGGGCACGCTCGCGCTCGGCCTCACCTACGGCGCGTACGGCTCCGAGATCGTGCGCGGCGCCCTCACGGCGGTGGACCCGGCCCAGCGGGAGGGCGGCATCGCGCTCGGCTTCTCGTCCTGGCAGCGGCTGCGGCTGATCCTGCTGCCGCAGGCCGTGCCGGAGATGATCCCGTCCTTCTCCAACCTGCTGGTCGAGCTGCTCAAGGGCACCGCGCTGGTGTCGATCACGGGCATGGGCGATCTGGCGTTCAGCGGCAACCTGGTCCGCCTCGCCCTCCAGCAGAGCGGCCAGATCTACGCCTACCTGCTGCTGATCTATTTCGTGATCGCGTTCCTGCTCACCCGCGGGATGCGGGTGCTGGAGCGCCGGCTGAAGGCGGAGGTGGCCCGATGACCTGGGACTGGGGAGCCGTCGCCGACTTCCTGCCGTACTTCTTCGAGGGCCTGGTCGTCACCCTGGAGGCGCTGGCCCTGGGGTCGCTGATCGCGTTCGCGCTGGGCCTGGTGTGGACCCTGCTGATGCGGACGCCGACCCGCTGGGTGCGCTGGCCGGTGGGGGTCTTCACGGAGTTCGTCCGGGACACCCCGCTGCTGGTGCAGCTGTTCTTCCTGTTCTACGTGCTGCCCGAGGCGGGTGTGACCCTGTCCCCGCTGACCACCGGTGTCCTCGGGCTCGGGCTGCACTACTCGACGTACACGATGCAGGTCTACCGGGCCGGTATCGAGGCGGTGCCGGCGGGCCAGTGGGAGGCCGCGACGGCGCTCAGCCTGCCGGTGCGGCGCACCTGGACGGCGGTGATCCTGCCGCAGGCGGTCCGCCGGGTGGTGCCGCCGCTCGGCAACTACGTCATCGCGATGCTGAAGGACACGCCGATGCTGATGACGATCGGCGTGCTGGAGATGCTGGGCCGGGCGCGGCTCGTCTCGCAGCAGAACTTCCAGTTCACCGAGCCCCTGACGGTGATCGGGGTCGCCTTCGTCGTCGTCTCGTACCTGGCCTCCCTTTGTCTGCGCACCCTGGAGCGACGCCTTGTCCGTTGAGACCAGCAAGCAGCCGGCCCTGACCGGCACCCTGCCGACCGAGCTGATCCGCCTGGAGGGCGTGACCAAGCGGTTCGGCGACAACACCGTCCTCGACGGCCTCGACCTGTCCGTGGACGCGGGCCGGCACGTCACCCTGATCGGCCCCTCCGGCTCCGGCAAGACCACGATCCTCAGACTGCTGATGACGCTCGCCAAGCCGGACGAGGGCACGATCACCGTCGACGGGCAGCGGCTGTTCCCGGCGCCGGAGAGGCAGGTCCGGGAGGTCCGCAAGAAGATCGGGATGGTCTTCCAGCAGTTCAACCTGTTCCCGAACATGTCGGTGCTGCGGAACCTCACCGAGGCACCGGTCCGGGTGCTCGGCCTGTCGAAGGACGAGGCCGAGGCGCGGGCCCGGGAGCTGCTGGACCTGGTGGGGCTGGCCGACAAGTGCGACGCGAAGCCGACCCGGCTCTCCGGCGGCCAGCAGCAGCGGGTGGCGATCGCGCGGGCGCTGGCGATGCGGCCCCAGGTGCTGCTGCTGGACGAGGTGACCTCCGCGCTCGACCCGGAGCTGGTCGCGGGCGTGCTCGACCTGCTGAGGGACATCGCCCGCAGCACCGACATCACGATGCTGTGCGTGACCCACGAGATGGGTTTCGCCCGGGACATCTCCGACCAGGTGCTGATGTTCGACGCGGGCCGGGTCATCGAGACGGGGCCGCCGGAGAAGATCTTCGGCGACCCGGAGCAGGAGCGCACCCGGGAATTCATCAGCGCGGTCCTGTGAGTGGGGGGTGCGCGGGCGGGAAGAGCCGAGGTCCGCTCGCTGGGTCATGCCTGTGGCATATGCCAGTGGATCTGCGCCGCAGTTGAGAGCCCGGCTCCACGGCCGGAATTGCGCCAACACCCTCTCCGGGGCCTGTCTTTGACGGCTATCGTGGAGACGATCCGCCGACCCGGATCGTGGCCGAGGGGGAGCGACATGAGGATCGAGCCTACCGCCCCGTACCACTCCGCCCAGGACGCGCTGCGCGTGCTGGAGACCGTGGCCCGGCACTCCGCCGGGGTCACCGACACCGAGCTGGCCCGCCGTACCGGCCTCGGCGCCGAGCGGCTCACCGCCCTGCTGCGGATGCTGCGCCGCGAGGGCTACGTCGAGCAGATCACCGACGGGGCGTACGTCACCGGCGACACCCTGCGCCGGCTCACCTCGGCGCACGACCGGGAGCAGGCCCTGCGGGACAAGCTCCAGCACACCCTGGACGGGCTGCGCGACTCGGTCGGCGCGGCGGTCTACCTCAGCCGGTACCTCGACGGCGAGGTCCGGGTCACCCAGTACGCCGCCGGGCCGACCACCCCGGCGGTCAACGAGTGGGTGGACTTCCGGTGCTCCGCCCACGCCACCGCGGTCGGCAAGAGCCTGCTGACCCAGCTGGACCCGGGCGCCCGCCGCGAGCATCTCTCCCGGTACAAGATGGCCCGCCTCACCTCGCGGACCATCACCAGCGACAAGCTGCTGCTGTCCCGGCTGGAGTCGCAGCCGCCGACGGTGCCGGTCCTGGACCTCCAGGAGTACGCGGTGGGCACGGTCTGCGCGGCCGTACCGCTCACCGCGGGTTCCGCGGTGGGCTGCCTCGCCCTCTCGCTCCCGGTGGAGCACGCGCACCGGCTGAAGCAGGCGGCGGAGACGCTGAACCGGAGCGCGGCCCCGGTGGTCCTCTCGCTGACGATCTAGCTCCGGCGGCGGTCACGAGCACCCCTCGGGACCAGGTAGTATTTTCTTCGTCGCCGGCCGCGGGAAGAAAAAACCGAGGCAGGCGGGAGTCATGCGCCGCTAGCTCAGTTGGTTAGAGCAGCTGACTCTTAATCAGCGGGTCCGGGGTTCGAGTCCCTGGCGGCGCACAACGACGATGGCGAGCCACGTCCGCGGACAACGCGGATCCGGCTCGCCATCTCTGTTATGGCGCGGCTTCGCCGTCGACGTCTTCCGCGGTCAGTCGCCGGTAGTCCGGCTCCCCGGGCGGCCGCCACCACACCGGATCCCCGCAGCAAAAGCCCTCGCGCCGCAGCCGGGCGCGCTCGATCTTGTTCGTCGCCGTCACCGGCATCCGCTCCACCACCCGCACGAACCGGGGCGCCATCTTCGTCCCGAGGTCCGGCTGGGCCCGCAGGAACGCCGCGAAGTCCGCCGGGTCGAAGGTGCCGGCGACGGTCGCCATCACCTGGTCCCCGGTGACCGGGTCCGGCACGCCGTACACGGCGACGGCGTCCGCGCCCGGGTACCGGGCCACGATGTTCTCGATCACCGCGGCGGCCAGCATCTCCCCGTCGACGCGGATCCGGTCGTCGGTCCGGCCCGCGAAGTACAGATGGCCGTCGGCGTCCCGGTAGAAGAGGTCACCCGTCCAGTACGCCCCTCCCCGGCGCCGCTCCGCCTCCGCGCCCGGGTTGCGCCAGTAGCCCTCGAAGGCGTTCGGGCCCCGGTTGACCAGCTCGCCGATCGCCTCGTCCCCGTTGCACAGCCGCCCGGCGCCGTCGAAGACGGCCCGCGGGCACTCCCGCCCGGTCACCGGGTCCAGCACCACCAGACCGGGCCCGGCCGGACCCACCGCGCCCGCCGGGGTGCCGGGCGCCCACTGGATCGCCGCCCCGCCCTCGGAGGAGCCGTACCCCTCCACCAGCCGGACCCCGAAGCGCCGCTCGAAGGCCGCCGCGTGCACCGCGCCCGCCTCCGTCCCGAAGCCGAGCCGCAGCCGGTGGTCGCGGTCGTCGGGGCGGGGCTCGGTCGCCAGGAGGTACTGGACGGCCCGGCCGACGTAGGTGAAGTAGGTCGCGCGGTAGCGGCGTACGTCGGACAGGAAGGCGGAGGCCGAGAAGCGCCGGCGCAGGGCCACGCCGGCGCCGGCGGCCAGCGCGGGCGCCCAGTCCGCGATCACCGCGTTCCCGTGGAACATCGGCATGCAGACGTAGTGCACGTCGTCCGCGCGCACCCCGAACTGCCGGACCAGGGCGTGCCCGGCCGCCGCCAGCCGGCCCTGGGAGCACAGGGCGGCCTTGGGGGCGCCGGTGGAGCCGGAGGTGAAGTACAGCAGCAGCCGGTCGGCCGGCCGCGCCCGGGACGGGTCGGGCACGGCACCGGCGTGGGCGGCGAGGAGCGCGGCGTACTCCTCGTCGTCCGTCACGAGGATCCGCACTCCGGGCAGGTCGAGCCCGGCCAGCAGGGGCAGGTGGGCCCGCTCGGTGACCAGGAGCGGACACTCGGTGTGCCGGATGTCCCGGGCCAGCCCGGGGCCGCGCCGGGTGGGGTTGATCCCGGCGACGGCCGCTCGGGCGAGGGCCGCGGCGGCGAGCCAGAGCGGGAACTCCTCGGTGTTGTCGAGCAGCACCCCGACGTGCGGTACGGCACCGGGCGGGAGCAGGCCGGCCAGCAGCGCGGCGCGGGCGGCGGCGCCGGCGGCCACCTCGTGGTGGCTCAGCACCCGGTCCTCGCACCACAGCCCCGGCCGGTGGTCGCCCCAGCCCGCCGCGACCAGCGCGGCTACCGTCGTCGGCTCCATGGCGCGGCACGGTAGCTGACATGGCGTCAGATGAGGAGGGCTACGGCAGCAGGCCGCCGGACTCGGTGAACATCGCGTGGGCCACGACCATGAAGCCGACGCAGAAGGCGCCCGCCACACCGAGGAGAACCAGCCCGCAACCGGTGCCGGCGGCGAGCCTGCCGCGCGCCGGGGGGCGGGCGGTGGCCCGCTGGGGAAGCTCCGGGAGATAGCGGACGGTCACGAAGTCGCCCTCCAGGACGGTCGCGGGGCCGTCCTCCTCCTCGAAGCGGACCGTGCGGCCGTCGCGGGTGGTGAACTCGTAGACGTGGTGCACGGTCGTGTGCACGGAGGTGTCCCCGCCGCCTCCGCTGGTCGTCGTGAACATCCGCAGGCAGCGGGCCTCGGCGGTCAGGCCGTGCGCCCACGTCCTGCTGATCCGCCGGGCGCGGCGGACCAGCAGGTACGCGGCGTACGCGAAGCCCGCGAGCAGGAGGGCGGGGAGGGCGTAGAAGAGCAGCTCGAACATGAGGTTCCCCCGAGGAAGGTCCGCCGCTCCCGGTCGAGCGGTGTGGCGGGAACCTATCCGGCGCGGGGGGCGCCCGGCCTCAAGGGAACCTCAGTTACCGGGCCGTACCGGAACGCGGATCAGAAGGTGACGTCCGAGCAGGCGTAGAACGCGTTGCCCGTGTCGGCGATCGTCCACACCGCGAGGATGACGTGGTGTCCGCTCAGGCCGGACGGCAGGGTGCCGCTGTGGCTGAGAGTGGCCGGCGGGCGCTGGCCGTTGTAGGGCACCGTCAGGAACGGGGTGAGGTTGAGGTCCGAGCGGGCGAGGTTGTGGTTCTGGTTCCAGCCCGGCTTGGTGATGTAGTACTTGAAGTCGGTCGTGGCGTGCATGGCGGTGAACTGCCAGCGGAAGGTGTACGACTGACCGCCCGTCACCTTCGTGGTGGGCCAGGCCGCGCCGGACGGCGTCCTGGGCGCGCTGAGCTGGGAGAACTGGCCCAGCCCCGCGTTGCAGAGCTGGCCGTCGGCGGGCCCGCCGGCCGGGAAGCCCTTGGGGCCCTCCACGCTCTGCGGCTCCCATTGGATCTGGCCGCAGTTGGCGACGGTGCCGTTCTGACAGAGCTTCTGCCTGCTGATGGGCAGGTCGGTGTAGCCGTGCCCGCTGGCGCCGCCGGTGGAGAGCGCGAAGGCTCCCGCGGTGACCGCGCCCAGCACGACCGCGGACAACTTGGTCTTGGTGCGCATACTGCCGCTCCTGGGGAACGTGGGGAGTTCGATGAGCCGTGCAGAGTAGGTCTAGACCAAGTCCCAGATTATTGCCGTCAGTTGAACATGTCCATACCAATCGCGGACCCGATGCGCGCCGCCCTACACCGGCTCGCTGCGCCCCGAGCAGAACGCCACCGTGAGGTCACGGACCAGCACCTTGCGCTCGTAGTCGTCCAGTTCGACCAGCCCGCGCATGGTCAGCCGGGTCACCGTGTCCTCCACCGAGTCCACCACCGAGCCGAGCATGCTGGCCCGCTGCCGGGCGTCCAGCGCGGCGATCCGGCGCCGGTGCATCGCGGGGGCCACCTCGGGGGCGTAGTCCACCCGGACCGGCTGCACCGAGAACACCTCCACGCCGACCGGCGCGGTCTCCTGCGCCACCAGCCGGGTCAGCGCGTCCCCGGCCGCCGTCGTCCCGCCCCGCGCCCCGCCCGCCGGCTCCACCGGCACCCGGGCCAGCGCGGCCTCCACGCACTCGCGCAGGTACGTCTCGTGGTCGTCGATGCCGAGCAGGGCCCGCGCGGTGTCCCGCACCCGCCACACCACCAGCACCACCACGCGCAGCGCCACCCCGTCGGGATCCGTGGCCGGCACCGCCTCGCTGCGCCAGTGCCGCAGCCGCACATCGACCCGGCGCCGCCGCACCAGCGGGTTCACCCACAGCAGCCCGGTGCGCCGGACCGTCCCCCGGTACCGCCCGAACAGGCCGAGCACCCAGGCCCGCCCGGTCCGCCCCCGGGCCAGCCCGCCGAAGCCGGCCACGCCGAGCAGCCCGGCCCCGGCGTAC
>NZ_MUMF01000587.1 GCF_002155905.1 Streptomyces tricolor | reverse complement strand
CCCCTGACCCACGGGCCGTCCACCGACCCCCTGACCCACGGGCCGTCCCCGGGCCCGAGGTCCGTCCCTGACCCCACCCTGATGCCCCCTTCGGCGGAATCCCGCGTACACCGGCGTGAACCGGACCGCGCCTGGAACTGACTGGTTTACGACCCTCCCGCGCCCGTCGACGGAACGTTCCGTCGACGGGCGCTGTCCACACACGGATACCCTTGACAGGTGACCGACGCCCAAGACACCGCAGCAGACAGCTCCCTGCGCACCACCGGAGGCACGCCTCCGGACGACGCCGGATCTTCTGTGCTGGGGGCGCCGACACCGTTGCTCGAACCCCGCGAGGGCATTCCGCCCGTGGTCGCCGACGAGGCGGGCCTCGCCCGGGTGATCGCCGCCTTCGCCGCCGGCTCCGGTCCCGTCGCCGTGGACGCCGAGCGCGCCTCGGGCTACCGCTACGGCCAGCGCGCCTACCTGGTGCAGCTGCGCCGCCAGGGCGCCGGGACCGCGCTGATCGACCCCGTCGCCTGCCCCGACCTGTCCGGCCTCGGCGAGGCGCTGTCCGGCGTCGAGTGGGTGCTGCACGCGGCCACCCAGGACCTGCCCTGCCTGCGCGAGATAGGCATGGTCCCGACGCGTCTGTTCGACACCGAGCTGGCCGGCCGGCTCGCCGGCTTCCCCCGGGTCGGCCTCGGCGCGATGGTGGAGGGTGTCCTCGGCTTCGTGCTGGAGAAGGGCCACTCCGCCGTCGACTGGTCGACCCGGCCGCTGCCCGAGCCCTGGCTGCGGTACGCCGCGCTCGACGTCGAGCTGCTCGTCGACCTGCGGGACGCCCTGGAGAAGGAGCTGGACCGGCAGGGCAAGCTGGAGTGGGCGCTCCAGGAGTTCGACGCGATCGCGACCGCGCCGCCCGCCGAGCCGCGCAAGGACCCCTGGCGCCGGACGTCCGGGATGCACAAGGTGCGGCGCCGCCGGCAGCTCGCCGTCGTACGGGAGCTGTGGCAGACGCGGGACCGGATCGCCCAGCGCCGGGACGTGTCGCCGGGGAAGGTGCTCAGCGACGCGGCCATCGTGGAGGCCGCGCTGGCCCTGCCGGGCAATGTGCACGTCCTCGCCGGGCTGAACGGGTTCGGGCACCGGATGGGGCGGCGTCAGCTGGAGCAGTGGCAGGCCGCGGTGGACCGGGCCAAGGCCCTGCCGGAGGCCGCGCTGCCGCAGCCGGGGCAGCCGGTGACCGGCCCGCCGCCGCCGCGGGCCTGGGCGGACAAGGACCCGGCCGCCGCGGCCCGGCTGTCCGCCGCGCGGGCGGGGGTGTCCTCGCTCGCCGAACGGCTCAACATGCCGCAGGAGAACGTGATCTCCCCGGACACGGTGCGGCGGATCTGCTGGGAGCCGCCCGCGCCTGCCGACGAGGCGGCCGTGGCTGCCGCGCTGGCCGGGTACGGCGCGCGCCCGTGGCAGGTCGAGCTGGTCACGCCGGTGCTGGTGGACGCGCTGGCGGCGAAGGGGGCCTAAGGCCTGCCGTTTGGATCATGCCGGCGTCGCGGGGCGTGGCACGCGCATCTGCCGCGTTGTCGCCCCTCGCCGAGGCTCCGCGTCGACTCCCTCCTCCGCCTTGCAGCGGCACGCACCACGCCCCGCTCGGTCGGCCGAAAGGCAACGTGCCCCGCAGCCGACCCGATCCGAACGACAGGCCCTAGCCGCGCGCCGCCCTTCCGCGCCTCGCACGACGACCAGGATCGTGCGTGCCCGCCGAGGCGGCTTCCCCGCGCCGGCCCTGGAGGCCGCACAAGCGGAACAGGGACGTCGAGATCACGCCAAGATCCTGGTGGGGCAGGCAGCGCACAGGGAAGCGGACACGGTTGTCGACGGCTCTGTCGGCACCGATCCGGTCCTGACGCCTCGCCGGTCCGCAGCGCCGCCCGAATGAGCGCCGTACGGGGCCGCGGCCTCGTCATGGCCGGTCGCGCGGTCGCCCGCGCCGCCGTCGGGGCGCTCCGCCGGCCGGTGCGGAAGATGTGACCTTCACCGCTCCCCCCTTCCGGGCTGTGCAGCAACGTTACTCATAAGTAGCATGGTCCTGAGCGCGCGCTCAGCGCATCGCAGCAGTGCCACCCCGCACCCTGGAGGAGAGCCATCGTGCCTCGTACCGTCAGGGACGTCGTCTTCGTCGACGGCGTCCGCACCCCGTTCGGCAAGGCGGGCCCGAAGGGCATCTACCACGAGACCCGCGCCGACGACCTTGTCGTGAAGGCGATCCGGGAGCTGCTGCGCCGCAACCCCGGTCTGGACCCGAAGAAGATCGACGAGGTCGCCATCGCCGCGACCACGCAGATCGGCGACCAGGGCCTGACCCTCGGCCGTACCGCCGGCATCCTCGCGGGCCTGCCGCAGTCCGTGCCCGGCTACTCGATCGACCGCATGTGCGCCGGCGCGCTGACCGCCGTGACCACCACCGCCGGTTCGATCGCCTTCGGTGCCTACGACGCCGTCATCGCCGGTGGCGTCGAGCACATGGGCCGCCACCCGATGGGCGAGGGCGTCGACCCCAACCCGCGGTTCGTGAGCGAGAAGCTGGTGGACGAGTCGGCCCTGTTCATGGGCATGACCGCGGAGAACCTGCACGACCGCTACCCGCAGATCACCAAGCTCCGCGCCGACGAGTACGCGGTGCGCTCGCAGGAGAAGGCCGCCAAGGCGTACGCCAACGGCAAGATCCAGCAGGACCTGGTGCCGATCTCGGTGCGCCGCACCAACCCGGAGGGCGGCGAGACCGGCTGGGGTCTGGTCACCGCCGACGAGCCGATGCGCCCGGGCACCACGCTGGAGAACCTGGCGAACCTGAAGACGCCGTTCCGCGTGCACGGCCGGGTCACCGCCGGTAACGCCGCTGGTCTCAACGACGGTGCGACCGCCTCGATCATCGCCTCCGAGGACTTCGCCCGCGAGAACGGCCTGCCGGTCAAGATGCGCCTGGTCTCCTACGCCTTCGCGGGCGTCGAGCCGGAGGTCATGGGCTACGGCCCGATCCCGGCCACGGAGAAGGCTCTCGCCAAGGCGGGCCTGTCCATCTCCGACATCGGCCTGTTCGAGATCAACGAGGCCTTCGCCGTGCAGGTCCTCGCCTTCCTCGACCACTACGGCATCGCGGACGACGACGCGCGCGTCAACCAGTACGGCGGCGCCATCGCCTTCGGCCACCCGCTGGCCTCCTCCGGCGTCCGTCTGATGACGCAGCTGGCCCGCCAGTTCGAGGAGCAGCCGCACGTCCGCTACGGCCTGACCACCATGTGCGTCGGCTTCGGCATGGGCGCGACGGTCATCTGGGAGAACCCGCACTTCGACGGAGGCAACAAGTGAGCACCACCGCTGAGCTCCTGAAGGGCGCGGCCGAGCTGTTCCCGGACGAGGTCGTGACCCAGGCGCACGTACGCCACCTCGACCTGCCGTTCGGCGCCGGGCGCTTCGCCCTGATCACGCTGGACAACGGCTTCGACCACACCAAGCCGACCACCTTCGGCCCGCAGTCGCTGGCGAACCTCGACACCGCCCTCGACCAGGTCGAGAAGGAAGCCGCGGACGGCGAGATCGTCGGCGTCGGCATCACCGGCAAGCCGTTCATCTTCGCGGTCGGCGCCGACCTCAAGGGCGTCGAGCTGCTCAAGGAGCACAAGGACGCGCTCGCCATCGGCAAGGGCGGCCACGAGGTCTTCAAGCGCCTGTCGAAGCTGGCCGTCCCGACCTTCGCCTACTACAACGGCGCGGCGATGGGCGGTGGCGTCGAGGTCGGTCTGCACTGCACGTACCGGACCGTCTCCAAGGCGCTCCCGGCGTTCTCGCTCCCCGAGGTGTTCCTGGGCCTGGTCCCCGGCTGGGGCGGCTGCACGCTGCTGCCGAACCTGATCGGCGCCGACAAGGCCGTCCAGGTCATCATCGAGAACAGCCTCAACCAGAACAAGCAGCTCAAGGGCCGGCAGGTCTTCGAACTGGGCATCGCCGACGCCCTCTTCGAGGGTGCCGACTTCCTGGAGCAGTCGCTGCTCTGGACCGCCCAGGTGCTCAAGGGCGACATCGAGGTCGAGCGTCCGGTGATCGACCGCGGCGAGGCCTGGGACCAGGCCGTCGCCAAGGGCCGCTTCATCGCCGACGGCAAGGTGCACGGCGCCGCTCCGGCCGCCTACCGTGCCCTGGACATCATCGCCGCCGCCAAGAACGGCGACCTCCAGCAGGGCTACGACGCCGAGGACCAGGCCCTCGCCGACCTGATCATGGGCGGCGAACTGCGCGCCGGCATCTACGCGTTCAACCTCGTGCAGAAGCGCGGCAAGCGTCCGGCGGGTGCGCCGGACAAGAGCCTGGCGCGTCCGGTCACCAAGGTCGGTGTCGTCGGCGCCGGTCTGATGGCCAGCCAGCTCGCGCTGCTCTTCCTGCGCCGCCTGGAGGTGCCGGTCGTGCTGACCGACATCGACCAGGAGCGCGTCGACAAGGGTGTGGGCTACGTCCACGCCGAGATCGACAAGCTGCTCGGCAAGGGCCGCATCAACCAGGACAAGGCCAACCGCCTCAAGGCGCTGGTCACCGGTGTCCTGGACAAGGCCGAGGGCTTCGCGGACGCGGACTTCGTCATCGAGGCCGTGTTCGAGGAGATCGGTGTCAAGCAGCAGGTGTTCGCGGAGGTCGAGGCGGTCGCCCCGGCGCACGCGATCTTCGCCACCAACACCTCCTCGCTGTCGGTCACGGAGATGGCGTCGAAGCTGAAGCACCCCGAGCGGGTCGTCGGCTTCCACTTCTTCAACCCGGTCGCGGTGCTGCCGCTGCTGGAGATCGTCCGCGGCGAGAAGACGGACGACGCCTCGCTGGCCACGGCCTTCGCCGTCGCCAAGAAGCTGAAGAAGACCGCGGTGCTGGTGAAGGACGCCCCGGCGTTCGTCGTGAACCGCATCCTGACCCGCTTCATGGGCGAGATCCAGAACGTCATCGACGAGGGCACCCCGGTCGAGGTCGCCGAGAAGGCCGTCGAGCCGCTCGGTCTGCCGATGTCCCCGCTGGTGCTGCTGGAGCTGGTCGGCCCGGCGATCGGTCTGCACGTCTCCGAGACGCTGCACGGCGCCTTCCCGGACCGCTTCAAGGTCTCCCCGAACCTCAAGGCGGTCGTGGAGGCGGGCAAGCGCGGCTTCTACGTCTACGACAGCGGCAAGCCGGAGCTGGACCCGGAGGTCGCCGCGCTGCTCAAGCAGGGCGATGTCGTGCTGACCGAGGAGCAGGTGCGGGCGCGGGTGCTGGACGCGGTGGCGCAGGAGATCGGGCTCATGCTCGACGAAGGCGTCGTCGCCGAGGCCCAGGACATCGACCTGTGCCTGATCACGGGTGCCGGCTGGCCCTTCCACCTGGGCGGCATCACGCCGTACCTGGACCGCGAGGGTGTCTCCGAGCGCGTGAACGGCAAGAAGTTCCTGGCTCCGGGCGTGGCGAGCGTCCCGGCGTAAGGCACCGCGCGGGAGAAGTACGATGCCCGGCACACCGTGGGGTGTGCCGGGCATCGGCGTCGTCACCCGGTTTGCCGGGGGGTGCGTCCGGTTCAGAGGGCGCACCAGGGGACGCGGCAGGCGTGCGGCGCCATGCCCTCGGGACACAGGGTCCTGATGACCTCTTTGCGGACCGCCCGCCAGGTCCGCAGGGAGCACGCCAGGCGGACGCGGAGTTCGACCGCGGCGTGCCGGCCGCTGTTCCGCCCGGGGTTCTCGTACGCCCACTGCTGTGCCAAGTGGTCGTACGCGTCGGCGGTCGACAGCTCGCCGCCGGCGCAGGAGTCGGCGACGGTCCAGCCGAGGATCCGGGCCCGGCGGGAGCCGACGGCCCCGCGGACGAGGCCCTCGACCCAGGCCAAGCCCTCCTCGTCCGCGTAGAGACCGAACGTCAGATCGCGCGTCTTCACCGCATCCGCCTTCCTGCTCGTCCCCTTCCCGCGCGGGTCTTCCGGTCAGACCTCACGCCACGCCTCCAGGGCCAGCCCCGGCTCGTCCTTGCGCCGGGTCAGCAGGAGGCGTCCGGTGGAGGGGGACAACGTTGCCGCCGCCACCCGGCCCGCCGCGTCCGTCGTGAGCGACACCAGCGCGTCCAGCGGCAGTTCGGGGCCCGACTCGGTCCACCAGGCACCCGCCGACTCCAGCTCGGTCGGATACGCGGCGAAGGCGACCCGGCGGCTCGCCGACCGCTGGACCAGCAGGGTGCAGTCGTGGCCGTCCAGGTCGCAGCGGACCGCCGACACCGGACCGGAACCGGCCGCGGGCAGCACGGTGACCGGCTTGCCGCCCGGACGCCAGGCGCACAGGTCACCGGAGGTGTCGGTGTAGAAGAGGGTCGTCCGGTCCGGAGAGGTGGCCAGCGCGCGCAGGGTGCCCGGGCGGACCGGCGCGTCGAGCGTCTCCTGGAGCACGGGCTGGGCACCGGGCTCTTCCTGACGCCAGTACACAAGGCCCTGGGGCACGGCCGCGTACAGCTCGACCCGGCCGGACTCCCCCGTGACCGCCGCGAGACCGTCCTGGACCTCCTTGCCCTTGAGGTCCCGCCAGGGGTCCCAGCCGCCCTTCTCCTTCTGGGCGAGCATGCTCACACCGCCGCCCTTGTTGCGGACGAAGATGTGGGCGCGGCCCTGTGCGTCCACCGCGACGGCGGGCGTGCCGGTGCGGTCGCCCTTCTTGTTCGGGTGGCCGACCGGGTTCCAGTCCAGGGCCGCCAGACGCGGGCGGAAGTGCGTGGAGTGCACCAGCCCCGACTCGCCCTTGACCGTGGGCCGCCAGGAGACCAGATGGGCATAGCTGTCGGCGCCCTGGCCGACGGCCAGGACGGGGTGCAGTTTCTGCTCGCCGCCCATCCGGCGGGGAGCGGACCAGGGGCCGCCGGGGCCGCGCTCCGCCCGGCACAGGACGGCGTCGCCCGACAGCTGGTAGACACTGAGCCGGCCGTCTCGGCCGCGAAGGAGCCAGTCGCCGTTCACCGGTTCACTTTAAGCCGCCCGGTACCGGCCCCGGGGCCCGGGCCCCGG
>NZ_MUMF01000586.1 GCF_002155905.1 Streptomyces tricolor | reverse complement strand
CCCCGCCCGGCGGGCGGCGGGCCGTACCTCGATCCGGTGGCGCGTCCGGGCGGTCCCGTGCTGGGCGCGGGCCGGCCGCGGCGGATCCCGGGCCAGCCCGGGACCCAGCCGCTCAGCGGGAGGCTGGACCTGTCCGGCCCCCAGGGCGCGCAGCTGCGCTCCGCGCTCGCCTCGGTGCACCGGATCTGCCCGGAGTTCGCCCCGGTGCAGGTCCTGCGGCGCAGCGGACGGTCCGTCCTCCTCGTCGGGACGACGGGGCGCAGCACGGCCGTGGCCAAGTGTCTCCTGGACCACTCGCCGGCCTGGGTGGAGCGGAGCCGTCAGGAAATAGCCGCATACCGCTCGTTCGTCCGGCACCGGCCTCCGGTCCGCGTGCCGAGGCTGATCGCGGCGGACCCGGACAACTGCACGCTGGTGATCGAGCGGATGCCGGGCCGGACGGCGGCGTTCCAGCGGCATCCCACCGAGGCCCCGCCCCGCGCGGACATCCGGGCCGCGCTCGGTGCGATCTGCCGGGTGAACGGCTGGCGGCCCCCGGCGGGCACCTTCGACATGCCGCTGGACTACGCGGCCCGGATCTCCCGGTACCACGAGCTGGGGCTGCTCACCGACCGGGACCTCGGGGACCTGCAAAAGCTGCTGCACGGCATCGCCCACGAGGTGGGCCGGCACGGCATGCTCCAGTTCTGCCACGGCGACGCCCTGCTGTCGAACGTCCTGTTGTCCCCGGCCGGTCCAGTGCTGGTGGACTGGGAGCACGCGGGCTGGTATCTGCCGGGGTACGACCTCGCGACACTGTGGCTGGTCCTCGGGGACGCGCCGATGGCCCGGCGGCAGATCAGCCAGATCGCCCAGTCGGCGGGCCCGGCCTCCCGGGACGCCTTCCTGGTGAACCTGATGCTCTTGCTGACCCGGGAGATCCGTACGTACGAGACGGCCGTGCAGCGTTCGATGCACGACCCGGCCCCGGCGGCACCGGGCACGGCTCCTCCGGGTGCGGTGCCGTCCGGTGAGGAGCAGCGGCTGCTGCTGCGTCGGCTGCACGACGACTGCCAGATGGCCCGCAGGGCCGTCCGTGCGGCGGTCGGCACGCGCTGACGGGGACGACGGCTCCGCGGTGCGCCCTGAGCGGCGGCGCACCGCGGATCCTCGCATCCGCCGCGGAGCGGTGGTCACTGGTGTACGCCAGTGACGCCTCGCAGGCCCGCGCCCCGCCGCCGCGAAACTCGCCGAAAACCCTCTGTGACGTGGGAAATCGCCTCTGTGTAGGCATCATTGACGGATCGTCGGCAAGCCGGTACCACTGACCCAGCTCGGCGCCGCACGCCCCGCCACGCCCCGCCCGTCACAGGAGGCCGCATTGCGAGGATCCGCCACCGACCCCACGTCCGCACCCGGCCACAGACGTCTGCGGCGGACCGCCGTCCCGCTCGCCTCCGCGGCCCTGCTGCTCCCCCTGCTCGGCGCCGCCCCGTCCCCCACCGCGACGGGATCCTCCACGCACCGGCTGCAACACGCGTTCGCCACCGCGGCGGCCGACTACCACGTGCCGCAGAGCGTCCTGCTGGCCGTCTCCTATCTCCAGTCCCGCTGGGACCGGCACGGCGGTGCGCCGAGTGTGACCGGCGGCTACGGCCCGATGCACCTCACCGACGCCCGGACCGCGATCGCCGCCGCGGAGCACTTCGCGGAGGGGACGGAGGACGCCCGGGGCGACACCGCCCGGCCCCCGCTGCACCCCGCCGTCGAGGTGCCGGCCGGGTCGGCGCTCCCGGCCCGTCTGAAGACGCTGCCGAGGGCGGCGGAGCTGACCGGCATCCCGGCCGAACAGCTGCGCACCGATCCGGCGGCGAACGTGGCGGGCGGTGCCGCGCTGCTCGCCGCCGCGCAGAAGGAGCTGGGCGCGCCGCTGAGCGCCGACCCGGCGGACTGGTACGGCGCGGTGGCCCGGTTCTCCGGCGCCGACGACGCGGCGACCGCCGCCGCGTACGCCGACGACGTGTACGACGTGCTGCGCACGGGCGAGGAGCGCACCACGGACGACGGCCAGCAGGTGGCCCTCGCCGCCCAGCCGGGCCTGACCGCCGACACCGCCCGGCTGGAGCGGGCGGGGCTGCGCACACTGCCGGCGGAGGGCACCGAGTGCCCCGCGTCGGTGTCCTGCGTGTCGGTCCCGGCGCCGTACGCGGAGTTCGGTGACAACGACTACGGCAACCACGACCTCGGCGACCGCCCGGCCGCGCAGAGCATCAGGTACCTCGTCATCCATGACACGGAGGGTGCCTGGGAGGGGGTCATGAAGCTGATCCAGGACCCCACCTATGTGTCATGGAACTACACGATCCGCTCGACCGACGGTCTGATCGCCCAGCACGTCAAGGGGAAGGACGTGGCCTGGCACGCGGGCAACTGGTACGTCAACGCCAAGTCGATCGGCATCGAGCACGAGGGTTTCCTCGCCTCGCCGGACGCCTGGTACACGGAGGCGATGTACCGGTCCTCGGCGCGGCTGGTGCGGTACCTGGCCAGGACGTACGACATCCCGCTGGACCGGCAGCACATCCTGGGCCATGACAACGTGCCCGGGCCGACCGCGTCCACCATCCCGGGGATGCACACGGACCCCGGCCCGTACTGGGACTGGCGGCACTACTTCCGGCTGCTGGGCCACCCGTTCCGGCGTACGGCCGGCCACCACTCCCCGGTGGTGACGATCCTGCCGGACTACGCGGCCAACCGGCCCGTGTACACCGGCTGCACCGCCAAGGGCGAGCCGTGCGCGGCGCACGGATCCAGCGAGGTGCGGCTGTACACGGACCACGACGTGACCGCCCCGCTGGTCAAGGACATCGGTCTCCGGACGGAGCCGACCGACGGGGTGAACGATCTGTCCTCGCGGGTCTCCACCGGCCAGCAGTACGCGGTGGCCGACCGCTGGGGCGACTGGACGGCCATCTGGTACCTGGGGCAGAAGGCCTGGTTCCAGAACCCGCGCGGGAACCCGGCCGCCGTACCGGCGAAGGGCCTCATGGTGACCCCGAGGGAGGGCCTGGCGAGCGTCCCGGTGTACGGCCGCGCCTACCCGGAGAAGGAGGCCTACCCGGCGGGTGTCCCCGCCCAGTCGGTGGTGGCGCTGCCCTACACGATCCCGGCCGGGCAGAGGTACGTGGTCGGTGAGGAGGTGCCGGGCGAGTACTACTACGCGGTCACCTTCACCCCGGACGCGCACCGGGTCGTGGTCGGCAAGGAGCTGTACTACGAGATCCAGTACGGCCACCGGGTGGGGTTCGTCCGGGCGGCGGACGTGACGCTCGTGGGCGCCGCCCGCTAGCCCGGCCGGCGGTGTCTTGGCCCCGTCGTCTCAGCCCTGCTGGAAAAGCTCCGCCGGGAGCGGCTTCAGCAGGGCGTACAGGTCGTCGGTGATGGGGCGGTCCCAGGCGGCGATGGTCACGAGGACGCCGTCGCTGCGGTCGAACTGGACGCAGGAGATCCGGCTCTCGGAGAGCTTCAGCCGCCGCACGATGAGCAGGTTGTCGCCCTGGAGCACCGGGGTGTCCTCGACGCCGACGACGGTGACCTCCTCGTCGTTCTCCAGCGCCAGCAGCAGCTGGCCCACCTCGAAGGGGATCTCGCCCTCGGCGACGTCCCGGGCCGGGGAGCCCTCCGGCAGATTGCCGATGATCATGGCGGGGCCGCGTCCGCCGAACAGGTCGTAGCGCAGGAAGACGCCCTGGCAGGTGCCGTCCGGGGCGGGCAGCAGGCCCGCGCCGAGGTTGCCCGGCCAGTCGCCCGGGTCCATGGCCAGCACGTCGAAGTCGGGTCCGGCAGGGGTCGCGCTGCGGCGGCGGAGGAACGACATGCGGCCATGGTACGTGGGCTCCGGCGGAAGTGCCGTGACGGGGTGGTCGATCGGATGCGGGATCGCCGGGGTGAGGGGCCGCCGCCGCTCAGCTCAACGGGCAGCTGGTCAGCACGGTGGCCGGGGCCGCGCCGGACGGACGCGGGACCGTGTGGTCGGCCGGCGGGACGCCGTTCCCCGCGAGCCAGCGTTCCAGGGCTGCGAAGGCCGAGCGGTGGCAGGGCACCATCGGGCGGAGCCGGTCGGGGAAGGCGTCGGCCAGCGCGTCGGTGTGGGTGCCGTCCTCGATGCGGTAGTAGCGGAGCAGAAAGCCGCGGCCGGCCTCGTGGACCATGCGGTGGTAGACGTCGGAGTCCTCGCTGATCGGCAGCAGTACGTCGAGGGTGCCCTGGAGGGTGATCAGGGGCTTGCCGATGCGTCCGGTCAGGGCGATGCGTCCGACCGCCCGGTGCACGGCGGCGGGCCGGGCCGCGTAGTCGTAGTCGGCGTCGCAGCCGGGGGTGCCGGAGGCGCAGTACGGGGTGCCGGCCTCGGTGGCGCCGTCGTAGCCGGGGTCGAGTTCCTCTCGGTAGAGGCGCTGGGTGAGGTCCCAGTAGACCTGGTGGTGGTACGGCCACAGGAACTCCGAGCCGGCCGGGAAGCCGGCCCGGTGCAGCGCCGCGGCGGCCTCGCCGGCGGCGGGTCCGCCGGCGGCGTAGGCGGGGTAGTGGCGCAGCGCGGCCGGCAGGGAGGTGAGCGGGTTGGGGCCGTCGGCGCGCCAGAGGGTGCCTTCCCAGTCGACTCCGCCGTCGTACAGCTCGGGGTGGTTCTCCAGCTGCCAGCGCACCAGGTAGCCGCCGTTGGACAGGCCGGTGGCGAGGGTGCGGGCCGGGGGCCGGTGGTAGCGCTGGGTGACGACGGTGCGGGCGGCGCGGGTGAGTTGGGTGAGGCGGGTGTTCCATTCGGCGAGGGCGTCGCCGGGCCGGCGGCCGTCGCGGTGGAAGGCGGTGCCGGTGTTGCCCTTGTCGGTGGCGGCGTAGGCGTAGCCGCGGGCGAGCACCCAGTCGGCGATCGCCCGGTCGTTCGCGTACTGCTCGCGGTTGCCCGGGGTGCCGGCGACCACCAGGCCGCCGTTCCAGTGGTCGGGCAGACGGATGACGAACTGGGCGTCGTGGTGCCAGCCGTGGTTGGTGTTGGTGGCGGAGGTGTCCGGGAAATAGCCGTCGATCTGGATGCCGGGGACACCCGTGGGTGCGGGCAGGTCCTTGGGAGTGAGGCCCGCGTAGTCGGCGGGGTCGGTGTGGCCGGAAGACACGGTCCCGGCGGTGGTCAGCTCGGCCAGACAGGCGGTCTGCTGGTGGGCGGCGCCGGGCACGTGCAGCCGGGCGCGGCCGGCGCAGTGGGCGTCCGGTGCCCCGGGGCCGGTCCCGGGGCCGGCGGGTGCCGCGGTGGCGGGGGTGATCAGGAGCGAGCAGACGGCGGCGAGCGAGAGGGCGCCCAGCGCGGTGCGGCGGGCGCGCCGGCCGCGGGCTGGGGTGCGGTGGGGTGGCATGCGGTTCCTCCGGCGGGTTGGGGACGCGCTGGAGGTTAGGGGTGGTGTGGTGGTTCGGGACATGTGTGGAGCCGCCATGATGACGGCCCGTGAGGGGGCGTCAGCCACCATGGCGGCCCGTGTGGTGCCCGACTGCCCGACGCTCCGTCAGGGGCAGCCGGCATCGGCGAGGGTGAAGTAGCCCGTGGGTGACTCCTTCAGGGTGTGGGTGACGAACGTGTTGTACAGACCCATGTTCTGGCCGGATCCCGTGGCGTAGGTGTAGCCGCCGCTGGTGGTGGCCCGGCCCGCCTGTACATGGGCGTAGTTGCTCGCCGTCCAGCAGGCGGCACCGCCGCCCGGGTCCGGGTCGCCCGGGCCGGGATCACCGGGGCCGGTGGTGTCCAGACCGAAGAACCGGGCGATCCAGAGGCTGGAGCAGATGGAGTCGAGGAAGTACGGGGCGCCGGTGCTGCCGCACTGCTCGGCGCCGGTGCCGGGGTCGACCGGGGTGCCGTGCCCGATCCCCGGGACCCGGTCGACCTCGACGGCGACCGTGCCGTCGGCGGCCAGGTACTGCTCCTGCCGGGTGCCGTTCGGCCCGATGGTCGTGGTCCGGGTGGGCGTCTGAGGCAGGCCGTGCACGGCCGTCCACTGGTCGCGCAGTTCGGTCGCGTTGCGCGGTACGACGGTGGTGTCCTGGTCGCCGTACCAGATGGCCGTGCGCGGCCAGGGCCCGGTGTACGACGGGTGGGCGTCGCGCACCCGCTGGGCCCAGTCGGCCGGGCTCCGGTCGACGCCGGGGTTCATGCAGGTGTAGGGGCTGCTGTCCCGGGTGCAGTCGTAGGGCAGGCCGGCGACGACCGCGCCCGCCGAGAACACGTCGGGGTAGGCGGCGAGCATGACGGCGGTCATGGCACCGCCGGCGGACAGTCCGGTGACGTAGACGCGCCGCGGGTCGGCGCCGCGGGCGGTGACGGCGTGGCTCACCATTTGCCGCACCGACAGGGCCTCGCCCTGGCCGCGCCGGTTGTCGCCGGCCTGGAACCAGTTGAAGCACTTGCTCGCGTTGTTGGCGGTGCCGGTCTCGGCGAGCACCAGCAGGAAACCGGCGCGGTCGGCGAGCTGCGGCAGCCCCGAGTGGTCGGCGTAGACCTGGGCGTTCTGCGTGCAGCCGTGCAGGGCGACGACCACCGGCGGGTGGGCCGGCAGGGTGGCGGGCCGGTACACGTACATGGTGAGGGCGCCCGGATTGGTCCCGAAGCCGGTCACCCGGGTGAGCGTGACGGCGGCGCGGGCCTCGGGTGCGGGGCCGGCCAGCGCGGTGCCGAGGACGACGGCGAGGACGGCGAGGAGGCGGAGCAGCAGGCGGGCACCCGGTGGTGCTCCGGGTATCGTGCTGGTCGAGGGCGATGGCATGGCGGCTCCTTCGGTGGACACACGGTCCCGGCCGCTCCCGCGCGGCGGCACGCACAGGGAGCGCCGGGTGTGGCGGAACCTTAGGTTCGGGTGTGTCCGGCCACTATGGAGTCGCACACCACAGCCCTCGGTGTCCCGGTCGGCACCCGGCGGATTGCGGGGTGCTGTGCCGTCTGGTATGCGCCGTCTGGGGGTGTCAGTCCTCCGGCGGGGCCGGGGGCACCACCGCGACCGGGCTCGCCGCGTGCAGCAGTACGGCCTGGGTGACCGAGCCCATCATGCGGGCCGGGGCGAGCAGCCGCCGTCGGTGCCGGCCGACCACGACCAGGTCGGCGTCCTTCGAGGCGGCGACCAGGTGGCCGGCCGCGTCGCCGGGCAGCGCCTCGGCGTCGGCGCGGACCTCGGGACGGCGTGCCCGGTGCGGGGCGAGGAAGCCCTCGGCGAGGGCGCGGGTCTCGTGCTCCACGGCGTCCTGGTCGACCAGGGGCGGCACGAGCTGCCCGGGCGCGGACCAGGTCTGCACCGGCCACGGGTAGGCGGCGATCACCTGCAGCCGGGCGTCGCGCCGGGCGGCCTCGGCGAAGGCGAAGGAGAGGACGCCCTCGTCGGGGCTGTCGGCGTGCAGGCCGACCACCACCCGGGGCACGGGCTCGGCGGGGCCCTGTCCGTGCACCTCCCGGCCGGGCCGGGGCACGATCACCACCGGGCACTCGGCGTCCCGGGCGGCGGCGAGGCCGTTGGAGCCGAGCAGCAGGCTGGCGAAGCCGCCGCGGCCCCGGGAGCCGAGCACCAACAGCTGGGCGTCGGCGCCCAGTTCGGGCAGGACGGCACCCGGTACGCCCTCCACGGCGACGTACTCCACGGGCGCTTCCCCGGCTCGGTCCGCGAGCC
>NZ_MUMF01000585.1:8312-8495 GCF_002155905.1 Streptomyces tricolor | reverse complement strand
GTCGCCTACGACCCCTACGTCCTTCCCGGTGGGTGGACCATCCACGGCCAAGCGGACGGCCCCAACGGCGAGTGGACGGCGCACCTGGGCCCGCAGACCCCGGTGGAGATCGTCGCCGGCCTGACCGACGCCCTCACCCGCCCCCGCTCCGCCCACGCCCCCAACGTCTGGACACCGTTGGAG
>NZ_MUMF01000585.1:0-8138 GCF_002155905.1 Streptomyces tricolor | reverse complement strand
GCGCCCGCGCGGGCGCGTCCCGCACAGCGCACAGATCCGCACCTGGTCGGTCTCCGTCACGCCCTCCCAGCTCAGCGCGTGGCAACAGGCCCGGATCACGGCCGCCCGCGCCGCCACCTGGGCCCGCAACAGCGCCCGAAGCACACGGCCACGCACCACCGCCCGTCCCTATACCCACGCCGGCGGCGCCCGGACCCGCCGCTGATCCGACGCCCCCGTCCCAAGGAGCCCGATGCCCGCAATCACTCCGGACACCATCCACGCCGCGACCGAGACCCTGTCGGATCTGACCGACTACCTGCGCGAGAACCCTGACCCCGTCGAGGCCCTCGCCCTCGTCGAGCCCCTTTTCGATGAGTACACGGGCCTGCCCGTTCAGCTCGCCGACACCCTGCGCGCCCTCGCGCGTGCCCTGCAGGAGCACCCGGACGTCCCGCGCACCGCGCAGGTAGACCTTCTGATCACCGAGTTGCGCACGGCCGCGTGGGAGCAGGCCGACCAGCACGCCCTCCACTACGTCCTGGACGACCTCCGCGACCTGTACGGCAGCGCCGGCACAAGCGAGCGGGGGAGTGCCCGGTGCCCCTGAGCGAACGGCAGCTCGCCGCGTTCGCCGACAAGCACGCCTGGCAGATCCCCTTCGACACCAGCCCCCGCCATCTCGCCGGCCCCGGAGACGCCCGTCACGTCACCTACGGCCTGGCTGCCGCCGGATGGAGCGCCGTCTCCGACCCCCTGAGTGCCGAGATCGTCCTGCGCAGCCCCGACCTGCGCCACCGCCTCCAGTTCGACCCGCAGTCCACCACCTCCGCGTGGTGGCGGCTGCGGGCGGAGCCCACCGACACCGAGCCTGGCTGGTACGCCGAGTTCGGCGAACTCGTGCCCGCCGAGGTCCTCGCCGGCTTCACGGACGCCCTCATCGTCCCGCCGCAACAGCAGCCGGACCCGTGGCAACCGGTGACCTCGGCGGGGTGGCACCGCGACTCAGACGGCACAGCGCGCTCGCCGGACTCCATGTGTCACATCGAACTGCGCCCGTTGAGCGAGCTCCACGACCGGCCGTCCTGGCACGTCGAGACCCGTGAGCCCGGCCACGGAGAGTTCCACGGCCCGCGCATCTGGCACGCCTACTTCGACGAGCGCACCCCCGCCCACCTGGTCGGATCGTTCCTCACCGCACTGGCCGACCGTAGCCCGCTCCAGCGCGGCATGTACGACCGCACCGGCCACTACAGCGCCGTGCAGGAGCCCAGCCCACTGCGCCCACAGCAGGTGGTCGACGCCCACGCCACGCGCCTCAAGTCCCTCCGCGCGCAGGCACGCTCCGCCCGCCTGCGGCAGACGAAACCCGCGACGACCCCGGCGAACGTCGGCCCAGCCCAGCCGGCCGCTCGCCGCTGAACCGACAGGACTCCACCTCATCTCCACCGACCACCACGCACACCGCGACTTCCTCCGCCACCTCGACCGCTACGTGAGGGACAGCAAGAAGATCCTCGACGCCTGGGACTCCTACTCCGACGAGCACACCGACCTCGACGGCTGGCCCCACGACGACCACGCCTACGGCATGCGCGCGAGCCAGCGCGACGCCGACACCGCCGAGGCGTTCGAGCCGCTCCGCTACGGCGCCCGTCACCTGCTGGCCACCGCCGAGACACAGCTGGCCCAGCTGACGGAGAACACGGTGCAGAGCCGCTGGGTCTACCAGTTGGGCGTCCTGCGCGACGCCCTCGACCGGCTCGACGAACTGCACGAGCAGTGGCTGGAGACCCGAGACGCCCTCCCCACCACCGCCAAGCCCGGCACCGCCGACTTCGACGACGCCCTCGCCGAGCATCACGCCGAATCGTGGAGCTACCTCGATGACTGGGCCACCCACGGCAAGGCACTCCGGGAGATCAACTCCGCCGCTCGCAAGGCCCGTTCGCCTCTGGCCCCCATACCGGTCCCCGCACCCGCCCGGCGGATTGCGGCACGGAAGTGAACATGCCGCCGGCTCCCGAGACCGTCGAGGTCGACGTCATCGCCCCGCACCACCCCGTCGGCGGCGGTGATCCCGCCTGGATCACCGTCCCGTCGACCAAACCGATGCCCTCGGCGCCTCCGCCGGTCAAGAACGGCCGCAGCCGCTGATCCCCTCCGTCCCGCCAGGAAGCACGTAGCCCTTGCCCCCTTCCTCCTCCTCGAACAGTTCCACCGACGGATACGACCTCGTTCTGCGCCTCCTCCTCGGCGTACTCGCGATCGTCGTCCCCCTCGCCCACTTCGCCTGGCTGTCGGGCAACATCACCGCCTACCTCACCGGAGCCGACTGGGTGCCCTACCAGCCGACCGCCGCCCTGCTCCACCCCGAGCAGGTCTGGCCCCGCACAGGAGAAACGTCCCTGCTGATCGGCGCCCGCATCGTTCCCGTCCTTCTGCTCCTGACCCTCGGGGTAGCGGTAGGCGTCGTATGGGCCCGGCACACGAGCCGCAGCGGAGGCCGGAAACAGAAGATCACAGACATGGCCAAGGCCCGGGACATCGAGCCCCTGATGGCCAGGGCGATCACCGACAAGGCCCGCTCCCTGCGGCCGAGTCTGAAGGACGCCAAGAACATCGACGCGAAGGACACCGGCATCCTCCTGGGCAACCTGCAGGGCACCAAGCACGAGGTGCGCATGGGGTTCGAGGACGTCGCCGTCGCGATCATGGCACCCCGGTCCGGCAAGACGACCTCACTCGCCATCCCCTCCATCCTGCACGCCCCCGGACCGGTGCTGCTCACCAGCAACAAGGCCGCCGGCGATGCCTTCACCACGGCCTACGAAGCGCGGGCAAAGGCGGGACGGGTGTGGACCATGGACCCGCAACAGATCGCCCACGCTGCCCGCGAGATGTGGTGGAACCCCCTGGCCAGCGCGACCACCCTGGACGGGGCGAACCGGCTGGCCGGCCACTTCCTCGCCGCGAGCGTCGATGCCTCCCAGCAGGGCGACTTCTGGTCCAAGGCTGGCAGCAACATCCTGTCCCAGCTGCTCCTGGCCGCGGCTCTCGACGAGCGACCGATCACCGACATCATGCAGTGGCTCGCCTTCCCGGCCGACCGGACCCCGCTCGACATCCTCCGTGATCACGGTTTCACCGCCGTCGCCGCCCAGCTCAAGGGCACCGTCGAGGGACCTCCCGAGACCCGCGACGGCATCTACGAGACCGCCCGCCAGTACGCCGCCGCGCTGCTCAACTCTGAGATCGCGGCCTGGGTGACGCCGCAGAAGGACGTCCCCGAATTCCAGCCGGCGCAGTTCGTCACCTCCACCGACACGCTCTTCCTGCTCAGCAAAGACGGAGGCGGCGGCGCCTCCGCGCTGATCGCGGCGTGCGCGGACGCGGTGATGCGAGCCGCGACCGCCCAAGCCGAGCGCGCCGGCGGACGCCTCGACCCGCCCATGCTGGCGATCCTCGACGAGGCCGCCAACGTGTGCAAGATCAGCGACCTGCCGGACCTGTACTCCCACCTCGGCTCGCGCGGGATCATCCCCATCACGATCCTGCAGTCCTACCGCCAGGGCCAGAAAGTCTGGGGTGACGCCGGCATGGACGCCATGTGGTCCGCCTCGACTGTGAAGGTCATCGGCAGCGGAATCGACGACCCTGACTTCGCCGACAAGCTCAGCCGCTTGATCGGCGACCACGATGTCGAGACCACCTCAACCTCACACTCGGAGTCCGGCAAGTCGACCTCCGTGTCAATGCGGCAGGAACGGATCCTGCCCCCCGACGCGATCCGCGCCCTGCCCAAGGGCACCGCCCTGTGCTTCGCCACCGGCATGCGGGCCGCCATGCTCGACCTGCGCCCGTGGTACCTGGAGCCCGGCGCAGCGGACCTGTCGGCGGCGTCCGCCCGCGCATCGAAGGCCATCACCGCCCGCGCCGTCGCGAAGCACGCACCCACCCAGACCGACTTCGGACCAGCGGCGTGACACACGCCGCCCGCACCCCAGTCCCCCGACACCACGTCCGTCCCTTCTCCATCGCGGAGTTCTTCTTGCAGATCATCGACTTGGCCGAGCAGACCCGCCTCCTCGGCCAGGTGGCACCCGCGCTGGAAACCCTGCGCGACGACGTACGAAAGGTCCGCGAGGGAGAGATCCTCAAGCCCGTCCGGGAGATCGCCCCCTTCGCTCGGCGCACGCAGCAGCTGGCGATGCAGTGCACGCAGCAGCTGCACGACCTGTCCATCAGCCAGTACGCCGCCATCAAGGACGGCCGCCAGAACCTGGCCCAACTGGCTGGTGCCTGCGCGCAGGTCTCTCTGGCCGCCACCCTGTGCACGCTCGCCATCAACAGCCGCACCGAGATCCTGCTGTACGAGGACGCCGACCCCAACCCCGCGGCCAGCCGCGACAACCTGCGACGCGCCGCCGACGAAATGGACCGTGCCCGTACTACATACCGCTCGCTGACACAGCACCTGTCAGGGCGCCTCGCCTCGGCCGCCGCCCGGCGAGAGGACGAGCAGCTCATCGACCGCGCGCTCGTCGGCCCCGGCATCACGACCGCGCACTCGCCTGCACCGTCACCCGCCAGCACTGCGTCCAGTCCAGTCCCGCCCAACTCCCCGACGAGCTCCCCTGCGCCAAAGACGCGCTGACCGCGACCCGCTCAACGGCTCGATCCACCCAGTGCGTTGTGGCCTCAAACCCGGGCCCCCACGGACATCACCATCCGCGCGGTCGCCAAACATGCGCACCGGCAAGGCGGCTTCGGCACGGCCGCGTAACCCGGCTGCGCCCCACTCGCCGGCTCGCGCTCACCGCCCAACCATCCGGAGCACCATGGCTCTCATCGACCATTCCGATGTCTTCATAGGCTCGACCGGCGATGGATGGACCTTCGTCGTCCTCAACCGCCCTATCCGCAATGCCTCCCGCATCCTGACCGGGGCGGGGTTCACCGCTCGCGAGCACCAGGGCCGCACCCTCCATCTCCTGCCGCCCGAGACTGCCGAGGACGCGCACGAGCGCGCCGGTGTCGCGGCCTACGGGCTGCTCGCGCACACCATGGACTTCGTCGACCTCGCCTGGACCACGCGCCAGCGCGGCGCGATCCCGGCCGCCCAGCCCGACGTGAGTTTCCGTTTCACCGACCACGCGGTCACCGCGACCGCGGCCACGGACCGAGCACGCGCCATCCTGGCCCGGCACCGCTTCACACCCTCAGCTGACGGCTCGCTGTACGTGCTTGCGGCCGGCCTCAGTGAACGGGCCGTCGTCAGCAGCGTGGTGCAGACCGAGGCCCACCTCCACGCCGACGGCATCAGCGTGCGCATCGACCTCGGCATCGCCACCCTGCAGGACATCCCACCGGCACCGCCCCGCCCCGGCGCCGCCCCCTCTCCGCCGTCCACCACACCGGTCAAGCGGCGCAGCCGCTGACCACCGTCCCTCTCACCCGGAGCAGCAGCATCCGCCAGATCGACCTTCAAATCGAGATCTCCCGCCTGCGGCAACTCGGCAGCGACTTCGAGGACTTGCACAGCGAGATCCGCTCGCTCACCCTGACACCCGGCACCGACGCCCGCCAGCAGCTCACGTCGAAGATCGTGGCCACGAACCAGCTGGTCCAACGGGCCATGGAACGCCTCGCCGCCCTCGATGGCAGCCAGTACACCGCCGTACCCGGCAGCCGCCCGTCTCTGGAGGCGCTCGCCTCCGTCGTCCTGGCCGCCAGTCTCGCCGCGTCCGACCTGGCTTGCGCGCTGGAGGCCAATCCCCTGGAGGGCGCGGCGTTCCCCGGCCCGCCGGCCGATGAAGCAGCCGTGCGCAAGGCACGGCATGCGGAGGCGACCCCCGTCATGGCGGAGCACCTCGCCGACGCCGCCCATCAGCTCGTCCTGGCCCACACCGGCTGCTACTACCTCGCCAGCGGCATCACCCGAGACCTGAAGCAGCACGCCGAACAGAACCAGGCGACACCGGCGCCGAGGATCACGGACAGTCAGTGTGCCGTCCTCGCCCGGCTGTCCGCAGGGGGCGGCAGCCGTCACGTGATCAGCCGGTACGGCGTGCTCCGGGCCATCGACAAGGACCGGGCCACCGTGAACGTCGCCACCCTCAACGCCCTGATCAAGCGAGGACTCGTCGCGGTGGACACCACCACGTCCCTGCACCAGGGCCAGCGCCTGAACGTCACCGCCGCAGGCCACCGGGCCCTCGCCCAGCACAAGCCCACCACGGCCCCCGCCCGAGCAACGGCCGTGACGCCCCCAGCGACGAAGCAGACAGCGGGACGCACGCGATGACCAGCACCACCCCACCCAACCCGCCGTCTCATTACCCGGAGCTCAGCGTCCCCTGCCCCCCGGTCCTGCCGAACCGCCGTTCTCCACACCCGAACTGTCGGCCATCGCGCGCCGACTGACCTGGCAACAGCGCGCCGCCCTCCGGGTTCTGGCACGGACACCCAGCCGAGTCCGGCAACGGGACAACGGCCCGCAGTATGTGGACACCCAGACCTCGTCGCACATCGCGTTCACAACGTGGCACGCCCTGGAACGCAAGGGCCTGGCCTACCGCGACCACACCGCCCACCCCGCCTCCCTCCTCGGACAACGCCTGGCACTGACCGGCAAGGGACTGGCCGTCCTCAACCACCTCTCCCGGGCCAGCTTCCCGCCCTCGGCAACCCAACTGTGGCCACCCGCTCCGCCGCGGCATTACACCTCAGCCCCCAGCGCCCCAAACACCCCGCGCCACTGACCGCGCCGCCGCGCATGCAGCCTCCGGCCGCCCGACCACCTTTCCCCACCAGGAGCCCCCCTGCGCGTCTACGAACCGCACGACCTCGACGACATGACGCTGGAGGAGGCACTCGACGCCGTCCTCGCCGACCTGCACGACCACCGGATCACCGGTGACGCGGTTGGTCTGTTCAACGTGATGCGGCACATCGACCTGCTGTGCCACATCACCTCCCGCGTGACCGGCGAAACCCAGTACTGCCTGTTCTACGACCACGCCGACGCCGCAGACCAGGCTCGGGCCGAGCCGCTCAGCCAGGCAGCCGGGCACCTCGGCCGTGCGACCGCCCACTACGCCCAAGCCCTGGCCCTCGTCGTCACCCTGTGCAAGAGCAGCGCACACACGACGCTGCAAAAGCGACTGGACGCGATCGACGTCCACAGTCACCTCGGCGCGCACCGTGCCGATGCCTTCCGCGCGTTGTCCGACGCCCGCCGCTACCTGACCGAGCCGCGCCCGGCCGGCGGAGACACCGCGCCAACGCCACCTCCCGCCCAGCAGCCCCGCGCCAGCCCTGACCGCCAGCCCGCTCGCCCCTGAAGTCCTCCCCCTGATGACGACATCGCCCGACCCCGATCACACCCCCCTGTTCGACGTGGACGTGCCCGAGCCGCTGACCCCCGTGGCGCGGCTGCTGGCGCTTGCCGACCTCTACACCCGGCACAACGACAGGCTCGACATCCTGGTCTTCGGCCGCACCCCTCAGTGCGAGCCGGATGCCTACGCGGCCTCCGCCCGCCGTCTGGAGCGCGAGGCCCTCGCCTGCATCAAAGCGGTCCGGCAGCAGCCCCTGCCCGCCATCGAACCGGTGACCAGCGCCGTCGTACGCCTGAAGCAGATCGCCTACCTGACCGGCGGAGCCACTCGCTACCTCACCGCCGCACAGCACGTCTGGCCCCCCGACGGTGCGCAGCACGAGCGCCCCGACCCCCGGCGCGGGTTCGGCCAGTACGTGCGGCTGGCCCGCGAACTCACCGCCCTCGCGCCCTTCGCCGTCATCGAGTCCGCCATCCACATCGCCGGCAGGCTGCCCCGCAGAGCCCGCACCGACGCCACCGTCCCCGGCATTGAAGAAGCCCATCGCGGCGTGCTGCTCGACGTGGCCCGCGGCAACATCACCGTCACCGAGTACGACGGGCATCAGCGCGCCTATTGCCACGACGTGGGTGTAGACGGCGAGATGCTGCGCCACCTGGAATCCCAAGGTCTGGTGACCCGCGAGCCCGGGTCCGCACCCCCGTTCTTCCGAGGCGGGCCGCCACGCGACCGCGCACGTCTGACCGCCCCCGGAATCTCGGCCCTCAGCGCTGTCATCGATTCCCCCCTGCGCATCAGCCTGTCGGCGGCCCGCCC
>NZ_MUMF01000584.1 GCF_002155905.1 Streptomyces tricolor | reverse complement strand
CGGGAATTCGCTTCGCGAATTCCCGAAATACGGCAGCTACGGCCAGCAGGTAGGGCCTGCGCGATTTCCTCCACCTAACATATCGTCACTTTCTGTTTTGTAACAGAATTAATTTCAGGAGCCATTATCGAATCTCTGGAATTCCCAAAGGGCATTTAATTCCAATTCCATCACGGACACCGCATTTTAAGTATCTGACTATCCGTCAGATGACGGTAATTCAGAGTTTGAAAGGGCCAGAGCGGTTCAGTCAAGCCCCCCCCACCCTCGAACGGTACTCCCGCCAACGGATACCCCGAGCACGCAGCCCAAGCGGACACAGCATGGCCGCCAAGGCGACACCGACCGCAGCCAGCATCCCGCGCACCGCTGGGCCCGCTGGCCGTACCGGGTACCTGCTCGACGAAGGTACGGCGGGCGCACCCCCGAACTCCACCAAGTGAACTGACGGAGCCTCAGCTGAAGAACAGTGCTTCATCCGACGCTGGGCACATCAGCGGGGAACCACAGGTAGGAACCATGGACCCCTGTTCGACCAGCCCCCGCGCACCGGGGCAAGCGGCTCCGTTCGCCGTGCATTGCGCGTCAACAAAATGATCTCGCGAGGTGACTCGGCCCAGGGGATCCGCGTGCCGCGATGAGTCCTGCGGCGTCCGGCGGTCGTACTGTCGAACCCGCCGCCGAGGAGGACTTCTGATGCGTAGCGTGACCTATTCGATGAGTGTCTCGCTCGACGGGTACGTCGTCGGGCCGGACGGCGGCTTCGACTGGACGGTGCCTGACGAGGAGGTCTTTCGCTTCGCCACCGACGAGGTGCGAGAGGCCGGCGTCCATCTGTTGGGGCGGCGGCTGTACGAGACGATGCTGTATTGGGAGACCGTCGACCAGAATCCCTCGCTTGATTTCTCGACGCTGGAGTTTGCCGCGGTCTGGAGGTCGTTGCCCAAGGTGGTGTTCTCCACCACGCTCTCGGCGGTAGAGGGAAATGCTCGCTTGGCCTCCGGGGGCCTGGCGGAGGAGATCGAGCGGTTGCGGGCCGAGCCGGGCGACGGCAATATCGCGATCGGCGGCGCGGGGCTCGCTGCCGAGGCAGCGGCCTTGGGGCTGATCGACGAGTACCGGGCCAGGGTCTACCCGGTGCTGGTCGGTGGCGGTGTTCCGTTCTTCTCCCAGCGCGAGCGCCGGGTGGATCTCGATCTCGTCGAGACTCGTACCTTCAGTTCGAGAGTCGTCTACCTCCGTTACCGCGTGGTGCGTTAGTCGGCTGGTCCGGCGGGCTTGGTTGAAGCACGAAGTTTTCTTTAGTGACAATGTCACTCAGCGTGGCCGCGTTGCGGGAGATTCGGGTCGTTGGTTAGCGCTTCTTTTTCGCGTTGCGTGGGCGGCGAGGGTGTGTAGGAGGCGCACGTACGGTGACCAGCGGGCCGGGCGGGCGACGGTGCCGGTGCAGGCGTGTTCGGCTCGGTCGAAGGCGTCTTCCATGCAGGCGTCGTGCATGGGACGGAAGGCGAGCGGCCAGGTGAGCCGGGCCAGGCCTTTGGTGGTCATGGTCAGGGTGTGGTGGATTCGGGCGTGTCCCGGGCCGGCCGGCAGCACGGCCAGTTCGTGGAAGCCGTGGAAGCCTCGTGGGCGGGTGAAGTCGAAGCGGATCCAGCGTCCGGGGATGTATCCGGTCACTGTGTACCCGACCGGCCAGTGGCCGCCTGTCGCGCCGGGGCTCAGTGGTCGGTCGAATTGCATGGGTGACCAGTCGTGGCCGGGCCAGAGCTGGTCGTGGTCTCCGCTTGCGAGGGTGTCGATGAGTGCTCCGAGCTTGCTCTCGTCGGTGGGCAGTAGGCGTTCGTGCACGTTGTGGACGGCCATGGGTTCCCTCCGTCGTATTGGAGACCTTCCTCCAATAAAATAGAGAGTACTCTCTGATTCATGGTGAGACCACCCCGCTTCGACGCTGACCAGCTCCTCGACGCGGCCGTCCGCCTCGCGGCCGCCGGCGGACCGCCCGCTGTCACCATGTCGGCGGTCGCCCACGCCGTCGGCGCTCCCAGCGGCTCCGTGTACCACCGCTTCGCCGGGCGTACGGCGCTCCTGGCGGAGGTGTGGCTGCGGACCGTGGAGCGCTTCCAGGTGGGCTACCACGCCGTCCTCGTCGGGGAGAGCGATCCCCTCAGGGCGGCGCGCGCGGCTGCCCGGTACGTGGTGGGTTGGAGCCGAGCGAACCGGGAGGAGGCCGCGCTCCTCCTCTACGGCGCCGCCGATTTCGGTCGCGCCGACTGGTCGGAGGAACACGTCCGGCGTGCTGACCTGGGCAACGAGCGGGTGTTCGCTTCCCTGGGGGTGCTTGCCGAGGCTCTTGGTGCGGCGGACGAGCGGGGTCGTGAGCGGGTGGCTCTTGCCCTGGTCGATCTGCCGCTGTCGGTGGTCCGTCGTCACCTGCGCACCGGTGAGTCGCTGCCGCCGTACGCCGAGGATCTCGCCGAGGAGTGTTCGGCCGCGTTGCTGGTCGACCGGCTGTAGGGCTTGCCGTGGGTGTGGCTGGGTGTCCTTGTCGGCCACCGGGGGCTGTGTGCCACGGCGCGGGGCGGGCGTATGCGTGCCTGTGTGAGGGAACCCGGGGTCGGCAACCAGAGGCCGTGCCGATCTCAGGCGGGCCGTGCCCGCCGGGCGGGAGCCGGGATGACAGCCTTCGACGACGGTGTCGACCTTCATTTCATCGGCAATGCCACGGTCCTGCTGCGGTTCGGCGGGCTGGCTTTGCTGACCGACCCTAATTTCCTGCACCGTGGTGAGCGTGCTCATCTCGGATACGGTCTGGTCAGCCGCAGGCTCACTGAGCCCGGGCTTGATGCCGCGGACCTGCCCCGGCTGGACGGTGTCGTTCTCTCGCATCTGCACGGTGACCATTGGGACCGCCGTGCCAGGTGTTACCTGGACCGTTCGTTGCCGATCGTGACGACACGGCACGCTGCGCGCCGGCTGCGCACGTTGCAGGGGTTTCGCCGGGCGGGGGGCCTGCGTACCTGGGAGAGCTGCACGCTGGGGCGTGGTGGGGTGCAGGTCCGTGTGACTTCGCTGCCCGGGCGGCATGCTCTGCAGCCGGTGCTGCGTCGTCTGCTGCCGCCTGTGATGGGGAGCATGCTGGAGTTCGGCCGGGTTGGCGGGCCGGTGCGGCTGCGTCTGTATGTGTCGGGTGACACGCTGCTGTTCGATGGTCTGGAGGAGATCGGCCGTCGGTTCCCTGCTGCTGACCTGGCGGTGTTGCATCTGGGGGGTACGCAGTTGCCGGGTGGTTTCGTGGTGACCATGGACGGCGCGCAGGGGGTGGAGCTCGCTCGGCGGTTGGGGTCCCGCCGGGTGTTGCCTGTGCATTACGACGACTACACCGTCTTTCGTTCGCCGCTTGAGGACTTTCTGGCCGAGGCGCGTCGGCTGGGTCTGGAGGAGCGGCTGGTGTCGTGTCCTCGGGGTGGGTGCGCTCGCCTGGTTCCGGGTGGTGATCGGCCTGCTGTTCGTTGATCGGGGGTGGGTGGCGGGTGTGGCGGGTCGGTGGTGGCGTTCTGTGGGCTGGTCAGCGTGTGTGGCTGCGGTTTCTGGTTGTCGTGCAACCGAATGGTGCATATGGGATGAATAGGGTGGCGTGGGGGTGGTTACTCCAGCAGGGACACTCGAAGAACGGAGACGCCCGATGATCATCCAGAAGATGCACGACATGGGCATCCGCAGTGAACACGCCTACATGGCCGCCTTCGCCTCCATCGGCCTGAGCGTCGCCTCGTGGGCGGGCTCCCTGAAGATGGAGCCCGGTACCGGTCTGGCCCGCGCCGACCGCTGGGGTCTCTTCGTCGGTGAATGGGCCCCCACCTTCTTCGGTCTCGGCCTTGCCCTGTCCCACTACGAGCAGCAGGACGGCACTCTCACCGGCACGGTTCATCCGCTGCGCGAGGCCGGCTGACCCCGGCCGGTGGCCGTGCCTGCGGCGGATGCGTCTGCGGCCCGGTCGTGACGGCGGGCCCGTGGTGACCTCAGGGCCCGCTCCCCCGCCGGGCCCGCTCCCCCGTCGGCGGTCGCTCCGCCCCTCTGGTCGTGGACCGGGGCCCGGTGCGCCGGCTTCTGCGCGGTCCTGTCGCGCTGGGGTGCGGCCGTCCTGGGTGGCCGCCGTGGCGGTGGGGCAGGCCGGGGCCGTGCGGTGGCTGGTCGCGTTTCGGGGGTGGCCTCTACACTTCGGTGTGAGGGGTCAACTTCCTTGGGGGGATGGGGGATTCGTGCCCGACAGCGCGTCTGCTGGAGCGGTGCCGGGGGGCGCTGGTGATGCGCGGCTGGTTGCTCTGCGTGCTGAGGTCGAGAAGGTCATCGGTGAGGCGAGGGTCGGTGCGCGGCGGGCGCAGCGTCGTGCGAAGTTGTGGCATGCGGCGTATCTGAGTCTGGGTTTTCCCGCGGCGGTTCTTGCCGGTGTGTCGGGTGCTGCGGGTCTGGCTTCGGCGGGGGCGCGGGTGCCGGCGGCGATTCTGGCGCTTTTGGCTGCGGGGTTCTCGGCGGGGTCGACGTTTTTGCGGGCGGATGCGCGTCATATGACGAATCTTCGGCGGCGTTATGCGTGGGAGATGTTGGAGACGCGGGCTCGGCTTGTGCTGGCGTATGACTCTTATGAGGGTGCTGAGCGTTTGCATGCCGCGTTGTTGGGTCTGCATGAGTTGCGGGCCGCTGTTCCGTCCAGTGCTCTGGTGCTGGTCGAGCAGCAGGGGGTGGTGAGTGTGCCGGCGGGGGTGGTGCAGTCGCCGGTTCTTCCTGCGGCTGCGGGGGTGCAGCCGGCTGTGATGCCGCAGCAGTCGTCGGGGCCGTCGTCGGGGGCGCCTGATCCGGTGGGCTGACGGGCGGTGGGGGTGCGCGCCGGGGGTTTACAGGCCCATCAGTTCGGGGGTGAAGACGGAGATGCGGTCGGTGACGTCTTCGGGTGTCCGTCGTCTGGGCGGTGTGAGCCGTTGGGGGGTGCCGATGTAGAGCCAGCCGAGGAGGCGTTCGCCGGGGTTCAGGCGCAGGAGGCGGCGGATGCGGTCGGATTCGGTGAGGTTGTCGGTGCGCCAGACGCTGCCGAAGCCGCGGGCGTGGAGCAGCAGGATGAGGGAGCTGGTCATGGCGCTGGTGGCGGCGAGTTGTTCCCATTCGGGGACGGTGGTGTCGTGGGGGGTGGGGGTGAAGACCAGGGTGGCGAGCAGGGG
>NZ_MUMF01000583.1 GCF_002155905.1 Streptomyces tricolor | reverse complement strand
AGTTCTGCGTGCCCGAGTTGGTGGTGTTGTGGTCGCCGGTGACGAAGCTGTTGTTGCTGCCGAAGTCGTTCCGGCTCCCGTAGTCGCTGCTGTTGCCACCCGTGGGTGTGTGTGTCATGCGGGTCCCGCCCCCTTGGCGCCCTCGGAGCCGCCGAAGTTCTGCGTGCCCGAGTTGGTGGTGTTGTTGTTGCCGTTCACGAAGCTGTTGTTGTGCCCGTAGTTGTTGAGGATGTTCGTCTGGCGGGCCTCGTGCTCCGTCAGGTCCACGTTGTGCTCGTACAGGAAGTCCCGGACGATCTGGAGGAGTTGGCGCTCCACGATCTGGGTGTACTTGATCGTGTCCGTCTCCTGGAAGAAGTGGTGGAAGGTGGCGCTGGTCGCCATCTCCCGCACGCTGGTGACGGCCCCGCGGTTCAGCATGGCGTCCGCGTAGCGGCCGAGGCCGAACTCGCTGCTGTCCGCGGGCTGCGGCACCCGGATCCGGCCCTTGCGCCAGGGCAGCAGCTCGGACAGCTGGGAGCCGGCCCTGCCGCGCAGGGGACGCAGCGCGGACTCGGGGGCGCTGCACAGGGTGTGCCAGGCGAGCTTGAGCAGCATCCCGCCGTCCAGGGCGGCCGGCAGCCGGTCCACGAGGTGGAAGCTCTGCTTGATCGGCGCCAGCACGTACGAGTAGAACTCGCTGTGCAGGGTGTTGCCCTTGAGGTCGAAGCCCACGAACGCCGTGGTGACCAGTTCCTGGTCCCAGGACCCGACGCGGATGCACAGGTACGCCCGTCCCGTGTCGTAGGCGTCGTCCCAGTGGCCGTCGAGCTGTGCCAGGGTCGGCTCCGTCACCCCGCGGAGCGTCGTCACGGCCGTGGTGAAGGTGCTCTCCTCGACGACGAGCCCGTCGATCCTCTCCTCCGGCCGGGTCTCGTCGCGCAGCCGGGCGGCCATGCGGTCGGCGACGTAGTCGGTCATCTCCTCGACGGTGAAGGGGATGACCTCCTTCCGCTTCGGCTCCGGGGCGTTCACCCCGGGTGCCGGGGGCGCGCCCGGTCCGCGCTGCCCGTCGAACACGGTGAGCGGCGCGCCGATCAGCAGTTCGGCGTTGGACCAGCGGCGCACCTGCTCGCCCGCGCCCACGAAGGGCTTGTAGCCGCCGTAGCGGACCAGGGTGCCGTCGGAGGCCTGCTCGCGCTTGATCTTGCTCACGAGTTCGGGGGTCAGCTCGGGGTGTTCGGGGTACGCGCCGTCGAACCCGCCGGTCCCGTCCGCGGTGCCGGTGCCCGGCCGCAGCCGGCCGACCAGCAGCTGGAGGGTGACCAGCCGCCGGAAGTACGCGGTGGCCCACAGCAGCCACAGCACCGCGAGCAGCGCCGTGAACGTGGTGAAGAAGCCGACGATCATGAGGACGTACGTGACGACGGCGCCGGCCGCGACGACGGCCAGCCGCACGCGCTGCAGCCGGCGCGCCGCCAGGGCGTGCGCGAGCACGGGGACCGCGTCGTACCCGTACGACGGTGCGACCACCCGGTACCGGTGGGTCAGCAACTCGCGGATGACCGCGGCGCGGTACACCGGGTCGAAGTGGGTGCCGGCGCACAGCAGCCGGGTGGCGTCGCTCGCGGCGTTCGGCGGAGCGGAAACGGTGAGAGTGTCGGTCGCCATGGTGGTTGCTCCGCTCTGCTCAGTCGGCCGAGGCCATCGTGGCCCGGGTGATGACCCCGTCGACCACGGTGTACCGGCCGCTGTAGGACTTCTGCGTGCCGTCGGTCTGCAGGGCGAGGAGGTTCACCGAGACCGTCTCGCCGTCGACGGAGGTGATGGTGACGTCGTCCCGCTGGGTGGTGGCGAAGCCCGCCACGAAGGAGCTGTAGGACGGGTCGAGGTTCTTGCCGCCCAGTTCCCAGGCGGTGTCGTAGTCGCGCCGGTTGATGGCGTCGAAGAAGCGGGTGACCGTCTCGGCGGGACCGGAGGTGCCGTACGCCGTCTCCTCGGCGGTCTCGGTCGCGTACGGGTCCGTGGACTCCTCGTCCGTGGTCTGCGTCGCGTACGGGCTCGTGTACCCGCCGTCCGTGGTCTGCGTCGCGTACGGGCTCGGATCCGGCCGCGTGGTCCCGGTGCCGTAGGCGGGCACCGACGGTGCCGCGCCGTACACCGGCGACGTGTGGTCGCCGTCGTCGTCGGACGCCAGATGGGGGACGACGCCTATGAGGAGGATCAGCAGCAGGGGGATACCGGCGATGAGCAGTGCGTGCGTCCGCTCCGGTCCGCCGGCTGGTAACAGGTTCGGCGGCTCGTAGGTGCCGTTCATGGGTCCTCGCAACTCCCAGCAGACCGCCGGGATCTCGCTTGTGCCGTCGGTATGACGACAGTCACTCTGCCCGACATCCGGGGCCCGGGAGCTGGTTTCGCGCTTCCGATGCGCTTCCGATCCCGCCGGAGCCCGGGCGGCTCCCCGGCCGGCCCCTCGGACGGCTCAGATCGCGGTGCACGGCACGGGCCACTGCCGCAGCCGCGGCGGCAGGGTCACCGCCCAGCCGCCGCCGGCCAGGACCAGCCGCTCGGCGGCGAGCAGCGTCAGCGCCTCCCGCTCGACCGGGTCGAGCGCCGCCACGGGCGTGGGCTCCAGGAGCCGGAGGAAGGTGCCGAGCAGACCGGGGTGGTCCAGGGTCAGCCGGACGGCGGTGCCCCGCTGCCTGCGGTCCAGGACGGTGACGAAGTCCGGGCCGCGCCGGTGGTGGAGGGCGCCGTGGGTGTGCTCCGCCCGCCAGGCCGCCAGCGTGGCCGGATCCCCGGGCAGTTCGGCGGGCGGCGGCAGATGGCGCAGGACCAGGGGGTCGTACGACGGTGTGCCGGCCGCCCGCCAGCGCACGCGCAGCCCGAGGCTCTGGCACTCGCGCAGGAAGCGCACCGCCTCCGCCGTCGCGCGCCCCGCCCCGCTGATGTCCAGGGGTACGGCGGCCTCGACCCGGCGTCCGCTGCGCCGGTGCGGCACGGTGCCGGGCAGGGCGCTCATCCGGCCCCCTCGGGCAGCCGGAACGGCTCGCCCCAGGTCGGCAGGGAGACGTAGGCGGCGCCGTCGCGGAACAGCAGGCCCAGCCCGAAGGCGTACCGCACCCACGCCTCCAGGTCCGCCACCGGCACCGCGTGGCCGCCGGCGGTCAGCAGCCGGTGCAGCGCGGGTACGGTCCGGCCGTCCTCCAGGTGGCGCAGGGCCGCGGCGCGCCAGCCGTCGAAGCGGTGCGTGGCCCGGGGCCGGCCGTGCCGGCGGTCGTGCACCAGCAGCTCCCCGCCGTCCTCCTCGAACAGCAGCCGGGAGTGCGCGTGCCCGGCCCGCCAGGCGGCCACCGCCTCCTTCAGCCGCCGCTCGACCGCGCCGCCGATGCCCGCCGGCTCGGTGTCGAACAGATACACCAGGTCGGCGAGTTCGTCCTCGGGCAGGTCGTAGACGTGCTGGTACATCGCGGCCGGGCGGCGCTTGCCGAAGCCGAGGCCCGGGTCGGTGAAGTGCGGGCTGAACCGCTCCAGCTGGATGCGGTGGGCGCCGCTCGGCGGCTGGAGGTGGACCAGCGCCGGGAGCTGCTCGATGACCGGCGCGTAGTCCTCGGCGCACTCGCCGGGGAAGCCGTACAGCAGGTTCCAGGAGCAGGTCAGGGCGTGGTTCTCGCACTCGCGCAGGGTGCGGACGTTCCGCGCGCCGGTGACGCCCTTGTCCATGAGGTCCAGGACGCGGCTGCCCAGGCTCTCGATGCCGGGCTGGATGTGCACCGTGCCGGAGGCGCCGAGGAGTGCGAGCTGGGCGGGGGTGAGGTTGGACTTGACCTCGTAGTGCAGCCGCAGGTCCCAGCCGCTCGCCGTCACGCGGGGCAGGAAGTCGCGGAAGTAGGCCATGTCGATGATGTTGTCGACGGTGACCACGTCGAGGATGCGGTGGCGGCGCACCAGCCGGTCGATCTCCGCCCACAGCCGCTCCCCCGGCTTGGCGCGGAAAACCATGGCGGAGCCGTTCAGCCCGCAGAAGGTGCAGTGGTGCTTCTCCCCCCACCAGCAGCCCCGGGCGCCCTCCACGACCAGCTTGGGGTGGATGTGCTCCTGGACCGGGGAGGCGTCCAGGGCGGCCTGCCACTGGTCGTAGTCGGGCGAGGGGATGTCGGCCGGAGCCACCGTCCGCCGGGTTTCCGTGTTGGCCCGGGACACGGTGCCGTCCCACCAGCACAGGCCGGGGACGTCCAGGGGCGCGGTGCCCGCGGCCAGGTGGTCCAGCAGGGCGGGGAAGGCGTACTCGGCCTCGCCGCGGACCACGTGGTCGACGAACGGGTGGTTGCGGTGCAGGGCGTGGCCCATCGGGCCGTCGCAGTTGCTGCCGCCGAGGACGACCGCCAGATCCGGGCGTCTTCGCTTCAGTTCGCGGGCCAGCGCGAGGGAGGGGACGTTCTGCATGAAGGTGCTGGTGAACCCGACGACGTCCGGTTCGGCCGCCAGCACCTCGGCGGCGCAGGCGTCGATGAAGGGGGCCGCGTACGGGCGCATCGCCAGCGCGGTGCCGATGAAGACGCCCCGGTCGGCCGCGTAGTCGCGGAGCCGGGCCGTGCCCCAGCCGGGGTCGTCGTACAGGACGCCGGAGAAGACCCAGTCGCCGAGGCCGTGGAAGATGGCGTCGCTGCCGACCTCCACGCAGTCCCCCGGCCGCAGCCGGCCCCCGGAGTGCTCCAGCAGGAACTCCGCCCAGCGCAGCGAGCCGTGGAACTCGGTGACCTCGTCGCCGGGGCGGGCCCGACGCACGATCCGCCGGAGCAGGCCCAGTTGCAGCGAGGGCAGGTCGAGCGGATGCCACGGCATGGTGACCAGGTGGACGCGCATGCTCAGCGGGTCGGCCGTTTCTCCAGGATCGCCGGCCGGCGGGTGGTGCTGCGCTCGTCCTCGCGGACCACGACCTTCTTGATCTCCACGCCCACCGCTCCCCTCACCGCAGGGCGAATGCCCTTGTGCTGCACGGCCGTCCACCCTATGGACCGGCATGTGCGCGGCACAAGGGCGGAATGCGCCGGGCCCCCGGCGCGGCCGGGGCCGGTGCGGCAGGCGGGGTCACAGACGCGGGTCGACCGGCTCCGACTCCAGCGCCAGCACCCCGAACACCGCCTCGTGCACCCGCCACAGCGGCTCCCCGTCCGCGAGCCGGTCCAGGGCCTCCAGGCCGAGGGCGTACTCGCGCAGGGCCAGGGACCGCTTGTGGTTCAGGAACCGCCGGCGCAGCCGGTCGAGGTTGTCCGGCCGGGTGTACTCCGGACCGTAGATGATCCGCAGGTACTCGCGGCCCCGGCACTTGATGCCGGGCTGCACCAGCCGGCCGTCCTCGGTGCGGACCAGCGCGCCGAGCGGCTTGACGACCATGCCCTCGCCGCCCCGGCCGGTCATCTCCAGCCACCAGTCGACGCCCGCGCGGACCGACTCCGGGTCACCGGTGTCGACGTACAGCCGCCGGGTGGTCTGCAGCAGCCCGCTGCCGTCGTGCTCCACCAGCCGGTCGATCAGGGCCAGTTGCTCGTCGTGCGGCAGCGCGGCGAGGCTGCGGCCCTGGACGGCCAGCAGCTGGAAGGGGGCGAGCCGGACCCCTTCCAGGCCCTCGGTGGTCCAGCAGTAGCGGCGGTAGGCGGCGGTGAACGCGGCGGCGTCGGCGGCGCGTTCCCGCTGCCGGGCGAGCAGTCCGCCCACGTCGGCTCCGCGCGCGGCAGCCGCCTCCAGGGCGTCGAGCGCGGCCGGGAACACCGCGCCGGAGGCGGCGCCGACGGCCGCGTACTGGCCGCGCAGCAGCCCCGAGGCCTTCAGCGACCACGGCATCAGCTCGGCGTCCAGCAGCAGCCAGTCCGTGTCGAGTTCGTCCCACAGCCCGGCGTCGGTGATCGCCGAGCGCAGCCGGCCGAGGATCTCCTCGGTCACCTCCGCGTCGTCGAAGAACGGCCGCCCGGTCCGGGTGTACAGCGACCCGGTGGGCCCTCCCCCGGCCCCGAAGCGCTCCCGGGCCGTCTCCGCGTCCCGGCACACCAGGGCCACGGCACGGGAGCCCATGTGCTTCTCCTCGCACACCACCCGCGCGACCCCGTCCCGCGCGTACTGCGCGAACGCCTCCTCCGGGTGCTCCAGGTAGCCGTCCACCGAGGAGGTGGCCGTCGGTGCCATGGTCGGCGGCAGGTACGGCAGCAGGCGCGGGTCGGTCGCGAAGCGGCTCATGACCTCCAGGGCCGCCGCCGCGTTCTCCTCGCGGACCGCGACCCTGCCCGCGTGCCGGGTCTCCACGGCCCGCCGGCCGTGCACGTCGGCCAGGTCCAGCGGCCGGCCGTCGTGCCCGCCGGGCGCGTCGGTGCGCAGCGGCCGGGCCGGTTCGTACCAGACCCGCTCGGCCGGTACGTCGACCAGCTCGCGCTCGGGCCAGCGCAGCGCGGTCAGCTTGCCGCCGAAGACGGCACCGGTGTCCAGGCAGATGGTGTTGTTCAGCCAGTCATAGATGAGCTGATCTGGCGATCCTCCTCTAGCGATCAGCTTCAGGGCCCTGACCAGCAGAACACTGAAGAACCTAGAATGACATTGCCGAACGTAACCGAGTAATCTCACGCTCCCCAGTCACTCCCCATCGCCCCGCACTCCCCAGACGCTCCCCCGAGAAGTGCCGCAGATTCAGGCCTCAGCGTCGTCCCCCAGGCCGCCAGGGGTGTAGGGCTCGCCTCTCCGCTTCGCAGCGGAAGCCCGGCACTCCTGCATGACCATCACGCACTCCTCGCACGCCCTCACGTCCTGCAGGCCGCCGGCGGCCGGACGGACGGTCGCAACGTGCAAGGTGGCCACTTCTCCCTTGCCGGGGTGCCGGAAGCAGACCCCCAGCTGCCAGTCGTAGAGGTCGAGAATCTCCTGCCGTTCCAATGCTCGTCTCCCGGTCCCGTCGGACGCCGTTGTCTCTGCGGGGGGTGGTGTTCGTATGCCCGGCCGGCACGCGTGGATGTTGGCCGCCGGGGCGGTTCACTCGAAGAGGTGAACGTGTGTTCTATTAATGGACACTACATGGCCACTTGCGGCATATGCCAGAGCGCAGCGTTCCATGATCAAAAAATGCGGCAGATTTGCTGCTGACTTATGATCATGATCGCTAAAGCGTTGTCCGCGTGCCAGCCGATCAGCCGCAGTGGATCCTCGACGCCCGCCGGGCCGTCGGCGACCGCATCCGCGTGCGCCGGCTGCACCAGAACATGACCCAGGAGAGCCTCGCCCACGCGACCGGCCTCGATCGCAGCACGGTCCAGAGGATGGAAGCGGCGCCGAAATGAAGCTCAGCCATCTGCTTCACGTCGCTCACGCCCTTCGGGTACACGTCACCGAGCTCCTCCACAGCTAACAAGCAGAGGGAACGACGGCGCAGCCGCTTCCTGACCGGCCACCTTGGCGAGGATTCAACAACATGTCCATCCGCCTGTGAAGGTGCTGACCGCATATATCTGACTCGCCACACTCTCGCCGTGACTGAGCGCACACGCGCTGGCCATGGCAATCCCGGCACTCCTGGCACACCGGTCAGAACCGGGCAGGCGCCTGGCGTCCCCGCCGCAGCTGTCGGTACGCCTCCCACAACACCTCGCCCTCCGTGCACGGTTCACCGTCGACCGAGCGGCACACTTGGCAGCCGACGGCATGACCGACGTACTTGCTGTACGCCTGCTGAATAGGGCTGAGGTTGGCTCGCGCGGGCGGGTCCGCGGCGGGCTGTGGGGGTCTAATCTCGCTCACGTCGGCGCTCCACTCCGTCGGCCGTGCCCCCGGGCCGTGACCGCGGTCGCGGGGGTCCTTACTGTCCTGTTCAGACGGTACCGCTACACGCTGCTCTATACCGCTGTATGGAGCTACCTGCCGGGATGCGCCGCAGTGGGCCGCCCTACGTCCGAACCATGGGTGATCAAGAACCGGTGGTGGACCCGAGGCGGCCCGTCTACGTGTGGCGGCAGGTCGCCGACTGGATCGCTGCCCGCATTGACTCGGGTGAGCTGCAGCCGGGCGCACGCCTGGAGGGTGAGCGGGAGCTGGCTGAGCAGGTCGGTGTCGCGGTCGGCACGGTGCGGCGCGCGGTCGAGGATCTGCGAGAGCGGGGCCTGGTCGTGACGTTGCCGGCGAAGGGCACGTTCGTTGCGGACCGCTCGAACTCCTAGGCCACTGTCAGACCTGGCCGATACAGTCGGATCATGTCCACCACTCCCCCGCTCCCGCCGCGGCCGGCTGCGGTCGTGAACGCGGACATCCGTGCGCTGCTGGAGCGGACCCGGCGGCGGCTGTCGGATGCGGAGCGGGCCGAGTACGACCTGCTGCTCGCCGAGTACGAGGCGGCGGTGCGCGGGGGCGTCACGGCGGCGGCGTAGGGCGCAGGGCGAAGGCCCCGATCCTGGGGGGCAGGGTCGGGGCCTTCAGTTCGCTCGGAGTCAGGCGTCGGCGTTCATCAACGACACCGCCTCTAGGCTCGCCTCGATCTTGGCCGCGCGTCGCAGGAGGTCGGCAACGTACTGCGAGAGGCGGGTCAAGTCCCCGGACACGGACCGGCCGGCGGTCGGAGGGTTGGCGGCGATGTGGGCAGCTGTTCGGGCGGCCATCTCGGCGTCCCTGGCGAACGCTTCCTGCTCCCAGGCGATGGCGCGGGTGAGGGCCGTGGCGGCTGTGATGGGGCTGGGCTTCTCCATGGTCATGCTGCTCGTCCTGTCGTGTTGGGCGATCAGGTGGCGGTGAGGGCACGGCAGTCGGTGCACCAGCGCTGGCCGGGTTCGTCCAGGCTCAGCGGGACGTCCTTCAGCGGGCCCGGCGCGGCGATGCCATCGGTGTCGCTGCATGCGATCGGGTGCCAGTCGCACTCGCCGTTGCAGTGCTCGGGCTCGGCGGCCTTGTGCCAGACGACGATGGTGTTCCCGTTCTCACGGAGGCGTTCCTGGGTGGCCAGCATTATGGGTCCCTTCGGTGGCGAGTCGTCCTGTCAGGTGGCGGGCTTGATGACGGCGAGCAGCGCGCGGAGCTGGTCCGTGGTCACCTCGGGACGCACCTCGTGCTTGACGTTGATCCCAGCCGCGAGCAGCTCCGTGAAGAGGCTCGCACGCTGCTTCATTTCGTCGTACTGCTGCTGCGTCATCAGCCGAGCACGGACACCGTTGCCCTCCTGGACCCCCGTCTTGCGGTCGAAGCGCTCGCGGCGCTCGTGGCCGTGGAGGGTTACGTACAGGTACTTCGTGCCGATGCGGGAGACGGTGACGGGCTCGTCGCCTCGGAACCGGTTGCCGGTCACGAGGACCAACGGGTCACCGACCTTGACGTCAGCGAGTCCGGTAGCGGCCATGACGGGGTCCTTTCGTGTCGGTTGGTCAGAGGCCGAGGCGGGCGGCGAGCGCGCGGAGGTCGCCCATCGTCAGACCGGTGGCGACGCCGTCGGCGTAGATGTTGTGCGTGGCCTGGATCATGAGGCGGGCGTCGTCCTCGTCCTTGTAGACGGCGAGCACGTGGGCGAGCGCCTCCTCGGGGGTGGACGGCTCGGGGTGGGCGTTGATGAACGCGTAGGTCTCGCGGGTGCGGCGGATCACGGCGGGGTCCTTTCGATGGCGGTGGGTTGAGCGCGGCTGATTGATCCAGGTGTAGCTACACCGTAGGCTAGGTGTAGCTACACCACAACCTCTCACGAGAAGGGATCAAGAAATGACTGTTGTAGCTACACCCGGCTACGGTTCACGCATGCCGAACCAGCCGAAGACCCCCGCCCGACAGATGCGCATCGGCGACGAGTGGTACGACTTCGACCTCGCCGCCAAAGCACAAGGCAGCGAGCGTGCAGCCGTCATCCGGGCCTTCATCGACTGGTACATCCGGCGACCCGACTCCGAGCTGCCCGAACGCCCCGAAGCCAGCTACTGGCGGAAGGCGCAGACGGATGATTGAACCAATCGACAGCTGCATCGACTGCGGCAAGCCGAAGGCCGAGGAGCGCCGCCAGAGCCTCACCCGCGGGCGGTGCCGGAACTGCTACCAGCGGCACGTCTACGCCCTTAAGAAGACGGGCACCTTCGAGGCGATACAGCCTGAGCCCGCATTGGTCCGCTTGTTCAGCCGCGTGGTAGCTGGCCGCAACGGATGCATGATCTGGACGGGGGCATGCAACCCAGTCACCGGGTATGGCCAGATCTCGCTCGGCTCAGGCCATGCCGAGTACGCGCATCGAGCCGCCTACCTGCTCGTCAAGGGTCCGATACCTGCAGGTCTCGTCATCGACCACACCTGCCACAATCGAGACCCGGAATGTCCCGGCGGCACCTACTGCATCCACCACCGGTGCATTAACCCCTACCACCTCGACGCCGTCACTCAGAGCGAAAACCGCACTCGTTCGCCTCACACCACAGCTGGGCGCCGCCTGCGAACCCACTGCAAGCACGGCCACGAGTTCACGCCGGAGAACACCCGCATCATTCGGGCGACTGGCGCTCGGCTCTGTGTCACCTGCCACAACCGCCGTCAGCGTGAGTTTGCTGACAAGCAACGGGCAGCACACAAGGCGACCTGACAGCAGAACGCCCCGTCGGGGTTCCACGCTCGACGGGGCGCCAGCCACCACAGCAAACCCGGCTTGATCTAGGGATCGATGCCGGATCCTTCAGGCTAACCGGTGCCACCGACAATGCCGGGGCTGTCGTCGGGCCAAGCGGCCAGCTGCTCGCCGGCCTCTTCGTCGGTGAGGGGGATGCGGGCGCCGGGCCGTACCCAGTCGCCGATCCAGCGGGTCAGCTTTCGTCGGGCGGTCGCCTCGCTGTCCCACCAGCCGGGCTGCCGCGGGAGGTGGCGCTGCGGGCGCTCGCCGAGGGAGTCCCCGCGTGCCCGCAGTGCCGGCCCGACAGCGCGCTCGGCTACCTGGACTGATCCGCCCGCTCGTTGTAGCGGCGCCGGTACTCGACCACGTCGATCTCCCCGCGCTCCAGTGCGGCGGCGTCCGCCGGCGAGTGGTGCGGGTCGGGAGTCCGGGTGATGCCGTCCCGGCCGATCGTGTAGCGGTGGCCGTCGATGCTGTCGTGCACGCGCGTGCCGTCGGCGGTCACGTAGTCATCCCAAACGCTGTCCATGATCGTCTCCTACAGGTCGTTGTCGATGATCCAGGCACGGTGCTCCTGCCGGACATATCCGCGGGGACTGTCCGTCCAGCAGGCCGCGTCGGCAGGGATTGCGCCTCGCGTGCTGGAGTGCGTTAGATCGTGCTCACGTAGCTCGCGGGCGGCGACGCCGGCGTGGATGACGTAGTCCATGACCCAGTCCGGCTGTGCCGGCTCCTCCGCCAGACGGTCCAGGACCGCGGCCCGGCGCACGAGGTACTCGCGGCGGAGTTGAGCACCGTCCGAGTCCCCGGCGAGGATCTGGAGGCGCTCCACCGCGTACAGCTCACCTAGCAGCTCGCTCATGGCCCCATCGTGGCGCGGCCGGCGGTCGTGCTGTGCACTTGCAGTGCACACGGGGCGTGATCCGGGCCACGATCCGAACGGGCAGCCGCAAGGCCTCCCGTGGGGAGCCGGGAGGTGCGGCGGGCCCCGCCGTCCGCAGCAGACGGCAGGGCCCGAGAGGGAGGCCCACCCGGGGGATTGGAGGGTTCCCGTGCGGAACACCATGCATCATGAACCAGCCAGAACGAAAGAGATCGGCCACGACTTTCCGCACGAGAAAGCGCCCACCTCGACGGGGGATGCGAGGCGGGCGCTGCAGCCAGTGTGGCACGGGGCGGGTGGTCAAGTTCGGTTGTCGCGTGGGAGTAGCGGGTTGTTACGGCGGCGGTCTGCTGGCCGGACGTAGGTCAGCACCTGAGTGGAGTTCTTGCTCCAGCGCCCGTGCTCGGCGATGAACGGCACAGGGACGCCGCGTTCCGCAGCATCAGTTGGCGCCCCGGCTCGAAGGCCGTGCGCGGTCATCCGTTCCGCGTCCGTCAGCTTTGCGTCCTTGGCGAGTCTCTTCACGATCTCGTTCACCGTCTCGCCGGTCATGCTGGCGCCGACGTTGCCCCATACATCGATGCTCCGCAGGAGCCGCCCCGTCGTTACGCCGTGCTCTGCCAGCCCTTCGAGGTAGGAGCTCACGATGGCCCGGGCGTCGATGTCCGGCGCGATGGCCCTGGGGATGTCGATGTCCTCTCCGTGAGCGCTGGTGTCGGTCTTCGACATGGGGATGAAGACGGTGACCCATTCGTCGGACACCGTCAGCTGGTCGATGGTGACGGAGGCAAGCTCGGAGCGGCGCCCCATGAGGCCATATCCCAGAACGAGAATGGCTGCGTCGCGCCGGCCGCTGAGGGAGCTCGTGTCGCACTGGGCCAGCAGGAGGCGCAGGACGTCGAGGGTCACAGGCTTGGCTCGGCGAGGGCGCCAGCCGTCGCGTGCGCGGTCCTGGCGGTGCACTTTGATGAGGTCCCGGGCGGCCCTGGAGTTGGGCTGTCCCTCGAAGCCCGCACGGAAGTGCGCAGTGCGGACCGCGGAAAGGGCCTGGTCGAGGCTGGCGGGCGAGTACGGCTTGCCGGTCGTCTGGGATGTGGAGCGCATGAGGTATCCGATGAACTCGGCGATCGTCTCGGCGGTCATGGGCAGCGGGGTGCGCCCCTCTCGCTCGCACCAGGCGAGGGCCATGTTCCACCAGCGGGCGTAGGCGCGTTCCGTGTTGGCTGCTGTGGCGCGCTTTAGGTCTTCGGCGGTCTCGCCGGAGATGTGGCGGTCTCGGGCGCCAGGTGGTTGCGCGGGCGGGGCGAACTCTGCTTCTACCGGTACGAGTTCATTTGGCAAGTCCGACTCCTTTATGGGGGTTTGTGTCGAACTAGCATACGCCGGAGAGCCGTTGATATGTGTGGGTTATCGAGAGCTGGGTGATGCCAGACCGAGCGCGGCACCCGGTCTTCGCCACGTCACAGCCTGGCAACGACGTTCACTCCGCAACCACCCGTGGCCTACCGTGTTCCGCCTGTACCGGCACCACCATGGGGGGATCCATGCGCAGCCACATCATCAGTGCCGTCCTGCTCTGCGCAGCGAGCGCAAGCGTCGTCGCCTGCCAGCCGACGGACACGGCTAAGCCCAGCAGCAGCGCGCCTTCGGCAAGGAGCACGACCGCCGCGCCAACGAAGGACAGTAAGCCGACCGGAGAGAAGAAGGCTGTGCCGAACTTCGTCGGCATGGGCCTGCAGTCCGCGCAGGACTCCGCACAGAAACAGGGCTTCTACGCGCTGAAGTCCCACGACTCCCTCGGTCGAGGCCGCTTCCAGGCGTTCGACCGTAACTGGAAGGTCTGCTCCCAGAACTACAAAGCCGGCAAGGTCGCGCCTACGGACACCGAGCTGGACTTCGGCGCCGTCAAGCTCGACGAAACCTGCCCCGCCCACGACCAGAAGGCGCCGTCAGCGGCCGGCGGGACGATGCCCGACTTCCGTGGCAAGTCCGTGAAGGCCGCGCGCCAGGCGCTCGACAGCGGCACCTCGATCACTGTCGATGACGCCAGCGGAGCTGACCGCATGGTGTTGATCGAGTCGAACTGGCAGGTCTGCACTCAGAGTCCGGCGGCCGGGGCGAAGCTGAACGGGCAGCCGGTCACGCTGAAGTCCGTGAAGTTTGGCGAGAGCTGCTCGTAGACACGGCGAAGCGCCCCCGTCCCCTGCCGGTTGGCAGAGGGCGGGGGCGTTGTCACGAGGACTCGTCGGTGCCGTCCGGATAAGCCGGCTCCACGAACACCGGCTCCGGGATCGGTGGCGGCTCTTCGCGGCCGAGTTGGACGAGCACGCGCACGTCGGCGGCGCCGGGGTCCTCCCGGGGCTGCACCGGCCGAGGCGGTTCGGGCATGTCACACTCCAGTTCGGTAGTAGTCCTCCACGTCATCCGGTGTCTGCCGTGGGGTGCCACCCAGCTCAAGCACTTGGTCCCGCAGTGCGAGCGCCCACCGCGATAGGGAGTACAGGACGCCGCGCACCCGCACGATCTCCTGCTTCGTAGCCGTCAGCTCTTCCCGGAGCTCCTTCTTGATGGCGTCGAACGCGGCTCGGTCCTCGGCGCGTTGACTCGGCTCCGCCTGCGCAAGCGCTGCCGCGCGCGTGGCCTCCGCCGTCGCAGCTGCCGCCCGAGTGGTCGCGCGTGCTGCGAACGCGCCGGCCGTCACCGCGCCGACCGTGCCCAGTACCGCGACGATCCCTGCCCACCAGCTCACGGGCCCTTGCCTCTCCGGGCAGGCCGCGGGTGGGGGACCGAGTATTCGGGCACCGCTGCCGCCCACATGATGACCCCGACATGCGAGGTGAGGTACCAGATGGCGAGGAACCCTCCGCGGGCGAACTCGCCGGTGACGACAGCGGATGTGTAGGCGACAGCCCACACGGTGGGGGGAATGAGAGCAGCGACAAAGCCCCAGCGGTCCCGTCCGATACGGAGGAATGCGCTGCTGGCGGTGATGAGGCCGCAGGTGATCCACAGCCAGGCCCAGTGGGTCAGCGGGCACAGCCGGGTGAGGAGGGACAGGCCCGGCGGGTTCGGCTGGGGGGCGACGAGCATGCCGATGCCCCAGCACGTTTTGCCGGTGCCGAGGATCAGGAGGAAGGCGCCGCGGCGGCCCAGGGCCCTGGATAGCCGCCGGGCCGCCCGGCACTGCACTCACACCCCCGTGGGACTGGAAGGTTTGGCGCCGACGGCCTGGGCCTTGGCGCTAACCCCGGCCGGCTTCCACAGGCCGAAGTGAGCGAGGACGCCGGTACCGAAGGCGACGAGGGACAGCACGATCGCGGTCTGCAGGTCGTAGTCCGGGCCGGGGTTGGCGAGTTCCACGAGGAAGCCGTTGGCAGTGGAGAGCGCCAGCAGAAGGACGCCCTTGGCTCCGGGGTGGGTGACGCGTGTGGTGACCAGGCCCACCAGGACCGGCAGCACGACGGATATGAGCAGGCCGATCCAGTAAGCCTGGTCGAGATGAACGTTCATGGGACGTCTCGTTTCTGTGAGGGGTCAGGCGACGACGTCGAAGCCGTATTTGTCGCCGAGGCGGGTGAGGCTGGTGCGGCCGGGGATGCCGTCGGCGTCGGCGCCGGTGTAACCGAGGTGACGCTGCCACTTGGCGTAGGCCTGGACGGTGGCGGTGCCGTAGTGGCCGTCCGAGTAGGCCTTGGCCAGGTAGCCGGCGTCGACGAGTGCGGCCTCGACGGTGCGGACACCGGAGTACGTGACGGGTGTGCCGCTCGCGGCCGGGTCGGCCTTGGCGGCGGCCACC
>NZ_MUMF01000582.1 GCF_002155905.1 Streptomyces tricolor | reverse complement strand
ACCTCCCCCGACGGCAAGCTGATCGAGTATCTCGAATACTCCCGGGACATCCATCCCTACCTGGTCGGCACCCAGGCCCATCCCGAGCTGCGCTCCCGGCCGACCCGGCCGAATCCGCTCTTCACCGGCCTGGTGCGCGCCGCCCTCGCCCGTGCCGGGGCCGTGGCCGGCTCCGCCCCGCTGCCCGTCCCCTGACCGGCGTGGCGGGCGGCCCGCCGGGGCCCTCCGCCCGGCAGCGGGGCGGAGGGCGGTCCCGGCGGACCGTCGTGCCGTCGCCTCAGTGGGCGTTGGCGAACCGCTTGAACGCGGCCTTGGTGCCGGAGCCGGCGACGCCGTCGATCGGACCGCGGTAGCCGTAGCTGTCCTTCAGCAGACGCTGGAGCGCCTTGACCGTGCCCTTGCCGACGACGCCGTCGATCGGGCCGGTGTAGCCCCAGTACTTCTTCAGGCAGCGCTGGAAGGCCTTCCAGCTGTTGGTGCCGAGCTTGCCGTCGATGGAGCCCCGGTAGTTCCAGTACTTCTTCAGCCAGCGCTGGACCTTCTTCGCCTGGGTGGCGTTCAGGCCGAGGTTGTTCACCGCCTGCGGGGCGACGGCCTCGCTGGCCGCCGCCGGCTGGGCGGTCGCGGGCGCCGCGAAGCTGGTGCCCGCGGCGGCGAGGCTGCCCGCGGCCAGTGCCACGGTGGTCGTGGCGGCGAGCAGCGTCCTGGTGAAGATGTTCGGTCGCATGTGTTTCCCCCTGGTTGACGAGTGCCTCACGGCACGGCACACAAGCTACGTGCCGGGGCCCGGCCCGTCGCCAACCCGGGAGTTGACGCCCGACTCCACCAGCCGCGGTAGTTCCGGGCCGGTGTACAACCTCCGTGGTACGTCCCGGGGCGTGCCGCCCGCGGGCCGCGGTCAGCCCCTGCCGCCGCTGAGGTTCCCCCACCGGGGCCCGATCTGCCGCCACTCCGCGTCCCACTCGTCCATGCGCCGCCGGATCAGCCGGCCCCGGACCAGCCGTCCCACGCCCCAGACGAGGGCGCCGGCCGCCGGGGCGACGAGGGCACCGGTGAGCGCCGACTGCAGATCGGCCGCCGCTCCGGTGACGGGGGCGGGCACGACCCGGTCCGCCTCGTTCGTCCACACCGTCATGCGGGTTCCGGCGGGGGCGCCCGGCGGAACCTTCGCCCGGTCGGTGTGCACCGAGCCGTCGGCGTCGGTCCAGCGCACGACGGCCCACACCCGCCCGTCGTCGTATCCGCTGCCCGCGAGCGGAGTCCGCGCCGCGTCGGCGGTGAGGACCGCGGCCACGGGGTGCAGCTGGGCCCGCCGGGCCTCGAACGCCGCGTCGGAGGCGCGGGCCGCCAGCATGCCCGCGAAGACCCCGGCGACCAGGGCCAGCACCCAGCCGGCGAGGACGATCCAGGCCTCCACGACATCGCTGTGCCGCCGGAGCGGATTGCGCCGCCACCGCCACAGCCGCACCGGGGTGACCGTCGTGGGAGGTGTCCGTGTCATCGTCACCGCCTCCTCTCGCGCACCGGCGTCCCGAACCCGGCGCGGCCCCCCGCGGCGTCCCGGACCCGGTCGCCCGAGCGAGGGTCATGACACCATCCTGCACCTCTCCCCGCCGCTCGTCCGCCGCGGACCGGGTCCGGTGTGCGAGACGGGCACCGCGGGTCGTCTCCCGCGGGCCGGGTCCGGTGTGCGAGACGGGCACCGCGGGTCGTCTCCCGCGGGCCGAGGGTGGTGCCAGGACGGACCAGGCGCGTGGTCTGTGCGGACCGGATCCGGCACGCTAGGACGGCCCCACCGGTCGTCCGCCGCAGACCGGAGCCGGTCTCCGGGACGGCCCCACCGACCCGACCACCGCAGACCAGACCCCGTACGCCGGACCGGCCCCACCGACCCGACCGTCTGTCACGAACGGGGCCCGAACGCCGGACGGGCCGCGCCGGTGGGCCGCTGTGGGCCGGGCGGACTCGCGTCGGGCCGACATCGCGGGTCGTCTCCCGCGGG
>NZ_MUMF01000581.1 GCF_002155905.1 Streptomyces tricolor | reverse complement strand
GGCCGCCCTGGCCAGCCCCTTCTTCGCGGCGGTGGCCGGCGAGGGCGGGATGCTCTACTCCTGGGAGGGCTACGAGAAGTCGCTGAAGGAAGTCGGGTTCGACCAGGTGCGGCGCACCCGCTGCGCCGAGGCCATCACCCCGCACGGCATCATCACGGCGGTCAAGTGACCGGCCGGGCGCTCGACGCGGGCCTGGTGGAGGACCTCGTACGGCTGCGCGAGGACCTCCACCGGGAGCCGGAACTCGGGCTGGACCTCCCGCGGACCCAGGCCAAGGTACTCGCGGCGCTCGACGGGCTGCCCCTGGAGATCACCACCGGCAGCGGTCTGACCTCCGTCACCGCCGTGCTGCGCGGCGGCACGGACGCGGGGGACGGCGACCGTCCCGTCGTCCTCCTGCGCGCCGACATGGACGCGCTGCCGCTGACGGAGGCCAGCGGCGTCCCGTACGCCTCGAAGATCGAGGGCCGGATGCATGCCTGCGGGCACGACCTGCACACGGCCATGCTGGTCGGCGCGGCCCGGCTGCTCGCCGCGGAGCGGGACCGACTCCACGGCGACGTGGTGTTCATGTTCCAGCCCGGTGAGGAGGGGCATCACGGTGCGCGCCTGATGATCGAGGAGGGGGTGCTGGACGCGGCCGGACGACGTCCGGTCGCCGCGTACGCGCTGCATGTGGCCTCCTCGATGCTGCCGTCCGGGTGGCTGCTGACCCGCAAGGGCCCGCTGCTGGCGGGCGGCGACGCGCTGCGGGTGACCGTGCGGGGCCGGGGCGGGCACGACTCCCAGCCGCACCTGCTCAAGGACCCGGTGCCGGCCGCCGCCGAGATGATCCTGGCGCTGCAGACGTACGCAAGCCGGGGCTTCGACCCCTTCGACCCGGTGCTGCTCTCGGTCGGCAGCGTCCACGCGGGCACGTCGGCCAACATCATCCCGGACGAAGCGGAGTTGAAGATCGGCGTCCGGACCTTCGGGCCGGGGGCCAAGGCCCAGGTGGTGGACGGGGTGCGGCGGGTGCTGGAGGGTGTCGCCGCGGCCCACGGGGTCACGGTGGCCGTGGAGCACGCGATGGACTACCCGGTCACGGTCGTGGACGCCGCCGAGGCGGACTTCGCGGCCGGCACGGTCGAGAAGGTGCTCGGACCGGACCGGCTCGTCTGGGCGCCGAACACCCTCAGTCCGTCGGAGGACTTCTCCTTCGTCCTGGACCAGGTGCCGGGGGCGATGCTCTTCCTCGGTGCCTGCCCGCCCGACCGTGACCCGGGGTCGGCGAGCTTCAACCACAGCCCCGACGCGGTCTTCGGCAACGAGGTGCTCGGGGACGGCGCCCGGCTCCTCGCCTCGCTGGCCGCGGACCGGCTGGCCGCGGCCGGCTGACGGGGTCCGGGGAGGAAGGCCGGCGCGGCTCGGGGCACGGCTCAGTCCTTAGCCCCGAGCCGCGACCGCAGCTCCAGGTTCTCCTTCTCCAGCCGCACGAGTCGCTCGTACACGTGCTCCAGCGCGTCGGAGAGTTCGGACTCGGAGAACCGCGGGGTGATGTGCTGGGGGCAGTTCCAGGCGAGGCCCTCGACCCGCACGACGAGCAGCCACTCCGCGTGCCCGTCGGTACGCGCGTCGCCCGACCGGCCGACGAGGTCCGGGAATTCGGCGGGATCCCTGATCTCCGCGCGGCCGAACACTTTCAGCCGGGTCCGGTGTGCGTAATCCATGAAGAACAGCGAAACCCGGTCATTTCCGCGAATGTTTCCGGCCGTGATGTACTGCCGATTGCCGCGTACGTCGACAAAGGCCAGCGTCTGCGCGTCCAGGACGTGCACGAATCCGGGCGGCCCGCCGCGGAACTGGATGTACGGCCAGCCGGTCTCGCTCACGGTGCCGAGGTAGAACCCGTCGCGGGCCTCGATGAATTCGGCCTCGTCGGCCCCCAGACGGTCGGCCCGCCCGGCGTCACCTGCGAGAAGCCGCGTCATGGCCGTGGCGCTCCCCCGCTCTTCCTGGACGCGTCGGACGTTTTCCGTGAAGGCCAGATGGGCGTAACGGCTCATGCGGCGCCGCCTCCATGTCGACAAAGCAGCTGGGCCTGCTGAAAGAGCAGCGAAGAACACCCTAGTTCAGAACTCCCGGAACACTCCACACATTCCCTGAACACACTGCACGGACAGCCCCGCCACGACGCCCGTCACCTGGGCATCAAATCCTCCACGAGTTCCCTCATCTGCTGCGACGGGGAGATGCTGAGTTCGCGTTCGAGCAGGTCCTTGTAGTGCTGGTAGCACTTGAACGCGCTGGCCACATTGCCTTCCGCGAGGTGCACCTCCATCACGATGCGGTGGGCGGTCTCGCGGACCGGGTCGATGCCGACGGCCGCCAGGGCGACCTGCAACGCGGGGACGAACCGATGGTCCGCCTGAAGCTGCTGGGCCAGAGTCTCCAGGGCGTGCAGCCGCAGTTGGTCCCACCCTTCCCGTTCGAGGACCAGCCAGTCCTCCGGCCACTCCGGCAGCAGCTCCTGGCGCAGGGCGTCGATGAGCCCGGCCTCGGTCCCGGGGGGCGGGCGGTGCCCCGCGGTCACCTCGTCACCGGCCCGGCACGCTTCGTGCAGGTCGACCCGGACCGTCGGCGCCAGGCGCAGGCTCTGGCCCACGGCTTCCACGACGGACGCGGCACAGGCCCGTCTGGCGTGGCACAGAGCGGACCGCAGGTTCCCCGCAGCCCGGCCCGGTGTGCAGTCGGGCCACAAGTGCTCGGCCGCCCAGGCCCGCTGGGCGCCGTCCTTCTGCAGTGCCAGGAAGGCCACCAGGCGCTGGGCGCCCATGGGCAGGGCAATCCTTCGGCCGTCACATGACAGTTCGAATGCCTTCAGCAGCTGAAGACGCACATCGCTTCCAAACACTCCACCACTGTGCCGTCAGCATGGGACAGGCGCATGTGCAGCAGGCATCGGCCGACCGAGGGTTCGGAGTGGATACGCCCAGGTCAGGTGCGTTCCGGTAGCGGATACAGGACGAGAAACGCCACCGCAACGCCGGGGGGACGCAACCGGCACGCCTCGGACTACGCGGCGACGCCGGGCCGGGAACGGGGCGGCCGGGCCGCTCTGTTGTTCGTTCAATGACAGGGCCCGCCGGGTACGGCTCGGCGACCCGCACAGGAAAAGAATCCGGTTCCTGCCGCACAGGCCCTGACCAGACCGTCCACGGGCCGGGCGGTCCCCGGGCACGCCGCACGGACGACGCGGTGACGTCCGGTCAACGGATGAGCAACGGTGTGCTGCGACGGTCGAAGGCAGACATGCTCCGTTCCCGCGTACATGCCCGCTCGGCAGCGCCGACGCACGGCGGAGAAGTGGATCGATGGACGTTCGCTCCGTACTCAACGGCATCCCCGCCGAGGACGACCTTCTCGGTGACCCCCGGGTGTGCGTCGCGGTGCTGGACGGACCGGTGGATCTGTCCCATCCGTGCTTCGCGGGCGCGGATCTGACGAGACTCGACACGCTCGTGCAGGACGACGCGGGGCAGGGGCTGATGTCGCTGCACGGCAGCCACGTCACCAGCCTGCTGTTCGGGCAGCCGGGCACTCCGGTGACCGGCATGGTCCCACGCTGTCGCGGGCTGTTGCTGCCGATCTTCCGGGACACCGCCGAGGGAAGGGTCCCTCAGCTGGACCTGGCCCGGGCGATCGAGCAGGCCGTCGAGCACGGCGCGCACGTGATCAACATCAGCGGGGGGCAGCGCAGCGCCGACGGGCAGTCCGAGGGCATGCTGGAACGGGCGCTGCGGCTCTGCGACGACCGAGGCGTCCTGGTGGTGTCGGCGGTCGGCAACGACGGATGCGACTGTCTCCAGGTACCAGCGGCCTTCCCGTCCGTGCTCGCCGTGGGCGCGTCGGGGACGGACGGGGAGCCCCTGGAGACGAACAACTGGGGTGCGGTGTACCGCAGCAACGGTGTCACCGCGCCGGGACAGGACATCGAGGGGGCCGCCCCTGGCGGCGGCGTGCGGGCCCTGACGGGGAGCAGCTTCGCCACACCGGCGGTCACCGGTACCGCCGCTGTGCTGCTAGGCGCTCAGCTACGGCAGGGGCACCGGCCCGATCCCAAGGCGGCGGGCCAGGCCATCCTGAGCACCGCACAGGCCCCCGCCTGTGTCCCGGAGGATGCACCCCACTGCCGCCGCCGGCTCGTCGGCCGGCTGGACGCGCCACGGGCCTACGAGCTGATCACCGGTGCGGGTGCCCCATCGGCAGCCCCGGGCAACGGATCGCGGGCCGACGTGGCCCGGCCGCACGAACCGGCACCGGCCGCTCGGCCCGAGCACGAGGACCAGGGCGAAGACGACGTACGCGAGGGAGCTCACGCCATGGAAACGAACCAGCCGAACCCGGTCTCACCGCAGGACAGCACCTTGGCAGGCCGGAACGCGGCCCCCGCCGCGAACACACCGCCCGGCTTCGCAGCGGGCGGCGAGGCCGCGCCGCCCGCCGTGCTCCCCGCCTGCGGCTGCGGCTGCGGCGGCGCGGGAGCCGGGGCGGGGCCGGGAGCTGGCGGTGAAGCCCCGGGCCGGCAACCGGCGGCAGTCGCGCCCACCGGCACCAACGGTGACTGGGGAGGGAACACGCCGACCGGGACCATACCCGTGCCCGAACGCGAGGCGGCCGGCGGCGTTCCCGAGCCGTCCGGTGCCGGCGTCGCCGCCGCCTGCGCTCCGGCACCGAGCGGTGCCCCGGCGCCCGGCACCGTACTGGCGCCCGGGACCACCCCGCCGCCCCTGGTCTACGCGATCGGCAGGATCAACTTCGACTTCGGCACCGAGGCCCGCCGCGACAGCTTCCGTCAGCTGATGGGGTTCGTCACCCTGCCGGAACCGGACAGCGAGGGCAGGCCCGTCTACCGGGAGGCGAACCCGTACGACCCGAAGCAGATGCGCGCCTATCTCTCCACCAACCCCTGGGCGTCCGACAAGCTCATCTGGACCCTGGAGATCGACCGCACCCCGATCTACGCGTTGGAGGCCGAGACCCCCTTCGGGATGGACTGGGGCGGACCGATCGAGCCACCCGAGGGTGCGCGTTCCGACAGCCTCACCGACACGTACTACCCACCGGTGTCCCGGGTCTACAAGCTGTTCCGTGACGCGATCTGGGGGCAGGTCGGCGAGGAGCCCCTGAAGGGCCCGGACGAACCGACGGGCCCAGGCTCCGCGCAGCAGTTCGGCGGCATCGTCCCCGAGCCGGCCAAGCACTACATCTCCCGGGTGTCGGTCCCCGGCGTGCTGACCGGGGAGACCGTCAGGCTGTTCTCCGGTCAGCGCGTCCCGAAGCTCCGGGTCGACGCGCGAGGTGTCTATCTCTGGAACGAGACCGAACTGGTCAACGCCGTCATCGAGGCACTCAAGAAGCACGCGCACCAACATCCGGAGACGCTGCTGCCCCCGGAAGAGGTGAAGATGACCATCCGTGCCTTCCTCGACAAGGTCTACTACCAGTTCCGGAACCTGGGGCAGACCTCCGCCGACCGTGCGCTCAACTACGCCGGGACCAACGCCTACAACTTCGGCCAGGAAATCGCGAAGGGGCTCCTGTCGTCCACGTACGTGCCCGCGGCCCCCGAGGCCAAGAAACACCTCTACACCCTGGACACCATCACCGTCCGGAAGAGCGCCTTCGAGCGCATGGGGTCGGACTGCCAGGACGTGATCGTCAGTTTCATCGACCCGGAGAACGACCGGCGTGCACGCGTCTCGTATCTGTTCCCCGTCGACGTCAACGAGCCGGTCCCGATCACGCTCGGCCCGGTCCACCGCTTCCTCGGTGACTTCTGAACGGGCTCCGCAGCCACTCGCACCGCGAACCGAGGTCCGCCATGACAGAGAAGAAACCGTCCCCGACGACGCTGCCGCTCCAAGCCCCGCCGATCGTGCGCGCGGAGGGCACAGACCCAGCCGTGCACGCGTCCGGGCAGGGGGTTGAAGCCGCTGTCAAATGCAGCCAGCTCACCGGCGTGGCACGACAGATGTGTCTCGCCTCGCGCGGCATCCGCATCTGACGGAAGGGACCAGGCGCCCTTCCGGCCCCGGGAAAGGAAAGAGAGATGTTCGACCGCATCGAGCAGAACGAGCAGGAGAAGGGCACCAGGCTGCCCACCTCCCTGGCCATGCCCCAACAGGCACCGCCGGTCAACCGCAGCCGCACCACGATCCCCGACCCCGAAGAGGGCTCCGGCGTCGAGGCGAACGGCCTCCTGCGGATGATCCTGGGCATCTGACCTCCCCGCACCGCCCTGACGGACGAGACGGCCGCCCGGCCGCCCCGCCACAACGGAAAGGAGCACCACCATGTTCGAACGAACCGAGCAGAACGAGCAGGAGAAGGGCACCAGGCTGCCCACCTCCCTGGCCATGCCCCAACAGGCACCGCCGGTCAACCGCACCCGTACCACGGCCGCCGACCCCGAGGACACCTCCGGCGTCGAGGCCAGCTTCAATCTGGGCAGGTTCCTCAAGAACGTGCTCATCTGACACCGCCTTGCGAGCCGCGCCGGCGCCTCCGGGCGCGCACCGGCCACCGGCGCGGCACCCCCTGAGCGTCCCGGGCGGGGCGGGACGGGAAGGTGACCGCCATGGAACTCAATCTGCCGGTTCAGCGGGTGATCGACCGCCGGAAACGGTTGGAGCCGTTCCGGGTGCGCACGCCGTTCAAGGACAGCGACGGCACTCCGAGCGTGATGGAACACGAAGTGGGCGGTGCGCACGGGCACGACCCCAGTGACCCGAGCCTGTGGCTCTGCGGCCCCGCCCTGGGCTTCGGGTGCGACCCGGCACCAGGCGCCGACTGGGCCGACCCTCCTGACATCCTCTGAGGGAGGAACGATGAACGACGATCCCGTACGAGAACTCCCCCGTCCCGCGCCGGTGGTGCCGCTGTTGCCGCAGCAGACACCCGCGGTCGACCGTACGTCGGCCCCGGCGCAGCGCTACGACGACCCCGCCGGCGTCGAGGCCGACTTCCTGCCCATGCTCGGCGTGCTGGGTCGCCTCCTCATATGAGGGCCCCTTGGTACGACGCCCGGCCGCGCCGACGCGGTCGGGCGCCCTTCACAGAACGACTCGGCTCGACAGCGAAGGGGAGAACGATGGCTTTCGCGGGAATCGACCGGTCTGCCTACCCGGGCAACGCGTTCATGGCAGGGCTCATGACGCACACCAATCTGCTGTGGACCGGCTTCTACCTCGCCCCCGCACCGTCACACCCGGAGGCCAGCTGGATGGAGCGCCGGGCGGACCTGCGGGCGATGGGCCCGGGCTGGGGCATAGCACCCGTCTACGTGGGGCAGCAGCATCCGTCCGGGCCTGGCTCCCACACCCTGACCGCGGCCCAGGGCAAGAAGGACGCCCGGGACGCGGCGAAACTCGCCGACAAAGCCGGATTCACCGACGTATGGGAGAAGACGCTGCCGGGAGCGCCGAGGATCTACCTCGACATCGAGATCGGCGGGAATCTGCCGGCGAACTTCCTCGCGTACGTCAATGCCTGGTGCGAGGTGATCCGTTCGAACGAGACGGCCTATCTGCCGGCGGTCTACTGCTCCTTCAAGGACACCGGGGCGCAACTGCTGGCGGCCAACCCCGATCTGACCGTCTGGGCGTTCAACATCAACCAGTTCCTGCACCATCACAACCAGGCGCTGGTGGCGCCCGACAAGTTCCGTGTCCCCGAGCCCACGCAGTCGGGATTCGCCCAGGCCACGGCTTGGCAGTGGATCCAGGGTTTCGCCTCGATCACGACGAAGCTGCCCGACGGCAGCACCAAGACGGTGGCCAACTGGGATCTCGACTCGTCGGACGCCCCGGATCCGTCCCATCCGGCCCGCCAGTGGGACGCGGACGCCAACACCTGGGTCGTCACCTGACGCCGCCCGGCCTCACCGCGGCTGTGACAGATCGATGGCCCGGTCCACGTCCTCGGGCCGGAGCACCCGCAGGATCCCTTCGAGCAGGTAGTAGTCGGCGTAGGGCAGCGAGATCTCGATGCCGTCCTCGGCGGGGCGGTTCCGGGTGCAGCGGGCCACGACCGCGTCGGCGCGGGCCGAGTTCGTGGTCAGGCAGGTCTCCGCGAGCGCGGTGAGCAGGCGCAGGGCCGCCTCCCGGTAGGTGTGCCGGCCCGTCGCCGCGTGCAGGTCGAGCAGGCCGCAGGCCATGACGGCGCCGGCGGAGGCGTCCTTGATGTCGTACGGCTGTTGCGGCGCGCGGTAGTCCCAGACCGGGACGTGGTCCGGGGTCAGCGCGCCGATGGCGAAGTCGGCCAGCTTCCGCGCGGTATCCCGGAATTCCTTGTCGCCCGTCCGCCGGTACATGGTGGTGAACCCGTAGATCCCCCATGCCTGCCCGCGTGACCAGCAGGAGGCCGGGCTGTAGCCCTGGACCGTGTTCGGGCCGATGGGCGCGCCGGTGTCGGGGTCGAAGTCGTAGACGTGCGGGGTGGATCCGTCCGGGCGGGGGAAGAAGCGCTGCGCGGTCTTCGCGTGCTGCACGGCGATGTCCAGGTACGTGGTGTCGCCGGTCTGCCGGCTCGCGAACACCAGCAGGTCGAGGTTCATCATCGTGTCGATGATGACGCGGCCCGCGTTGGCGCGGTCCGTCAGCGCGCCCCAGGCGCGGATGAACCTGCCGCGCGGGTTGTACCGCTGTATCAGGGAGTCGGCCGCGCGTATCGCGCCGGCCCGCCACATGTCGTCGCCGGTCAGTCGCCAGGCGGTGACCCAGGAGGGGGAGAAGAGGAATCCGAGGTCGTGGGTGCTCGTGTCGTACTGGCGGGGGGCGAGGTCGCGGGCCGAGTCGAGTGCCCACGCGCGGAAGGAGTCGTCCTTGCTGTGGAGCCAGGCCATCCACAGCGTTCCGGGCCAGAAGCCGCCCACCCAGTCCCCGTTGCGCGAGTACGTCCACTTCTCGAACCTGGTCCCGACCGGGAAGCCCGTCACGCCCGGCGCGACGGCGCGGACCTTCTCGACGGCGTAGTCCGCCGCCGCCCGGAGCGTCCGCAGGGTCGCCCCCGCCGGCTGCCGGTCCGCCGCCTCCGCGGCCGGCACCGCGGAGGCCCCTACGGCCGCCGCACCGGCCGCCGTCGCCAACAGCGCACGCCGGGAAACACTCATGCTCGCCCTCCAACTCCGCCTCGGACATGAGAAGTTGGCCGAGCTTTGCACAGCACCTCCGGCGATGTACACCCACGTGAGCACAGTTCATCAGCGTGAACGCCGAGGGATGCGCCCCCGCACGACGAAGGAGAAACATGACCGTTCACTGGGTGAAGCTCGAACTGGACGTCGCCGCGTTCGACGCGCCGCGCTTCGAGACGTACGTGTCACGGTGCCGCGCGGACGGCATCCGCCTGGCCACCCTCGCCGAGCTGGGCGACACGCCGGAGCATCGCCGGGCGCTGTACGACCTCAACAAGGAGTGCTCGGCGGACATCCCGGAGCGCGGCGAGTTCTACTCGTTCGAGGAGTACGCCGAGCGGCGCTTCGAGGCCGCCGGTTACGACCCGCGGGGCGTCGTGATCGCCCTGGACGGCGAGACGTGGGTCGGTATGGCGGCGACGTCGGTCCACGGGGACTTCGTGTTCAACGAGATGACCGGCGTACGGGCCGGCTACCGGGGGCGTGGCATCGCCATCGCCATGAAGACGCTCGGGCTGGAGTTCGCCAAGCAGTGCGGAGCGGCCACGGTCCGGACGTTCCACCACCCCGCGAACGCGAGCGCCATAGCCATGAACCGCAGGATGGGCTTCGTGGACGCGGAGGACTGAAGCCGGCGGGGGGCGGGGCGGTGGGGGGTTGAGGGCGCCGGGGG
>NZ_MUMF01000580.1 GCF_002155905.1 Streptomyces tricolor | reverse complement strand
GGGCCACGGACGAGCGGGGCTGCTCCGCCACCCCGGCAGCCGCGGCGGACGGGACGGTGACGGAGGCGGCCAGCAGGACGGCCGAGCCCAGCGCCACTCGCACGGGACGGCGGGGATGACGGTTTTGGAACGGCTTCACGCGTACTCCTTCGCGGGCGGGCGGACTCGCTCACGGCCTGGTCGGCCGGGCCCCGACGCTTCAGCGCGAGGGCGGCGGCGATGCGCAGGCGTGCTCTGGTCCCCGGAAACGTTCACCGGGGCGAAGACCTTCAACGTTCACCGGACGAAGACCTGTCAGGTGCGCGGCGTGACGTGGAGGTGCTTCTCGAACGGCAGCGGGCCGATGGTTTCCGGGTCGGCCTCCGTGTCGAACAGCGGTGTGTAGCCGGTGGCCAGGTACAGGCCGCGGGCCTCGGGCTGGCGTGGCCCTGTCGTCAGGTAGATCCGCCGGTAGCCGCGAGCGCCCGCCTCACGCTCCAGCTCGGCGACGACCCGTCGGGCGAGGCCGCGTCGGCGGTGGCCGGAGTGCGTCCAGATCCGCTTCAGCTCGGCCGTGGTGGCGTCGTACCGGCGAAAGGCGCCACCCGCGACCGGCTCGCCTCGCTCCAGGAGCAGGAGCAGGACGCCACCGTACGGCGCGGTGAACTCCTCGTCGGGGTAGCGGGCCAGCTCGGCGCGGGCGTCGCCGCCGTAGCGCGCGGCGTACTCGTCGCCGAGTTCCCGCAGGAGCGCCTTCACCCGGGGATCGGACACCGGCACGTCGATGACGGTCGTCTCAGCCGCTGGGGACGGTGGTCGGGCGACGGAGGTCATCCGTGCACCGCCGCGAGGTTCTGCGTGCCGCGGCCCGCGCGCTCGGTGTCGCGGTGGGCTTCACGCTGGGCTTCGCGCTCGGAGTCGCGCTTGGCGACTTCCTCGCGGACGATCGGGATCACATACCGGCCGAAGTCGATGGCGTCGTCCAGCAGGTCGTACCCGCGAGCGGAGAGGATGTCGACACCCAGGTCGTAGTAGTCGAGCAGTGCCTGGGCGACCGTCTCCGGGGTGCCGACCAGGGCGTTGGAGTTGCCCGCGCCACCGGTCGCGGCGGCGGTCGGGGTCCACAGGGCGCGGTCGTAGCGCTCCCCCTCCTCGGCGATGGCGATCAACCGCTGCGAGCCCGTGTTCTCGGGCTGCGCATGACCGTTGTGGCGCTTGGTGACCGCCTCGCCCTTCTCCCTGCGGGCCCTGATCGCGCCGACCGTGCGGTGGGCCTTCTCCCAGGCCAGTTCCTCGGTCGGGGCGATGATGGGGCGGAAGGCGACCTGGATGCGGGGCACGTCGGTGCGGCCCGCGGCCTTCGCGGCGGCCTTGACGTTCTCGATCTGCTCGGCGGTCTGCGCGAGGGGCTCGCCCCACAGGCAGTAGATGTCGGCCTCGGCGCCACCGGCGGCGTACGCGGCAGGGGACGAACCGCCGAACGAGACCTTCGGGCGGGGCTGTTGGACGGGAAAGACGTCGCTCACGAAGTCGTGGAAGCGGTAGTGCGCGCCCTCGTGGTCGAAGGGTTCGTGAGTGGTCCAGATCTTCTTGACGATCCGGATGTACTCACGGGTGCGGGCGTAGCGCTCGTCCTTGGTGAGGGTGTCGCCCTCGCGGCCCTGCTCGTGGTCGTTGCCGCCGGTGATGAAGTGCACGGTCAGCCGGCCCTCGCTGATCTGGTCGAGGGTGGCGAAGGTCTTGGCGGCGAAGGTGGGGTACGAGACGTTGGGCCGGTGGGCGAGCAGGATTTCCAGGCGGTCCAGCCTGCTGGCAATGTAGGCGGCGGCCGGTGCGGGATCCGGCGATCCGGAGCCGTAGGCGAACAGCACCCGGTCCCAGCCGTGGTCCTCGTGTGCCCGGGCGAGCCGGAGGGTGTAGTCCTTGTCGAACGCGGCACCGGAGCGCGGGGTGGTCTCGGAGCCGTCGTTGGTGGCGGCGATGCCGAGGAACTCCACGGGCATGGGCGTGGCCTTTCGGAGGTGGTGGCGGCACGCGGGCATGGCGGAATCTCCCCGCGTGCGGGCGTGGGCGGACGGACCGTCAGGGCAGGCGGCGGGTCCGTGCAGTCGTGACGGCGTCCGGGGTCGGAAGCAGCGGAGCCGCGGCAGCGCGCGTGTCGAGAACTCGGCCCGTGACGGGGTCACCGAGGGAGGAGAGGGCCGGTCGGACGGCCCGCTGCCGAGTCAGGCGCAACACGCCGCGGACCACACCCGGCCGAAGTCGATGTGATCGCGCGTGACCAAGCGCCGCTGGGCCTTCATGCGCCTACTTGAGCAGTACATCGTGTGGCTCGTCAAGCAGTTCCCGGTACCGGACCGCCTCGACCGGCGCCCCTCGCGTGCCGTCCTCCGAGCGCTCTGCGCCTGCTGCAACTCCCGTGCCCCGCACGCCCGCTGAGCCGCAGCGGCAGAGCGGCCACCCGGGCGGCCGGTCTCTCAGATGGTGAGACCTTCCCTAGTTTTCCTATGGAAATAGTAGGGAAACCTTGACGGCGTTCACCGAGGGTGCTCAGGATGATGAACATGTCCCATAAGCAGCAACGACTCGTTCGTCGTCGGCATGTCGACTTCGGTCACGTCGTCAGTGCCGCCTGCTGTCATGTGTAAGGCACGCGGCTGACACGTTCACCCGTGCAGCTCCGCTCGCCCTTCGCCCGCGATCGGGCGACGTCACCCCCGGCGCCTGCCGGTCCGACACATCTCTGAGGGACAACCGCCATGACCACGGCACCTGCGGCCCACGCGGCCCCGCACGAACCACCGCTCTCCGACATGCCCCGCCCCCGCCTGGCGGGCGACACCGCTGACAGCGGCGCCGCGCTGTGCGGCCGATCTTGAGGAGACCACTTCCATGGGCCTTGCCTCCGCGCCGTCCCGCCCCACCTCGCCGTCCGACCGGACCGGTCCCGGCCGAGCGCACTGGCTGCGCGTGGCCCGCGAGGTGGCGGACGACCTGGCCACGGACTCGGTGGCCAGGGAGCAGGCGGGCAAGGCCCCGTTCGACGAGGTGTCCCGGTTGCGCGAGGCGGGACTGCTGACGCTCCTGCCGGCCGGGCCCCGGGGAGGCGGCGGGGACTGGCTGACGGCTTACGCCGTCGTCCGGGAGATCGCCGCGGCCGATGGAGCGATCGGTCAACTACTCGGCTGTCACTACTTCTTGTCGTGGAGCGCCCGGTTCTTCGCCGAGCCCGCCCTCGCCGCGCGGACCGAGGAGCGGTCCACGGTCGAGGAGTGGTGCTGGGGCGGCGGTCTCGCGCGCCAGGAGCCGCCTCTGATGCTGGTCAGGACCCCCAGGGGGCTGGTGCTCGACGGTCGGCAGAACTACACCACCGGGGTCCTGGTCGCCGACCGTCTCGCCGTGCGCGCCGTGCGCAGGGACACGGGTGAACCACTCGCCGTCGTGGTGGATCCGGGCCGCAGCGGTGTGACGATCGACGGCGACGCCGACACCTTCGGCCAACGGCTCGCGGCCGGCGGCAGCGTGGTGTTCGAGGACGTCCTCGTGGGTGCCGACGAGGTCCTCGGCTCCCTGTCCGCGGACGACGACCTGCTGTCGCCGCGGGCCGCCCTGGCCTCTCCGGCCGGGCGTCTCTTCTCCGCCCAGGTCCTGCTCGGCACGGCCGAGGGAGTGCTCGCCGAAGCCCGGGAGTTCAGCAGGACGGGGCACGCGCCCCTGCACCCGGCGTGGCCCGGCGGTACCCCGCACGACCCGCAGGTGCAGACCGCCTACGGTGAACTCACCGTCCTCACCCGCTCCGCGTCGGCACTCACCGATCAGGCGCTCGAAGCCGTGCGGGGCGGGCTGGAGCGCGGCGAAGACCTCAGCTACGACGAGTCCGCAGACATCTCCGCCCTCGTGGCCATGGCCGAATCCGCCGCGGCCAGGGCGGCGCAGGAGTCCACCACCCGCGCCCTGGAAATCGTCGGTGCCCGTGCCACGTCCGCGCGGCTGGGCTTCGACCGGTTCTGGCGCAATGCCCGGACCCACACCTTGTACGAGCCCGTCACCCACCGGCTCCGCGATGTCGGACACTATTTCCTCGTCGGAGCCCATCCTCCGTTCGTCCTGCCCGCCTGACCGGGAGGCGTTGACGTCCGGGAGACCGGTTCCGCGGTCCCGCCATGCCCGGGCCGGCCGGACCGCTGTCAGGATCCCTCGCTGCCGCGGTGGTCAGCGGCCCCACGGGCCGGCAGCGGGAACCTCGGCGACGACGCGAACCGGACATGCGCATCAGGGGGAAGCAGTGACATGGTCGACTGGGACGGCCGGTCTGGCCGTCGGCCTGCTCATAGCGGTGGTGACCGCGCCGGTGGGCGTTTCGGGCGCGGTGTTCCTGCTTCCCGTGCAGTTGAGCGTACTGGGGGTGCCCAGCCCGGCGGTGACGCCCACCAACCTGCTGTACAACGTGGTGGCCGGCCCCGGCGCCCTGCTGCGGCACCACCGCGAGGGGCTGCTGCGCGGCTCGCTGACGCTCCGCCTGGTGGCCGGCACTCTGCCCGGTGTCGTCATCGGCGCCGTGGTACGGGTCTTCGCCGTCCCGGGGGCCACCACGTTCCGCCTCCTGGTCGCGGCGCTGCTGATGCCGCTGGGCCTGTGGCTCATCGGCCGCACCCTCCAGCCCGTCCGGCCGGCCGTGGCCGCGGCGCCCTCGCCTCGAGCCGTCACCGGACTGGCCCTGGTCGTCGGTGTGGTCGGCGGCATCTACGGGATCGGCGGCGGATCCATCCTCAGCCTCGTCCTGGTCGGCCGGGGCATGCCCGTCGTCCGGGTGGCACCGGCCGCCCTCGCCTCCACGTTCGCCACCTCCGTGGCAGGTGCCGCGGTCTTCGCGCTGTTGTCCCTGACCGGCTCCGGTGCCATCGCCCCTGACTGGTACCTCGGCCTGGCCTGCGGTCTCGGCGGACTGATCGGCGGCTACCTCGGGGCACGCCTGCGGCCTCGTCTGCCCGAGACCGCACTCCGCCTCCTGCTCGGCGCCCTTGCCGCCGTCCTCGGCGCCCTCTACGCCGTGCAGGCACTGCGCTGACGGCCGGGGCCGGCACCAGGGCGGTCAGCACGCCGCCGCCCGGAGATTGTGAACGCCGCACTTCACGCGCATGTCGGACCGTTGAGAATCCGAGACGCGTACGCGAGCGACATTGACCTCGCTGGTTCGCACTGCGACTCTCCTGACTGTGAGCACGTCCGAGACTCTCGCCGCGCGCCTGCACGTCGATCTGCGCCGACAGGCGAGCGCCCTCTGTGCCGTCGGCCGCCGCACTCGCTGACCGGCGCACGTCTCTTCCCCCCTTCGCACAGTCGGCTCCGGCGCCGAGCCGCTGTCGTCGTACCGACGTGGGGCTCCTCGTCGGCGCTGTCACCCGCGGCCCCTTCTCCGTCGTTCGACGTCTTCCCTCTCCTCGCCCGGTTGCCTGAGCCGGACCCCTCACCTCGTGACGGCCTCCCGACCGATCGCTGATCACCTCCTGGAAGGAAATCCGCACATGACCACCACTACCGCCTTCGACATCCGCAGGATCGGCGGCCGTATCGGCGCCGAGATCCTCGGCGTGGACCTGTCCACCGGCCTCGGCCCCGCCGTCGTCACCGAGATCAACTCCGCGCTCCTGGAACACAAGGCACTCGTCTTCCGCGACCAGCAGCTCGACGATGCCGGCCAGCTCCGCTTCGCCTCCCTCTTCGGCGACCTCACCACCGCGCACCCCACCGTCCCCTCCGTCGACGGCCAGCCCCACGTCCTGCCGGTCGACGGCGACGACGGGATCCGCGCCAACCAGTGGCACACCGACGTCACCTTCGTCCGGACGCCCCCGAAGGCCTCCACGCTGCGCAGCATCGTGGTCCCGCCCTACGGCGGCGACACGCTCATCGCCAACGCGGCCGCCGCCTACCGGGACCTGCCCGGGCCGCTGCGGGAGCTGGCGGACACGCTGTGGGCGGTGCACACCAACGACTACGACTACGCCGCCCCGAAGAGCGAGAAGGCCGCCGAGTACCGCAGGCGGTTCGTCTCGCGGAAGTACCGCACCGCGCACCCGGTCGTCCGCGTCCACCCCGAGACCGGGGAGCGCGGGCTGTTCATCGGCGGCTTCGCCCAGAGCATCGTCGGTCTCGGCTCCTCCGACTCCCGCGACCTGCTGCGCATCTTCCAGTCGTACGTCACCCGCCCGGAGAACATCGTGCGGGTGGCCTGGAGGCCGGGCGACCTGGTCCTGTTCGACAACCGCATCACCCAGCACTACGCCCCGGACGACTACGGCGACCTGCCGCGCCTGCTGCACCGGGTGACCGTCGCGGGCGATGTCCCGGCCGGTGTCGACGGCACGCTCAGCCATGTCGTCGAGGGCGACGACGCCTCCCACTACACGCCAGCCGCGGCCTGAGCCCTTCGGCCGCCGGGCAGCGGACACCCGCCCCCGTCCGGCGGCCCGCCCGCGGCGGACGCCGACCCGACCCGTACGGGATAATGCGCGCATGCGGATCTCAGCCAGAGCGGACTACGCGGTACGTGCCGCACTGCAGCTCGCCGCGTCCCGGGATGACACGCCCCTGAAATCCGAGGCCATCGCCGCCGCCCAGGACATCCCGCACAAGTTCCTCGAGGGCATCCTGAACGACATGCGCCGGGGCGGTCTCGTCCTCAGCCAGCGCGGCGGCAACGGCGGCTACCGGCTGGCCAGGCCCGCCGATTCCATCAGCATCGCCGACGTCATCCGCGTCGTGGACGGCCCCCTGGTCTCGGTGCGCGGTGTCCGCCCGCCGGACCTGTCCTACACCGGCCCCGCCGAGTCGCTGCTCCCCTTGTGGATCGCGCTGCGGTCCAACGTGCGGGAAATCCTCGAAGGTGTGTCGCTCGCCGATGTCGCATCGTCTCAACTGCCCTCCGACGTCTCCGCGTTGACCGACGCACCGGGCGCCTGGGTGAACCCCTGACACACCTGCCCGGCCACCACCGATCCCAAAACACGAGATAGCGGCGTCCACCATGCGAACTACCTCTTGGGGTGGGCGCTCCCTTCTGCCACGATCCCCATCAGCCAGGTAGGAAAACTAGGAATCGCTGGGGGGCCGTCATGCGCACGCACCACCGCACGGTCCTGTCGCTGCCCCTCCTGGCCTCGCGTCGCCACGTCGACTTCGGCCGCACCTCCAGCGCCATCTGTCGGCTCGTCTGAGCCCCCTCCCCCACGACCCGAACGCCCTCACGCACCGCCGCGTCCCCTGCCGTCCCGCGGGACCTTGGGCGAGGTGTGTGTGGTGTGCGGGTGTGCCGATGTGCATCAGCAGGCTCCGCGCCTCCCGTGCCGTACCTCCCTGAACACCTTCCCCTGAGAGGACACCTCCGTGTCTGCCGCAAGACCGCTCACCACCCTGCGCCCCTTCGCCGTCCTCGCGGCGCTCCCCCTGCTGCTGACCGCTTGCGGCTACGGCGCCGAGTCCACCGACGACGGCAGGCAGACCGAGGTCGCGGCGGGCGCCGAGAAGCTCTCCTCGGACGAGGTGAAGATCGGCTACTTCCCCAATCTCACGCATGCCACCGCTCTGGTGGGTGTCCAGGAGGGCCTGCTCCAGAAGGAGCTGGGCGGCACGAAGATCAAGGTGTCCACCTTCAACGCCGGTCCCTCCGAGATCGAGGCGCTGAACGCCGGCTCCATCGACATCGGCTGGATCGGCCCGTCCCCCGCCATCAACGGCTACACGAAGTCGAACGGCAAGAACCTGCGCATCATCAGCGGTTCCGCCTCCGGCGGTGTGAAGCTGGTCGTCAACCCGGAGAAGATCAAGTCCCTGAAGGACGTCAAGGGCAAGAGGATCGCCACCCCGCAGCTCGGCAACACCCAGGACGTCGCGCTGCTGAACTGGATCGCCGAGCAGGGCTGGAAGGTCGACGCGCAGAGCGGCAGGGGCGATGTCTCCGTCGTCCGCACCGACAACAAGATCACGCCGGACGCCTACAACGCCGGCTCGATCGATGGCGCCTGGGTGCCGGAGCCGACCGCGTCCAAGCTCGTCGCCGAGGGCGGCAAGGTGCTGCTCGACGAGGCCGACCTGTGGCCGGACAAGAAGTTCGTGATCACGAACATCATCGTCCGGCAGGCGTTCCTGAAGGAGCACCCGGACGTCGTCGAAGCCGTGCTGCGCGGCTCGGTGAAGACCAACGAGTGGATCAACGCCAACCCGGACAAGGCCAAGGCCTCGGCCAACGCGGCGCTCAAGGAGGAGTCCGGCAAGGCTCTGCCCGCCGAGGTCATCGACCCGGCCTGGAAGTCCATCACCTTCCTCGACGACCCGCTGGCCTCCACCCTCGACACCGAGGCGGAGCACGCGGTGCAGTCCGGCCTGCTGGAGAAGCCCGATCTGAAGGGCATCTACGACCTCGCCCCGCTGAACAAGGTCCTGAAGGACGAGGGCAAGGACGAGGTCGACGACGCCGGTCTCGGCACCGAGTAGCCGGGCGACCGACAGCGGATCCGATGGGTTCCCAGGGGTGACGTCCGAGGCGACCACCGTGGCCCACGTCGCCGAGGACACCACCGCGGTGACGCACGCCGCCCGTACCGAGCACGTCTCGACGTCCTTCCGCGCGCCGGGCACGCCCGGCGGACGACCAGTCGTGCTGGACGACATCACGCTCGATGTCGCACCGGACGAGTGCGTCACCCTCCTGGGGCCCTCCGGCTGCCGCGAGTCCACCCTGCGCCACCCGGTCGCGCGACTGGACCTGCCCTCCGCCGGCTCCACCGGCACGGACGGCCCACTCACCGCCCTGAGGAAACGGCTTCACCGGGTACGACGCGGAGACGCTCAGTGGGCGGTGAAGCCGCCGTCCACGGGCGGGGCGACGCCGATGAGTGACCCCATGGATGGCCAGATCCCCCGCCTGCCCCCGTCCCGCGTACAACCTTCCGGTGCCGCAGCCCGTCTCACCCGGCGTCAGAGTCACACGGCACCAAGGGGAACAGGATGCGACGTGTCACGGCGGCAGTGGCGGTACTCGTGCTCGCGGGCGCCACGCTGGGAACGGCGGCGAGCACCGCGGGCGCTGCCCCGGCAGAGGGACCGCGCGCGGCGGCGGCCTGCCCGACGGGCTGGGGCAGCGGTGCCAAGAGCGGTGCCGCCACGGGGGTCGATCACCTGGAGAACATCAGGACCGGCCAGAACGAATGCTACGACCGCATCGTGTTCGACGTGCCCGGCGGCGGCGACCGGATCGGCTACCACGTCCAGTACGTGGACGCGTTCCACGCGGACCCCTCGGGCGAGTACATACCCGTCGCGGGCGGGGCGATCCTCGACATCCGCGTCGACGCGTGGAGCTACGACCTGGACGCCGGCGCGCCGACCTACCCGGGAGAAGTGGGCAAGGCCCTGCCCGGCGTGAACATCAGCGGATACAGCACCTTCCGGGACACCCGGTTCGGCGGCACCTTCGAAGGACAGACGCAGGTCGCTGTCGGCACACGCGCGCGGCTGCCGTTCCGCGTGACCCAGCTGACCGACCGGGTCGTCGTCGACGTGGCCCACAGCTGGACGAGTTAGCGGGGCGGGACAACGCCTCGACGGGGTTGCCGGACACGGTCAGTCCGAGCGGAGCTGACCGTGGGCGACCCCTCGACGGCTTCCGGAGCGGGGAGCGGCGGGGCCACCGGCCGGCCTCAGGCGCCGTTCATGTCCAGGTCGGCGTGCAGCAGGTGGTGGTCCGAGTACGCGGTCGGCTGCACACGGTGTCCGAGCGGGACGATGCCTCGCAGGAAGACGTAGTCGAACTTGCTCTGCCAGTCCGTGGTCGGGGCGCAATCGCCGCTGGACGAGGGATGGCACCGGGGGTCTGTGTCCGCGGCCAGTTTCCACATCCCGGCGAGTTCGGGGGCGGCCGGCACGGCGTTGAAGTCGCCGAGAGCGATCGCGCGGTCGTGGCGGGCGACGTCTGCGGCGAGAACGCGGGTCTGGGCTGCTCGGACCGCCTCTTGACGTCGTTGGGCGAGATGGGTGTTGAAGATCCGGACGGACTGGCCGCCCACGGTGGTGGTGACTGCCAGGTATCCGCGGTCCTCGGACCCGCCGTCGGGGTATTCCACGCTGACGGGGTCGGTCATCGGCGCCGCCGAGAGAATCGCCTGGCCGAACGCCCCCGGATTCCACGGCAGCCCCCCGCAGCGGCCCCAGTCCCGGAGAACCGTCCCGTACTCGACGTGGTAGGCCAGCCCGTAGAACCTCTCCAGATGGCTGCGTATCCGCTCGACATCACGCACGCAGGCCTCTTGCAGGCCGATGACCTGCGGCGCGTATGTGGCGATCTCCGCTGCCCGGTCGAGGTTGCTTTCCCCGCAGGGGTTGCAGATGTTCCACGTCATGACCCGGTTCGGTACGACGTCCTCGACGGCTTCGGCGGGCAGTGGCCTGGCGAAGAGGGCAGCGCTGGGTGCGCTGGGGCCGATGAACCCCATGAAGGCCACGATCAAGCCGGCCGCCAGCATGCGCGTGCCTCTCCCGAACACCATCGCCTCCTCGCCGTGCACGCCCATGGCGTCCTGTGCCCCGGCAGACACCGGCGGCGCGCAGCCCCGGACGGTCGTGGTCGCCGGCCCGCGCCCGGCGACGGTGCTTGAGTATGTCACCACTGCCCCGGAGCCAGGTGGCCAGGGCGAATCTCGTTTCGACCGCCTCTGAGCCCGCGCCCGCCTGGTGCGTGGCCCTTGCCACAATTTGCGCATTCCTGGATGAGGTGTGCCCTATAAGTGGTTAGAAGGCTTTGTCGTACCTAGCCGGCGATCGGCACGGGGACGCAGAGACCAGCAACATGGGAGATTCGTTTGATCACGCTCTGTAGACGGCACACCAGGCTGGTGACGGCCGGCGTACTCGGCGGCGTACTCACAGTCACGGCTCTCAGCGGTACTAGTAGCGCTGCCGCCGACGGCAACGGCAACGACGCCGGGAACCAGCCGCAAGCGCAGGCGCGGGTCGGTCAGGCGGGCGACCAGGAAGCCTCGGACGCCCGAATAAAGATCACACCCGGCCCAGGTGCCTACGCCGTCGGGATCGACGACCGGGTCGGCGTCACCGTCGGCAACGGCAAGCTCACCAAGGTGACCATGACCGCCGTCGCGACCGGTGCCGAGGTCGCGGGCACTCTGTCCGCGGACGGCACGTCCTGGAAGTCGGACGTCCGGCTGGAGCGTGCCACCAGGTATCAGATCACCGCGGAGGCCGAGGACGCCAAGGGCCGCTCCACCACCGGCAACGCCACGATCACCACGGTCTCCCCGGCCGACGACTTCACCGGACACGTCTCCCCCCAGGACGGCTCGACCGTCGGCGTGGGCATGCCGGTGACGGTCACCTTCGACAAGGCGGTCAGCGACAGGGCCGCCGTCCAGTCGGAGATCGAGGTCAGCTCCAGCAGCGGCCAGCGGGTCGTCGGTCACTGGTTCAGCGACCACCGCCTGGACTTCCGCCCCGAGAACTACTGGAAGCCCGGCTCCACCGTCACGGTCAAGCTCGACCGCCACGGCGTCCGGAAGACGGTCACGTTCAAGATCGGCCGAAGCCAGATCAGCACCGTCGACGCACGGACGAAGCAGATGACCGTCGTCCGGGACGGCAAGACGATCAAGACGATCCCGGTCTCGTCGGGCAGCCCCGAGCATCCGACGTACAACGGTCAGATGGTGATCTCCGAGAAGTTCCGGCAGATCCATATGAACGGTGCGAGCGTCGGCCTCACGGAGAAGGACGGCAAGCCCTCGTACGACATCAAGGCCGTGCCCCACGCCATGCGCCTGACCGACTCGGGCACGTTCATCCACGGCAACTACTGGGGCAAGGACTCGATCTTCGGCAAGGTCAACAGCAGCCACGGCTGCATAGGCCTGAAGGACGTCAGGGGCGGCGGCGACGGCAAGCAGCCCGCCGCGTGGTTCTTCGACCAGTCGATGACCGGTGACGTCGTGATCGTCAAGAACTCCGACGACAAGACCAAGCTGGCCCCGGACAACGGCCTCAGCGACTGGAACATGCCGTGGAGCGAGTGGGTCGCGGGCAGCCCGGCCGCCTGACGCCCACCCCACGCTTCACGCACCCGTCCCCTCGTACCCCAGGCGGTACGAGGGGACGGGTGCGTCGGCTCCGGCGAGCGGCACGGAGAGACGGGGCTGCCCGCCGAAGCGCTCGGGCGGCCCACCCCCTCCGCGCTCTCAGGGGCGGCCCGCCCGGGACCCCCTGTAGGCGGCGCGGCGGATCGCGGCCAGTGCGGGGCCCGGCGTGAACTGCCGGGCGTCGTGCGCGTAGATGTCGAAGCCCGTGCTCTCCTTCGGCCCCATCGGCAGAGCCGTACGGACCGTGAGCACGGCGAACACGCGCCAGGAACGGCCGGGCCCCTCGGCGCACAGATCGAACACGAGCGGCCCGGCACCCAGGGCGCGGGCCAGACTCGCCGGGTCGCCGTGCACCGGGGCCCGGTGGGAACGCCGGGGAAAGGCGGCCAGTACGCGCGGACGGCCGCTCACCCGGTAGGGGACGAGGCTGGAATACGGTCCGGCCAGCGCGTCGGCGCGCGGCAGCGGCAGATGCCGCGTCGTCCGCCCCCGGCCGCTGCTCGTGAGCAGCAGATCGAGGGCCCGGCCCGGGCCGTCGGCGTCGTCCACACGGACGGCCAGCCCGAGCCCGTCCGGCAGCCGCCTCGGCAGGCCGGCCGCTCGGGAGAGCCGGACCGTGGCGGCGTACCGCCCGGGTCGGTCCAGCCACGGCACGCCCCAGCGTTCGCCGTCGCCGGGGACCTCCAGCTCGGCGGCGCACACCAGCCCGTCGGGGTGGAGCACGGGAGCCCGCCGCAGGCGAGCCAGCAGGCGGAACACCGTCTCGACGCCTCCGACCTGCCCCGGTTCCCCGGACGCACGGACCGGCCCGGCGGGCTTCCCCCGCGGCACCGCTCCCCGTCGAGTGCCGCGTGCCGGTGCCCGGCGCCGGCCCGCTCGGCGCGTACCGCTCATCGTTCCCCGCTCCCGGCCGCTCCCGCGCCTGTCGGACAGGGGGTGCGCAGCCAGGCGGCGATCCAGCCGGTCTGCATGGCGGCGTCCAGGAGGTACGTCGGCCGGATGCGTCCCCTGGGCACATAGACGAGATCGACGGCCAGCAGCGTCAGCGCGGTGCCCAGGCCGATGCGGCGGGCGTGGGCCCGGCTCTGCGGGTCCGCCGCCGCGAGCTGGGCGAGCCCCGCGGAGACCAGCAGTCCGCCCGTCGTCATCTGCAGCCAGTCGTCGGTCTTCGGGCCGAAGACCCACTCGAAGCTGCGCAGGTGGACCAGCGGCCACAGCCCGCCCACGACGTTGAAGGCGCCGTGCGCGACAGCGACGCCGGACCCCCGCGCTCCCGTCCCGTCCACGGCGTCTCCCTTCGTAGCGGCCGGTGCGCCGGGTACCCCGGGGCCGGCTTCCCTCACGCGGGTGCGCGGGCCACGGTCCGAGGAGGTCCGCCTCCCCGGGGCCGCCGCGCGACGTCGGCATCACGTTCGCGGTCGGCGGGTTTCGGCCTGAGCCGACGGATCGGTGGAGTCGACCACGGGCGACCGGGCAGGGTGGGGCCATCGCGTGCGGCCGGCCGGCTCGGTCCGGGGGCTGCGGCGGGGTCCGTCGTGCGGTGAATCCGGGGTGCGGAATGTGGCTGAACGTGTCGAACATGGATCTGCCCGCGCGGGACCAGTTCCCCTTCTGGGCCGAGCTGGTCTCCCGTGAGCTGGCACCGCTCACCCTCAGCAGCCCGAACACCGGGAGTTTCCCCGCGTGGGCCTCGGTGCTGGACCTCAGCTCCGTACGAGTGGCCGCGTTCAACAGCCCGCCCGCACACCTGAAACGCACCTGGGCGGACATCCGGCGAGCCGACCCGGGCACGTACCAGCTGACGTTCGTCTCCGGCACCCCGCTGTGGATCAACCAGCGGCGCCAGGACTCCGGGCTGGTGTGCGGGGACATGGTGCTCTTCGACCTCTCGCACCCCTTCGAGGGCGCGGTGCCCGACAGAGGCCGCCACACCCAGGTGGTCATCATGCAGGTGCCCCGCGAGGAGCTGCCGCTGCCACCGGACAAGGTCCACCGGCTCCTCGCCCAGCCCCTGTCGACCCGCAGCGGCATGGGAGCGATTCTCGCCCGGTTCCTGACCACACTGGACGCCTACGGCCCCGACTGCCACCCGCGCGATCTGAGCCGATTGGGAGCGATGGCGCTCGACCTGGCGGGCGCCTGCCTGGCCCAGCACCTCGACGCCTACGACGACCTTCCGGCCGAGACCCGCCAGCAGGCCATGCTGGCCCGCGTCAACGCCTTCATCGACCACAACCTCGGCGATCCGGACCTGGGACCGGCGGACATCGCGGCACACCACCACATCTCCGTGCGCTCCCTGCACGCGCTCTTCCGGCAGCAGGGGGAGACCGTGGCGGCCTCGATACGCCGGCGCCGCCTGGAGCGCTGCCACGCCGACCTCACGGACCCGCGCATGCGGCAGCGGCCGATCAGCGCCATCGCCGCCCGGTGGGGGTTCCTGCGCCCGGCGGACTTCAGCCGGGCGTTCCGCGCGGCCTACGGCGCGACGCCCAGGGAACTGCGGCAGGCCGCGCTGCGCGGTCTGCCGAGGCGCAACGGCCTGCGCTGAGCGGCAAAAAACACCGCACGCATCACCAACTCCCGGTCCGGGCACCGCGCCACGATGTGAGGGCACACCGGCAGCTCACACTCAGGCGGGAGAGAAATCGACCATGAAACTTGCCAAGCGGCTCTTGTTGGTGGGCGCGGTCGCCGCAGCCACCGCGGGTCTGAGCATCGTCCCGGCCGAAGCCCGCGCCAATACCGCCGCGGGATGCTGGACCTTCGGGAACACGACCAGTTTCGGTACGTACGGCGGCCAGGTCTGCGACAGCCGCCACATCATGGGCTGGGTCAAGGACACGAAGGCCGACGGCTACTGCGTCTTCTTGCGCGTGCACTACCCGAACGGCTACCACGACGGCCCGTGGGCATGCCCGAAGAACGTGACCAAGAACTGGGACTGGTGGGCCCCGCAGGGCATCTCCAGCGTGAGCATCGAGAAGGTCTACGCCCCGTAACACGGATCGCCGTACGGATCGTCCGGGGCGGGCACCGCACCGGGCCTTCGGCGAGGGGCGCGTTGGCGTGGTACCGCAGCAGGCGGCCGACGGCCGCCTGCTGCTTCGGTTTTCGCCGTCCGCGCGGCGGGTCGTCGTCGCAACAGAGATCAGGAGGGCGAACCATCGCCCCTTGCGCGGTGACCCCGCTCGTCCTCATCAGCTCGGTGTGCGCATCCGGTTCATGCTTCCTCGGCGGATCGCGTGAAACGGTTGCTCGGTTCTCCTCGTAGCCGGCCGTCCGGAAGTCTGCGGCCGTAGGCCAGCAGCAGGAGGTCCTGGGCGGCACCGAAGACAGGGGAGCCAGAGCCGTACGACCAGTCGAGGTCGTCGGCGCACAGCTGCACTCCGGCAAGGTCGGCGCCGAAGAACTTCAGGCCGCTGGGCCGGATGCCGTCGAGCAGGATACGCAGCCGGTCCTCGGGGACGCGCCGGTCGAGGCCGAGGGCGACGGTGATGTCCAGCCCGTGCACGACGTCGTGGCCGAGCGCCGCCGTGAGCCCGCCGACCGGTGGTGTCCAGGGATGGTGGGCGTTGTCCCGCAGGAAGGCGGCGAGAGCGGTGGTGGAGTGGACGGCCGCATCCCTGCGCGCGAGCCGATCGGTCATGAGGTGAAGGTTCCCGTGTGCCTTCACCAATTCACCCAGCGTCCTGGGCAGGGAGAGCCGGAACCCCATCGACATGTGCGCCGCCACTTCGCGCACACGCCATCCCGCGCAGAGGCTCTGCTCGTTCCACTGGCCGGTTCGCAAAGTGTCGAACAGGTCGGCCAGTTCCCGGCGTTCCGCCGCAATCGCTGCCCTGACGTCGGCATTCTTCCCCTTGAGGGCTGTCACGTTCTCCATGTGATCAAGCCTGCGGCCGACAGGCCGATAACGCCAGTAGATAGTCCTGCTGCGATCTAGAATCGCTACTTATGGAACTCCGCCAGCTGCGCTACTTCGTCTGTGTCGTCGAGGAAGGCGGTTTCACCAGGGCCGCCGCCCGGCTGCATCTGGCCCAGCCTGGCCTCAGCGCCCAGATCCGCCAGCTGGAGAAGGAGTTGGGGCAGCCGCTGCTCGACCGCTCCGCCCGGTCGGTGACGCCGACCGAGGTGGGCCGGGCGGTCCTGCCGTACGCCCGGGCCGCGCTGGCCGCGGCGGAGTCGGTGCGGCAGACGGTCGATGCGTACACGGGGCTGCTGCGCGGCCGGGTGACGCTCGGACTGGTCTCCGGCGCCACTGGCCACGCCTTCGACATCGCCGCTCTGCTCGCGGACTTCCACGACGCCCACCCCTCGGTGGAGGTGGCACTCACCGAGGACACCACGGAGCGGATGCAGGCCGCGCTCCTCGCCGGCGAGCTCGACATCGCCCTCCTCGGAACGGCGGACGAGGTGCCCCCGCCCGGAGCGGCCTTCCAGACGGTGATCGATGTCCCGCTGGTCGCGGCTGTCGCGCCAAGTGACCCGCTTTTCGACCACATCGACGGTACGAGTGTCCCGCTGGCCGAGCTGCGGGACCGGCCGCTGATCTGCCTGCCGCGCGGCACCGGGGTGCGCACGGCGCTCGAACGCGGCTGCGCGCAGGCGGGATTCCGGCCCCGGGTCGCCTTCGAGGCGGCAGCCCCACACGTGCTCTCGCAGCTCGCCGCGCGGGGCCTGGGCGTCGCCGTGCTCCCTGCCGGTGAGAACGACTCCCCTCTCGACGGACACCTGCGCACCCTGCGGATCGTCCGGCCCGAGATGCGTGCCCGCATCGCGCTCGCCTGGCAGGCCGGCGGCCCTTCGAGCCCCGCGGCCCGGGTTCTCCTCGACCGCCTGCGCGAAGTCCTCCCCACGCCCTCCGATGAGTGCGAGCGGGGGTAGCCCGGGAGGGCGGTGCCGCCCGCTGCGGCGGCGGCCCGCGCGCGGCCCGTCCCGGCGGAGGCGCCGACCGGTTCGCCGACGGTACGTCAGCATCGCGTCGGGGACCGCCCGTCGAGGATCGCGCACCGGCAGCCGTCCGTCGGACGCGAGGCAGGCGTCTCGCACACCGGCTCGGCAGACCCGGCCATCGTTCGCGTGTCACCCAGCGGCAGTGGCAGCGGCGGCGCGCAGGGCCGCGGTCTCCCGCAGGTCGACCTCGAACGTCTCGGCGTCGACGGCGACGCCGTACGCACGCCGCGCAGCCGCCACCGACACGAAGCCGTTCCTGACGTCCCGGGCCACGCGCTCCGGCTCGCGCTCGAACGGGTTGCCGTAGCCGCCGCCACCACCGGTGTTGTTCACCAGCACGTCGCCCGGCCACGAGGTGGTTGTAACTGCCGCCCTGGACCACCTCGCGGTGCGTGCCCGGGTTGAGGATCACGTGGTTGTTGTCGCCCTCGCGGCCCTCACCGATCGCCCAGGGCTGCGTCCTGGTCTTGTACGTCAGGCAGATCGCCTTGGCATCCGCCAGGAAGCGGTAGCTGCGGCCCACGCCGACGCCGCCCCGGTACCGCCCGGGACCGCCGCTGTCGGGCCGGTAGCCGTAGGACTCGATGAACATCGGGGACTTGGTCTCCAGCACCTCGACAGGGTTGTTCCGGCAGCCGGGCTCCGACAGGTGCATGATCCCGTCCTCGCCGTCCCCTCCGGCGTGCGCGCCGAACCCGACGGCCTCGTTCGTCGCCTCCAGCCAGGGCTCACCGGTGCGCGGGTTCACGCCCAGGCCCATCATCGAGCAGACGTCGCCTCCGGAACAGGCCGGCACGAGGTCGGGCATACCCTGCGCGAGCGCCTTGAGGATCACTTCGCCGCCGATCAGACCGGTCCACAGCGTGAACGTGGGCTGCGGCGGCACCGCGTGCATGACCGAGCCGGGCTCCGTCACGATCCGCAGCGCCCGGAAGTTGCCCGCCACCACCGGGGTGTCCGGCGTCGTGAGGGACTTGTAGATGAGGCTGCAGAAGGCCTCCGTCAGACCGAGCGGCACGTTGATCGGCCCGCGGACGTCGCGGTCGCTGCCGGTCCAGTCGATGACCATCCCGTCGTCGCCGACCGTGACGGTGACGTTCAATGTGATCATCCGGTCCAGGTCCACCCCGTCGTTGTCGACGAAGTCGCTCGCCGTCCAGGTGCCCCTGGGCAGCTTCCGCAGGGCCAGCCGGGCCAGCCGCTCGCCGTGGTCGTTGATCGCGTCCATCGCGCCGATCAGCCCGTCGGCGCCGTACCTGTCGGCGATCTCCCGGGTGCGCCGGACGCCGGTGACGCATGCCGAGACCTGCGCCTGGATGTCACCGACGGTCCGCTCCGGCAGACGGCTGTTGAACCGGATGATGTTGAAGACGTCCGCGTTGGGGACGCCGCGGCGGTACAGCTTCGTGGCCGGGAAGAACAGGCCCTCCTGGTACATGTCCGTGGAGTCCAGGACGTACCCCGGGTCCTTCTGCTTCAGGTCGAGCACGTGGATCCGGCAGGACGTGAACCCGATGAGGCGGTCGCCGTGGTGGACCGGTGCGAAGACCAGGGGATCGAGCGTGTGCGCCGACGCCCAGTACGGGTAGTTCAGGATGAAGACGTCGCCCGGCTCCAGCGCGTCGGCGCCGAGGAACTCGACGGCCTTCTTGATGCCGTGGTCGTTGGCGCGGGTGAACACCGCGATGCCCGGCACGTCCGCCACCACGTCGCCGTTCGGGGCGTGGATGCCGATGCCGTAGTCGTGGATCTCGTAGACGACCGTGTTGTACGCCGTCCGGCAGAGGTTCCGCGCCATCTCCTCGGCGGCGGCCAGGAGGCCGTGCCGGATGATCTCGGTCTGAATGGGGTCGCTCATCGCGTGCCCTTCGGGTGGTCGTGGTGGAGGGTGATGACCATCTCGCCCAGGGGACCGACCTCCAGCCGGTCGCCCTCGTGGATGACGGTGGTGGCGGTGTGCTCGGCGATCACGGCGGGGCCCGTGATCACGTCGCCGGCGAGGAGGGACTCCCGGACGTGGAGGGCGTACTCGACCGCCTGCTCGTCCTCGTCGAGGAACACCGGCCGGACGCCGCCCGCCCGGGGCCGCCCGTCGGTCCGCGTCCCGATCCGCGGCAGGGTCGGCTTGTCCACGTGTCCGGTGGCCCGGACGCGCATCGTGGTGATCTCCACCGGGTCGTCCATGACATGCCCGTACTGGCGCTCGTGCAGCCCGGCGAAGGCCCTCGCCACCGCGCCGGCCATGTCCTCGGCGCCGGTGGGGAAGGGAACCGTGACGGCGTGCTCCTGGCCGGTGTAGCGGACGTCGAGCATCCGGGCCGTCGTGCGCCGCTCCGGCCCGAAGCCCTCCTGCTCCAGGAGGCCGGCCGCCTCCTCCTCCATCCTGCGGTAGGCCGCCTCGGCGGTGCCGGGCTCGAGCGAGGCGAGCGGGGTGACGGTGGTGCGCGCGAAGTCGTGCTGGACGTCGGCCATGAGCATGCCGAAGGCGGAGAACGCGCCCTGGCCGGGCGGCACCACGACGGTCGGGATACCCAGCTCATGGGCGACGTCGACGGCCACCAGGCCGCCGCCACCGCCGAACGACAGCAGCGCGAAGTCCTGCGGGTCGCGCCCGAGTTCGACGGTGATGGCGCGGACCGCGCCCATGATCTTCGTGGTGGAGATCCGGACGATGCCGCGTGCCAGCGCCTTCACCGACAGGCCCAAGGTCTCGGCGATGGGCCGCAGCGCCCCCTCGGCGAGCCCCGCGTCGAGGGTGAGCGCGCCGCCCAACGGCGAGTCCGCGCCCAGGTATCCGAGCACGAGAGCGGCGTCGGTGAACGTGGGCAGGGTCCCGCCCCGTCCGTACGACGCCGGTCCCGGCGACGCTCCGGCGCTCTGCGGACCGACCTGGAGAGCGCCCGCTTCGTCGAGCCAGGCGAGGGAGCCGCCGCCGGCGCCGATCGTGTGGATGTACAGGGACGGGGTGTTGATGGGCATGCCTTCGAACTCCGCGCCCTGGTACGACACCGGTTCGGAGTCGAGGACCAGCGAGGCGTCCAGGCTGGTGCCGCCCATGTCGATCGTGATGAGGTTCGGCCGGCCGATGAGGCGGGAGAGCGCGGACGCGCCGATGACGCCGCCCGCCGGACCGGACAGGATCAGGCTCACCGGCTGCTCCCGCGCGGCGCGCGCCGTCATCGCGCCGCCACCGGACCGGGTCATCAGGAACCGGCCCTCGAAACCGCCCGACGCCAGCTCGCCTTCGAGCACCTCCAGGTACCGGCGCACGGTCGGCTTGATGTAGGCGTCCAGTACGGCGGTGCTGGTGCGCTCGAACTCCCGGTATTCGCGGGAGAGTTCATGGGAGAGGGTCACCGCGACGCCCGGCGCGGCCTCGGCGAGCACCGCGCGCATGCGCAGCTCGTGGTCGGGGTTCGCATAGGCGTGCAGGAAGGCGACCGCCACCGATTCGTATCCTCGCTCGGCGATCAGGCGGGCCACCGCGTGTGCGTCCTCGGTGTCGAACGGCGTGTGCACCGAGCCGTCGAACAGGCTGCGCTCGGTCACCTCGTAGGTGTCGTACCGCTCCAGCAGGGGCGTCGGCTTGCGGTAGGTGATGTCGTAGTTGGTGCGCCGGTCCGTGCGCCCCAGCAGGTAGACGTCACGGAAGCCGCGCGTGGAGATCACGGCGGTGCGCGCGCCCCTGCGCGTCAGGAGGGCGTTGAGGCCCAGTGTGGTGCCGTGCGTGAACATGGCCACCTCGTCCATCGAGGCCCCCGCCTTGCCGAACGCGTCGAGCACGCCCCGGGCGGGGGCGTCGGGAGTCGTGGCGACCTTGTCGAAGACCAGCGCACCGGTCTCCGGGATCAGTTCCACCACGTCGGTGAAGGTGCCGCCGACGTCGATGGCCAGTCGGGTTGTCCTCGTCATGCGGGTTCCTGTCTCTCTGCGCGCAGCCGCCGGTGCGGCGACGCGTCGCGGGTCGGTCCCGTGCCCGTGCCGTCGGCCTCCTACCCTTCCGTCGGCCGCATGCCTGTCCCGTCGGCCCGCGTCGGGGCGTGATCAGCCAGAAGTGCTCGTCGCCACCTGCCCGGGCAGCGTGGAAGGAGTTCGTCCGGCCCGGGCGGCGGCTGGGCAGCGTGCTCCACCCGGTTCTCGCCCTTGCGACGCCGGCGCACGCCACGCAGCCTGCTCACCCCCTTGCCCCTCCGCCCATCACCTTCCCCGCGAACAGGCCGTGCACCATAGCCCTCGCCTCGATGCCTCGACGCCGCGAGGGCGGGTGCGGTCGCGGATGCCGTGCCGCTCGGCGCGGACACGTTCACCGGTGTCGGCGTCGACTCGTTCCTCACCGCGCGCGCCTCCAGCCGTTCGAAGACGGCCGATTCAGGAGCGGACTTGGGCGCCGGCGCCCCGCTGTCGCCGCGATCCGGGGTCCGCCGTCCGGCACACCTCGCCGTGGTCCCGCGCGCCCCGCCGCCGAACGCCTTCGTCTACCGGCACGGTGCCATCGGGCCGCGTTCGCACGACGATCCCTGCTCGACGAGCGCGGGTCGGTCCAAGCGCGCCGTGTCGGGGTCAGCCGGCTGCGGCGGAGTCGAGATGGCGGCTGTCACCGAGGCCGACGACTTGGCGGTTGTGGAAGAAGTCGTCCTCGCGCAGCGTGGTGATGCTGCCGGCAGGCACCCGGAAACTGGCATATCCGACTGTCTCCTGCGGCATCTTGGTCCACGCTGTCACGACGAACGTCAGGGTGCCGCCGTGGGTCACGATGATCTGGTGTTCGCAGGGGCGAGCGAGGATCTCGTCCATGGCGGAGTAGACGCGCCGGACCCAAGCCGCTTTGGTCTCGGCACCCTCCACACCCTCGTCGTGGTCCAGCCGCTCGCCGACGGCCGGCGGCGGGACGAACCGCCGGTCCAGCCACTCCTGGGGCCTGCCGCCGGCCTCCCCGTAGGACTTCTCGCGCAGCCTGCGGTCCAGCACGGGTGCGATGCCGAACAGCTCGGTCACCGCATCGGCCGTCTGCCGGGTGCGCCGCAGATCCGACGCGTACAGTTCCACTCCGGCACCCTCGGGGATCCGGGCCCGCAGTGCCCGGGCGACGGCGGTGGCGGCGCGGATGCCGGCAGGTGTGAGCTGCGCATCGTGCCAGCCCCCGACGACGTCCTCGACATGGTGCGTGGCCTGCGGATGGGTGACGACGTAGAGAGTGCGCATGCGGCGGTGTCCCTCCTGAGCGGACGGCCGGCCGGAGCAGCACGTCGGCGGCGCACCGCGGTCGTCCTCGTCCAGCCGCGTGACGCGTACCGCTCGGACGTCGTTGCCCGGCGCGTCGAACCGCCGATGGCCCTCGGCTCGCACGCTTCCTCCACGCGGTGAGACATACGTTAACCGATTGAGACATCAGCGTCTCACCCGAAAGGACTACTCGGATATCGGTCTTCGCGGCGATCCGCCGCCCGGGCCGCGGGGCGAACGATGGGAGGAACCCGAAGAAGGGTGGTGGCACCATGCCGCACCGCGAACTCGCTTCCCTCCTCGACGAACTGACGCGCCTCGCGTCGCTCCCGCTGGAGCGCGGTGAGACGCTCCCGGCACGGGCGTACAGCAGCGAGGACTTCTACCGCCTGGAGAGGGAGCACGTCTTCCGCGCCGACTGGCTGTGCGCCGGGCATGCGAACCAGGTCGCCCGGCCGGGCGACTA
>NZ_MUMF01000579.1 GCF_002155905.1 Streptomyces tricolor | reverse complement strand
GACGAGGAGGCCGTGCTGGCCGAGGCGGCCCGCTGGTCGGACCGTCGTACCAAGCGGCTGTCGGTCAGCCATGCCTTCCACTCGCATCTGATGGAGCCGGTTCTGGAGGACTTCCGGCAGGTGCTGGAGTCCGTCTCCTTCCATGCGCCGAGGCTGGTGTTCGTCTCGACGGTGACCGGCACCCCGGTGGGTGACGAGCTGTGTGATCCGGAGTACTGGCTGCGCAATGTCCGGCAGACGGTCCGGTTCGCCGATGCCGTGGTGGCGGCGGAGGCCGGTGTCTTCGTGGAGCTGGCGCCGGACGCGGTGCTGTCGGGCCCGGTCGCGGAGTCCGCCGGCGAGGCGGTGTGCGTCCCGGCACAGCGGGCGGGTGAGCCCGCCGCGCATGCCGTCGTGAACGCGCTCGGTGTGCTGCACGCGCAGGGTGTCGAGGTGGCGTGGGACCGGTTCTTCGCCGGTACGGCAGCCCGTCGCGTGGACCTGCCGACCTACGCCTTCCAACGCGAACGCTTCTGGCTGGACGCCTCCGCGCCGCAGACCCGGGGTGCCTCGGACGACGCCTTCTGGGCCGCCGTCCGGAGCGGTGACCTCGCCGAACTGCTGGGTGTGGCGGAGGACGCCGGGCTGGACGCCGTCCTGCCCTCCCTCGCGTCCTGGCACGACAAGGAGCGTGTCGACGCGGTCGTGGACGGGTGGCGGCACAAGGTCCGCTGGACCCCGCTCCCCGAGGCCGGCGGCGCGGTGCTGACCGGCGGCTGGCTGCTGGTCGCCCCGGAGGGCGAGCAGGGGCTCGTCGCCGACGTCACCACCGCGCTGCGCGAACACGGCGCCGAGGTCACCTCCCTCGCACTGCCCGAGGGCACCGACCGGGAGACGACCGCCGAACTGCTCCGCGGCATCGACGGCACCGGTGTCACCGGAGTGCTGTCCCTGCTCGCGCCGGCGGCCCGCCCGGTGCAGGCCACTGTCACCCTCGTCCAGGCGCTCGGTGACGCCGGGATCACCGTTCCGCTGTGGTGCGCCACCTCGGAGTCCGTCGCGGTCGCCGCCACGGACACCATCCCCGAGTCCGCCGTCGCCGCGGCCGGCCTCTGGGGGCTGGGCCGCGTCGTCCGCCTGGAGGCCCCCGACCGCTGGGGCGGGCTCGTCGACCTGCCCGGCGCACTGGACGAGCAGGCGCGCCGCCGGCTCGCCGCCGTGCTGGCCGGCGCCGAGGACGAGTGCGCGGTGCGCGCGAACGGCACCTTCGCGGCCCGTCTCGTACGCGCCGCCGACGCGCCCCGCCGCGCATGGCGGCCCCGGGGCACGGTCCTGGTGACGGGCGGCACCGGCGCGCTCGGCGCGCAGGTCGCCCAGCGGCTCGCGGAGCGCGGGGCGCGGCACCTGCTGCTGGTCAGCAGGCGGGGCCCGGCGGCCGACGGCGCCGCCGAACTGGTCAGCGCCATCGAGGCGACGGGCGCCACGGCGACCGTCGCCGCCTGCGACGTCGCCGACCCGGAAGCCGTCGCGGCCCTGCTGGCGCGGGTCCCCGCCGACGCTCCGCTGTCCGCCGTCGTCCACACGGCGGGCGTCCTCTCCGACGCCCCGCTGGACACGCTCACCCCGGCACAGCTCACCGCCGTACTCCGGGCCAAGGCCGATGCCGCCCTCGTCCTGCACACCGCGACGGCCGGGCTCGACCTGGACGCGTTCGTGCTGTTCTCCTCGCTCGCGGGCACCCTCGGCAACCCCGGACAGGCCGCCTACGCCGCCGCCAACGCCGTCCTCGACACGCTCGCCGCGCACCGCCGGACCCTCGGACTGCCCGGCACCGCCGTCGCCTGGGGCCCCTGGGCCGGCGGTGGCATGCTCGACGCGGCCGTCGCGGAGCGGTTGCGCCGCGCCGGTGTCACCCCGCTCGACCCCGGTCACGCCCTGGTCGCCCTGGAGCGTGCCGTGGCCGCCGCCGACGCGCACAGCGTCGTCGCCGACGCCGACTGGACCGGCCTGACCGCCGGCTCCATGCTGGCCGAACTGTCCGGCGCGGCCCCCGTCGAGGCGCCCACGGCGCTCACCGGCCCCGACCGAGAGCGCGCCGCCCTGGACCTCGTCCGGTCCTGCGCCGCCGCCGTCCTCGGCCGCACCGGCGCGGCGGACGTCGAACCCGACACCGCCTTCCGCGAACTGGGCTTCGACTCCATGGCCGCCGTGCAGCTGCGCAACCGCCTCAGCGCCGCCACCGGAGTCGCGCTCCCCGCGACCGCCGTGTTCGACCACCCCAGCGCCCGCGCACTCGCCGCCCACCTGCTCGCCCTGGCGACCGGCGAGGACGCCGACACGACCGGCGCGACCGCGCTCCCGGGTACGGCCGTCCGCGCGGACGAGCCGATCGCGATCGTCGGCATGTCCTGCCGCTTCCCCGGCGACGTGGCCTCGCCCGAGGACCTGTGGCGGCTGCTCGCCGACGGCGTGGACGCCGTCGGACCCATCCCGGCGGACCGCCAGTGGGGACCCACCGACGCCTACGCCGAAGGCGGATTCCTGCGCGGGGCGGGGGAGTTCGACGCGGACTTCTTCGGGATCTCGCCGCGCGAGGCGCTGGTCATGGACCCGCAGCAGCGGCTCGCCCTGGAGACCGGCTGGGAGGCCTTCGAACGCGCGGGCATCAACCCGCACACGGTCCGCGGCACCTCCGTCGGTGTCTTCCTCGGCACCAACGGCCAGGACTACGCGGCCCTCCTCGCCGGCGCCACCGAGGCCCACGCGGGACACATCGGCACCGGCAACTCCGCCAGCGTGCTGTCCGGCCGCATCGCCTACGTCCTCGGCCTGGAGGGCCCCGCGGTCACCGTCGACACCGCCTGCTCCTCCTCCCTGGTGGCCCTGCACTGGGCGATCCAGGCGCTGCGCAGCGGCGAGTGCTCGATGGCCCTGGCCGGCGGTGTCACCGTCATGGCCACCCCGGGAGCGTTCGACGAGTTCTCGCGCCAGCGCGGTCTCGCCGCGGACGGGCGTTGCAAGTCCTTCGCCGCCTCCGCCGACGGGACCGGCTGGGGCGAGGGTGTCGGCATGCTGCTCGTGGAGCGGCTGTCGGACGCGCGCAGGAACGGGCACCGGGTCCTGGCCGTGGTGCGTGGCTCCGCGGTGAACCAGGACGGTGCGTCGAACGGTCTGACGGCGCCGAACGGTCCGTCGCAGCAGCGGGTGATCCGTCAGGCCCTTGCGGGTGCGGGTATTTCGGCCGCTGATGTGGATGCGGTGGAGGCGCATGGTACGGGGACGCGGCTGGGTGACCCGATCGAGGCGCAGGCGCTGCTGGCCACCTACGGGCAGGGCCGCGAACAGCCCCTGCTGCTGGGTTC
>NZ_MUMF01000578.1 GCF_002155905.1 Streptomyces tricolor | reverse complement strand
GTCACCGGCCCCGAGGACCTGTGGCGGCTGCTCGCCGAGGGCCGCGACGTCATCGGCGACTTCCCCGCCGACCGCGGCTGGGACCTCGACGGCCTCTACGACCCCGACCCGGACCGGGCCGGCCACACCTATCTGCGCCAGGGCGGCTTCCTGCACGACGCCGCCGACTTCGACGCCGAGTTCTTCGGCATCAGCCCGCGCGAGGCGCTGGCGATGGACCCGCAGCAGCGGCTGTTCCTCGAAGTCGCGTGGGAGGCGTTCGAACGGGCCGGCGTCGACCCGCTCGCCCTGCGCGGCACCGCCACCGGTGTCTTCGCGGGCGTCACCGACCAGCGCTACGACTCCCGGCACGGCGCGGTCGCCGGCGTGGACGAGGGACTGCTCGGCACCGGCACCTACGCGAGCGTGCTCTCCGGCCGGGTGGCCTACACCCTCGGCCTGGAAGGCCCGGCGATCAGCGTGGACACCGCCTGCTCGTCCTCCCTCGTCGCCCTGCACCTGGCCGGGCAGTCGCTGCGCACCGGCGAGTGCTCGCTGGCCCTCGCCGGCGGCGTGATGGTCATGTCGACACCGCGCGCCTTCGTGGAGTTCTCCCGGCAGCGGGGCCTCGCCCCCGACGGCCGCTGCAAGGCGTTCGCCGCCGCCGCGGACGGCATCGGCTGGTCCGAGGGCGTGGGCGTGGTCCTGCTGGAGCGGCTCTCCGACGCCCGCCGCAACGGCCACCCCGTGCTGGCCGTCGTCCGCGGCTCCGCGATCAACCAGGACGGCGCCTCCTCCGGGCTCACCGCGCCCAACGGATCGGCCCAGCAGCGGGTCATCCGCTCCGCGCTGGCCGCCGCCGGCCTCACGCCCGCCGACGTCGACGTCGTGGAGGCACACGGCACCGGCACCACCCTGGGCGACCCCATCGAGGCCAACGCCCTGCTGGCCACCTACGGCCAGGACCGCCGGCAGCCGCTGCGGCTCGGCTCGCTGAAGTCCAACATCGGCCACACCGGCCCCGCCGCGGGCGTGGCCGGCGTGATCAAGACGGTGCTCGCACTGCGCGCCGGGGAGGTGCCCCGCACCCTTCACGTGGACGCGCCCTCGCCGCACATCGACTGGGCCTCCGGCTCCGTCGAACTCGTCACCGGCGCCACCCCCTGGCCGCGGACCGACCGGCCGCGCCGCGCGGGTGTGTCCTCGTTCGGCGCGAGCGGCACCAACGCCCACGTGATCCTTGAGGAAGCCCCTGCGGAGGCCCTTGAAGAGGCCTCTTCGGCCTCGGCCGCGCCGCGCTGGGTGCCGTGGGTGCTCTCCGCCCGCTCCCGGGCCGCCCTCGCCGCACAGGCCACCCGGCTCGCCGCCCACCTCGACACCCACCCCGGACTGGACCCGGTGGACGTCTCCTGGTCCCTCGCCGCGTCGCGGGCGTCGCTGTCGCATCGTGCGGTGGTGGTGGCCGGTGATGTGGTGGAGGCGCGGCGTTCTCTTGCCGCGTTGGCGGCGGGGGAGCCGGTCGAGGGTGTGGTGGCGGGTGCAGCCGGGTCGTCGGGTGACGGTCGGGTGGTGTTCGTGTTCCCGGGTCAGGGGGCGCAGTGGGCGGGGATGGCGGTGGATCTGCTGGGTTCGTCGCCGGTGTTCGCCGAGCGGATGGATGCGTGTGCGGCGGCTCTGGCTGCTCATGTCGAGTGGTCGTTGCTGGATGTGGTGCGGGGTGTGGAGGGTGCTCCGGGGCTGGACCGGGTCGATGTGGTGCAGCCGGTGTTGTGGGCGGTGATGGTGTCGCTGGCGGAGGTGTGGCGTTCGTACGGCGTCGTGCCCTCGGCGGTGGTGGGTCACTCGCAGGGTGAGATCGCGGCCGCCTGCGTGGCGGGTGTGCTGTCGTTGGAGGACGGCGCCCGGATCGTGGCCCTGCGCGCGCGGCTCATCGCCGAGCGGCTGGCCGGCCGCGGCGGCATGGTCTCCGTGGCCCTGCCCGAAGCCGCGGTCACGGAGAAGCTCGGCCCCTGGGCCGGGCGCATCTCGGTCGCCGCGCTCAACGGCCCCTCCTCGGTGGTCCTCAGCGGCGACCCCGAGGCGCTGGACGAGGTGATGACGGCCTGGTCCGCCGACGGGGTACGGCTGCGGCGCATCGCGGTCGACTACGCCTCCCACTCGGCCCATGTCGAGTCCCTCGCCGCCGAGTTGCGCGGCGTGCTCGACGGACTGCGGCCCGGCACCGCCGACATCGCGTTCCACTCCACCCTGCTGGGCGGGCCGCTCGGCGACACCCCGCTCGACGCCGACTACTGGTACCGCAACCTGCGCGAGCCCGTCCTCTTCGAGCCCGTGGTCCGCGGGCTGCTCGACGCCGGGCACGACCTGTTCGTGGAGATCAGCCCCCACCCGGTGCTGACCGCCGCCGTCCAGGAGACCGCGGAGGCCGCCGAGCGGACCGCCGCCGTGGTCGGCACCCTCCGCCGCGACGAGGACGGCCCGCGCCGCCTGCTCCTGTCGCTCGCCGAGGCCGCCGTGCACGGCGCCCCCGTCGACTGGACACCGGCCTGCCCCGGCGGACGCCGCGTCGACCTGCCCACCTACGCCTTCCAGCGCCGCCGCTTCTGGCCCCGGGGCCCGGTCGCCGCCGACGCCACCGGCCTGGGCCTGACCGGCGCCGGGCACCCCCTGCTCGGTGCCGTCACCCCCCTCGCCGGCTCCGGCGGACTGGTCTTCACCGGCCGCGTCCCTGCGGGCACCGAACTGCCGGCCGGCACCGCCCTGGACCTGGCCCTGCACGCGGGCGACGGCAGGCCCCTCGGCGAACTCACCGAGGAGACACCGCTCGACACCCCCGGAGAAGCCCTCCGCCTCCAGGTCACCCTGGGCGCGGAGCACGCGGACGGCAGCTGCCCGGTCGCCGTCCACTCCCGGCCCGCCGACGCCGGCGACGACCAGCCCTGGACCCGGCACGCCACCGGCGTCCTCCGCCCGCACACCGGCATCCCCGCGCACACCGCGCCCGACGCCGCGGACACCGAGGTGACCGTCGAGCTGACCGACGAGACCGCCGGCGGCTGGGGCGTCCACCCGGCGCTGCTCGCCGACGCCCTGGCGGCCGTGCGCCCCGGCCTGGTCCCCGCCGCCTGGCACGGCGTCACCCTGCACGCGGTGGGCGCCACCCGGCTGCGGGTACGGCTGCACGCCACGGGCGAGGACGCGTTCACGCTGTACGCCGCCGACGACACCGGCGCGCCGGTGCTCACCGCCGACGCGGTGACCCTGCGCCCGCCGGCCACGGGCGGCCCGGGCCGGGACCACGAGCTGTACCAGGTCGAGTGGACGCCCGTCCCGCTGCCCGCGGCCGACGTCGACGGCATCGCCGTACTCGGCGACCTGCCGCTGCCCGGCTACCCCTCCTGCCCCGACCTGGCCGCCGTCACCGCCCTGGACACCGTGCCCGGCACCCTCGTGCTGCCCTGCCGGCAGCAGCGGCAGGACGGCACCGCCGACGCGGCCCACGCGGCCACCCGGCGCGTGCTCACCGTCCTGAAGGAGTGGCTCGCCGACGAGCGGCTGGCCGACACCCGGCTGGTCGTCCTCACCCACGGCGCGGTCCCGGCCGGCGCCGAGGACGTCACCGACCTCGCCCACGCGCCCGTGTGGGGCCTGATCCGCTCCGCCCGCGCCGAGCACCCCGGCCGGCTCGTACTGGTCGACGTCGACGGCCCGGACGCGCTCCAGCAGTTGCCCGCCGTCCTCGCCACCGGCGAACCCGAGATCGCCGTACGCGCCGGCCGCGCCCTCGCGCCCCGGCTGGTCCGCGCCCCGCGCGCCGACAACCGCGCGCCGGGCACCTCGTGGCCGTCCGACGGCGTCGTCCTCGTCACCGGCGGCACCGGCACGCTCGGCGCCCTGTGCGCCCGGCACCTGGTGACCGCACACGGCGTACGGCACCTGGTGCTGGCCGGCCGGCGCGGCGACGCCGCACCCGAGGCCACGGCCCTCGCCGGCGAACTGCGCGCCCTCGGCGCCGAGGTGACCGTCGCCGCCTGCGACGCCGCCGACCGCACCGCGCTGGCCGCCCTGCTCGACCGGATCACCGCCGAGCGGCCCCTGACCGGTGTCGTCCACGCCGCCGGCCTCCTGGACGACGGTGTCATCGCCTCGCAGACCCCGGAACGGCTCGCCAAGGTGCTCCGCCCCAAGGTCGACGCCGCCTGGAACCTGCACGAACTGACCGCCCCTCACCGGCCGGCCGTCTTCGTGCTGTTCTCCTCCACCTCCGGCCTCTTCGGCGCCCCCGGACAGAGCAACTACGCGGCGGGCAACGCCTTCGTCGACGCTCTCGCGGCCCACCGCCGCGCCCAGGGCCTGCCCGCCACCTCCCAGGTGTGGGGCCTGTGGGCGCACGCCAGCGGCATGACCGGCCACCTGGGCGCGGCGGATCTGCGGCGCGCGGCCCGCGACGGCGTGGTGCCGCTGCCCACACCCGACGCGCTGGCCCTGTTCGACCGCGCCACCGCGGGCCCGGCCCCGGTCCTCGTCCCCGCGTGGCTGGACCTCACCTCGTTCGCCACCGGCGTGACCGCCGTGCCCGCGCTGCTGCGCAGGCTGGTCCGCGGCCCGGCCCGGCGCGCCGCCACCGCGGAGGCCGGACCGGCCACCCTGGCCGACCGGCTCACCGCGCTCACCGCCCCGGAACGCGAACGCACCCTGCTCGCACTCGTCCGCTCGCACGCCGCCGTGGTCCTCGGCCACACCGACGACACCGGCGTGACCCCCGGCCGGGCGTTCAAGGAACTCGGCTTCGACTCGCTGACCGCCGTCGAACTGCGCAACCGGCTGGCCGCCGCCACCGGACTGCGCCTGCCCGCGACCCTCGTCTTCGACCACCCCAGCCCGCAGGCCCTCGCCGGCCACCTGCTGGCCGAACTCCTCGGCGCACCCGCCGAGGAGACGGCACCGGCACCGGTCCACGCACCGGCCCGCCCCGCCGCCGACGACCCCATCGCGATCGTCGGCATGGCCTGCCGCTACCCCGGCGGCGTGACCTCGCCCGAGGACCTGTGGCGGCTGCTCGCCGACGAGCGCGACGCGCTCTCCCCGTTCCCGGACGACCGGGGCTGGGACACCGCCGGCCTCTACCACCCGGACCCGGAGCACGCGGGCACCTCGTACGTGCGGGAGGGCGGCTTCCTCACGGACGTCGCCGGGTTCGACGCGGACTTCTTCGGGATCTCGCCGCGCGAGGCGCTGGCGATGGACCCGCAGCAGCGGCTCGCCCTGGAGACCGCGTGGGAGGCCGTCGAACGCGCCGGGATGGACCCGAAGTCCCTGCGCGGCACGGACATCGGCGTCTACCTCGGCACCAACGGCCAGGACTACGCCCAGCTGGTGCGCAGCGCCGTCGAGAGCGCGGAGGGCTACGTCGGCATCGGCAACTCCGCCAGCGTGCTGTCCGGCCGTATCGCCTACGTCCTCGGCCTGGAGGGTCCCGCGGTCACCGTCGACACCGCCTGCTCGGCGTCCCTGGTGGCCCTGCACTGGGCCATCCAGGCACTGCGCAACGGCGAGTGCTCGATGGCCCTGGCCGGCGGTGTCACCGTCATGTCCACCCCGGACGTCTTCGTCGACTTCTCGCGCCAGCGGGGCCTGGCGGCCGACGGGCGCTGCAAGTCCTTCGCCGCCGCGGCCGACGGGACCGGTTGGTCCGAGGGTGTCGGCATGCTGCTCGTGGAGCGGTTGTCGGACGCGCGCCGTCATGGGCACCGGGTCCTGGCGGTCGTCCGCGGCTCCGCGATCAACCAGGACGGTGCGTCGAACGGTCTGACGGCGCCGAACGGTCCGTCGCAGCAGCGGGTGATCCGTCAGGCCCTTGCGGGTGCGGGTCTTGCGGCCGCTGATGTGGATGCGGTGGAGGCGCACGGTACGGGGACGCGGCTGGGTGACCCGATCGAGGCGCAGGCGCTGCTGGCCACCTATGGGCAGGATCGGGAGCAGCCCCTGCTGCTGGGTTC
>NZ_MUMF01000058.1 GCF_002155905.1 Streptomyces tricolor | reverse complement strand
CCAGCAGCCGGCGCAGCGCGGCCACGGCCCGCAGTCCGACCCGCGGATCACGGTCACCGGCGCGCTCGGCGAGATCGGTTGCCTCACTCATGCTGTCAATCTAAGTTGACACTCCCCATTCGTCAACCACAGTTGACAGACGGGGCATGCGAAAGGCGGGCCCGGCACCCCGGACCCGCCTCTCAGCCCCACCGACGCGTCCAGCCACCGCATCCGGCGAACGCGTCGACGAACAGCCGAACCTCAGGAGTTGGTGAGCACGATCTTCCCGAACTGCTCCCCGGACGCGAGCCGCTCGAAGCCCTCGCGGGCCCGGTCCAGCGGCAGTTCCTCGTCGATGACGGGCCGTACCCCCGTCGCGGCGCAGAAGGCGAGCAGATCCTCCAGCTCGTCCTTGGTGCCCATGGTGGAGCCCACCACCTTCAGCTCCAGGAAGAAGATCCGGGTCAGCTCGGCGTGCGAGGGCCGGTCCCCGCTGGTGGCACCGGAGATGACGAGGGTTCCGCCGGGCCGCAGGGACTTCACCGAGTGGGACCAGGTGGCGGCGCCCACGGTCTCGATGACGGCGTCCACCCGCTGCGGCAGCCGCGCTCCGGGCTCCACGGCCTCCACGGCGCCCAGTTCCAGGGCCCGCTTCCGCTTGGCCTCGTCCCGGCTGGTGGCGAAGACCCGCAGCCCGGCCGCCTTGCCGAGGACGATCGCGGCCGTGGCGACACCGCCGCCCGCGCCCTGCACGAGGACCGAGTCACCGGGCCGTACCCCGGCGTTGGTGAACAGCATCCGGTACGCCGTCAGCCAGGCGGTCGGCAGACAGGCGGCCTCGGCGAAGGACAGCTCCTTCGGCTTGGGCAGGATGTTCCACGTGGGGACGGCGACCTGTTCGGCGAAGGTGCCCTGGTAGCGCTCGGTGAGGATGGAGCGCGGCTCGTCGGGGCCGACGCCGTGGCCGGTCTGGCCGATGACGGAGTGCAGGACGACCTCGTTGCCGTCCGCGTCGACCCCTGCGGCGTCGCAGCCGAGGATCATCGGCAACTTGTCCTCCGGGAGGCCGACGCCCCGCAGGGACCAGAGGTCATGGTGATTGAGGGAAGCGGCCCGCACGGTGATGGTGCTCCAGCCGGGACGGGCCTCGGGAGCCGGACGCTCCCCCAACTCAAGGCCGGTGAGCGGCTGGTCGCGGTCGATTCGGGCGGCGTAGACAGCGAACATGCTGCCGACGATAGGTGCACGGTGCAGCCGGCGGAACCGGTGACCCCTGTGACACATGCCCTCTTGCGCACCGGCACCCGGACAGCGCAGCAGACGGCCGACGGGCCTGGGGGCACCCTCGCCCTCACGCGAGCGGACGGGCGGACAGACAAAATGGCCCCGCCCAAATGGACGGGGCCATTCAGCGCAACGGCGACGAGGAGCAGCCTCAGCACCGGGCGACATCGGCGCGGAGCGGCCTCAGCGCCGAGCCACACCCTCGGCCCGGGCAGCCGCGGCGACCGCCGCGGTGACGGCCGGAGCGACCCGCTCGTCGAACGGCGACGGAATCACATAGTCGGCGGCGAGGTCGTCGCCGACCACCGCGGCCAGCGCCTCCGCCGCGGCGATCTTCATCCCCTCGGTGATCCGCGTGGCCCGCACCTGAAGCGCCCCCGCGAAGATCCCGGGGAAGGCCAGCACGTTGTTGATCTGGTTCGGGAAGTCCGAGCGGCCGGTGGCGACGACGGCCGCGTACTTGTGCGCGACCTCCGGGTGCACCTCGGGGTTCGGGTTGGCCATCGCGAACACGAAGGCGCCCTCGGCCATGGAGGCCACGGCCTCCTCCGGGACCGTACCGCCGGAGACGCCGATGAAGACGTCCGCACCCGCGAGGGCGCCCTCCAGCGAGCCGGTGAGGCCGGCCTTGTTGGTGAAGCCGGCCAGCTCGCGCTTGACCGGGGTCAGGTCCTCCCGGTCGGCCGACACGACGCCCTTGCGGTCCGCCACCGCCACGTCCCCGATGCCGGCCTCGACCAGCATCTTGGCGATGGCGACACCGGCCGCGCCGGCGCCCGAGATGACGGCCCGCAGCTGACCGATCTCGCGCCCGCTGAGCCGCGCCGCGTTGCGCAGCGCCGCGAGCGTCACGACGGCCGTACCGTGCTGGTCGTCGTGGAAGACCGGGATGTCCAGGCGCTCCTGGAGGCGGCGCTCGATCTCGAAGCACCGGGGCGCCGAGATGTCCTCCAGGTTGACTCCGCCGAAGGAGGGAGCGAGCCGGACGACGGTCTCGACGATGTCGTCCACGTCGGTGCAGTCGAGCGCGATCGGCACCGCGTCGACACCGCCGAACTGCTTGAAGAGGATGGCCTTGCCCTCCATCACGGGGAGGGAGGCCTGGGGACCGATGTCCCCGAGTCCGAGCACGGCCGTGCCGTCGGTGACGACGGCGACCACGCTCGACTTCCATGTGTAGTCGTTGACCAGCTCCGGCTGCTGAGCGATCGCGGTGCACACGCGAGCGACGCCGGGCGTGTACGCGAGGGAAAGGTCGTCCTTGTCGCGGACCGGCACGGTGGCCTGCACGGCCATTTTGCCGCCGCGGTGCAGCGCGAACGCCGGATCGAAGGAATCGAGGGGCTCGGCCCCGCCGTCCTGGTCCGTTGTGCCGTCGCTGCGAGGATTGACGATCTCCGCTGCCACTTTGTTTTACCCCTTAGGTATGCATGGTTTGAGGGTCGACCACTCCTGGTGAGGGGTGGGCGGGCACCGCGTACGGCCCGATTGCGGATACCGACGAGCCATACGCGACGGGCGCGCCGCACACGCGCCCTGAGCCCCGGATGAGGGGTGTAAAGAACCTTCTTACCGGACGGACCGTGCCCACGACGAGTCCAATAGGTGCAAGGTCACATCGCGAAACCGGAAGGCGGCGCACAAGTGACGCGTGAGTAACACGCGACCGACGGGCCGAGATGGCGCGAAAACACCCAAGGCCGACCGATAGGGACGGCGGTGGGGTGACCACATGCTGAGACAGGCCGAAGATTTTCCGGCGGGAGCGCTGGATTCCCGCAGATGGTTCGGTGGTGATGGACCAAGGTTGTACCGACCTGATGCGATTCGGGGGTCACCCGTTATCCGATTTTGACATAGCGACGCCCCTGAATGGCGTAGTCCGAATGGCAAGATGCCGTAAACCCACGAGGTCGCGACACCCGAAGGTGTGTGTTTCCGTCGACCCATCGGCAACTCTTCCCATCCGCCGGAGGAACCACGATGACCGCAAGCTCCACCCGTCGTACGACCGCAGCGCGCTCCCGTCTGGCCGCGGCCGGTGCGATCGCGGTCGCAGGGGCCCTGCTGCTCACCGGCTGCGGTGACCAGACCCAGGACAAGAACAAGGACTCCGGCAGTGCGTCCACCAGCAGCGCGCCGCTCGCCGACAAGCTCCCCGAGGACATCCGGAGCAAGGGCACGATCCGGGTCGGTTCGGACATCGCCTACGCCCCGGTGGAGTACAAGGACTCCTCCGGCAACATCGTCGGCCTGGACCCGGACCTGGCGGCGGCGCTGGGCAAGCAGCTCGGGGTGACGTTCGACTTCCAGAACGGCACCTTCGACGCCCTGCTCACCGGTCTGCGCTCGGACCGGTACGACATCGCGATGTCGGCGATGACGGACAACAAGAACCGTCAGGAGGGCGTCGACCCGGACACCGGCAAGAAGGTCGGCGAGGGCGTCGACTTCGTCGACTACCTGACCGCCGGTGTGTCGATCTACACCCGCAAGGGCGACACCAAGGGCATCACGACGTGGGACGACCTGTGCGGCAAGAAGCTCGCCGTGCAGCGCGGTACCACTTCCGAGGACCTGGCCAAGCAGCAGGCCGAGAAGTGTCCGGGCGGCAAGAAGCTCTCCATCGAGGCCTTCGACGACAACCAGCAGGCCCAGACCCGGCTGCGTTCGGGCGGCGCGGACGCCGTGTCCGCCGACTTCCCGGTCGCGGCGTACGCGGTGAAGACCTCCGGCGGCGGCAAGGACTTCCAGATCGTCGGCGAGCAGGTCGAGGCGGCTCCGTACGGCATCGCGGTCTCCAAGAAGGAGACGCAGCTGCGCGACGCCCTGCAGGCCGCGATGAACGCGATCATCAAGAACGGCGAGTACCAGAAGATCCTCGAGAAGTGGGGCGCCCAGGACGGCGCCGTCAAGGAGTCCGTGATCAACGGCGGCAAGTGACCCGCGGCACCGAGCGGCCACTGAGAAGGAACATCTGTGACTGACATCAAGAAGACGGCCGGGGAGCAGGGCACTCCCCCGGCCGGCCCGGAGGCGATCAAGGCCATTCCGGTCCGGCACTACGGACGGTACGTGTCCGCCGTCGTCGCCCTCGCGCTCCTCGTCGCGATCGTCTACGCGTTCTCCCAGGGCAGGATCAACTGGGGGGCGATCCCGGACTACTTCTTCGACGACCGCGTCGTGGAAGGCATGGGCAAGACGCTCCTGCTGACGGTCCTGTCGATGGCGATCGGCATCGTCGGAGGCATCGTCCTGGCGGTGATGCGCCTGTCGAAGAACCCGGTGACGTCCTCCATCGCCTGGTTCTACATCTGGTTCTTCCGGGGCACGCCGGTCCTGGTGCAGCTCGTCGTCTGGTTCAACCTGGGCCTGGTCTTCGAGTACATCAACCTGGGGCCGGTCTACAAGGACGAGTGGTCGGACTTCATGACCCCGTTCCTGACCGCGCTGCTGGGCCTCGGCCTCAACGAGGCCGCGTACATGGCGGAGATCTGCCGGGCCGGCCTGCTCGCCGTCGACGAGGGCCAGACCGAGGCCGCCCACGCGCTGGGCATGAGCCACGGCAAGACGCTGCGCCGGATCGTGATCCCGCAGGCCATGCGGGTGATCGTGCCGCCGACCGGCAACGAGGTCATCAACATGCTGAAGACGACCTCGCTGGTCTCGGTCGTCCAGTTCTCCGAACTGTTCCGGGTGGCCCAGGACATCGGCCAGACCTCCGGCGCTCCGGTGGAGATGTACTTCCTCGCCGCCACCTGGTACCTCATCCTCACCTCTGTCCTGAGCGTCGGCCAGTACTACATCGAGCGGTACTACGCCCGCGGCTCCAGCCGCAGCCTGCCGCCGACCCCGTGGCAGAAGATCAGGGCCCACCTGACGACCCTGTCGAGCAGGAAGGTCTCGGCATGACCGACAAGCTGAGCAAGAAGCAGGACACCCCGGCCCAGGACGTCGTCCCGATGGTGAAGGCGCAGGGCGTCCACAAGTCCTTCGGCCACGTCGAGGTACTCAAGGGCATCGACCTGGAGGTGAAGCCGGGCGAGGTGTTCTGCCTCATCGGCCCCTCCGGTTCCGGCAAGTCGACCTTCCTGCGGTGCATCAACCACCTGGAGAAGATCAACGGCGGACGGCTGTACGTCGACGGCGAGCTGGTCGGCTACCGCCAGCAGGGCGACAAGCTGTACGAGCTGCGCGACCGCGAGGTCGCGATGAAGCGCCGGGACATCGGCATGGTCTTCCAGCGCTTCAACCTGTTCCCGCACATGACGGCCGTGGAGAACGTCATGGAGGCGCCGGTGCAGGTGAAGGGCGTGAACCGGACGCAGGCCAGGGAACGCGCCATGCAGCTGCTGGAGCGCGTGGGCCTGGCCGACCGGGCCGGGCACTACCCCTCGCAGCTCTCCGGCGGCCAGCAGCAGCGGGTGGCGATCGCCCGGGCGCTGGCGATGGACCCGAAGCTGATGCTGTTCGACGAGCCGACCTCCGCCCTGGACCCGGAGCTGGTCGGTGACGTCCTGGACGTCATGCGGGACCTCGCCGAGTCGGGCATGACCATGGTCGTCGTCACGCACGAGATGGGCTTCGCCCGCGAGGTGGGCGACAGCCTGGTGTTCATGGACGGCGGTGTGGTGGTGGAATCCGGCCACCCGCGGGACGTGTTGACGAACCCGCAGCACGAGCGGACGCAGTCCTTCCTGTCGAAGGTGCTCTGACCCACGCACGGCGAAGGGCGGTACGGCTTCCCCCGTACCGCCCTTCGCCGTGCCGCTGGGGGCAGCGGGGCGGACGTCCCTCACCCGTCATGCCTCCCCCTTTCCTCGGGGGACGCACAAGAGGCGGTACGACTTCCCGTACCGCCTCTGTCCTGTCGTACCGCCTCTGTCCGCCGCGCCCGGCGCCGGTCTACTTGAGGGCGAGCAGCAGCGTGTCCGAGGGGGAGCACCACACCGGCCGGGCCTCGGCGAAGCCCTTCTCGCGCAGCACGCGCGCGTGCCAGGCGACCGGCGGCATGTCGCCGTCGGCGTGCTCGCCGTAGATCTCGAAGCGTCGGGCGGTCGGCTCGGCGAGGACCGGGTCCGCGGCCGCCAGCTGCCACCACTCGGCCCAGTCCAGGGCGCCGTCCCGCTTGGCCTGATCCATGCGGGCGTGGCGCTGGGCACGCTCGGCCGCGTTGATCCGGGGCGTGGTGTCGTCGATCATGTGGTCCGCGTTCATGAAGACACCGCCGTCGCGGACCAGCTCCGCGACCTGACCGTAGAGGGCCGCGAGGGGTTCGCTGTGCAGCCAGTGCAGGGCCGTCGCGGTCAGGACGGCGTCGTACGAGTCGTAGGGCAGCCGCGCCGGCCAGTCGGGGTCCGTGAGGTCGGCGGTGACGAGACGGACCCGGTCGTCGCCCTCGAAGGTGCCCTGCGCGATGGCGAGCAGCGCCGGGTCGAGGTCGACGCCGGTGCTGGTGGCCTCGGGGAAGCGGCGGAGCAGCCGGGCGGTGATGCTGCCGGTGCCGCACGCGAGGTCGAGCACGCGCGGGGCCGTACCGACGAGCGCCTCGACCATGTCGAGCATGATCCGGAAGCGTTCCTCGCGGTCCGGCATGTACCACTCCTGCTGCCGGTCCCAGCTCTCCTGCCAGGCCGCCCAGTCGGTTCCGGCACTCGTGGTCATGGAACTCCGACTCCCCTCGGTTCGCGTAATACCCTGGAAGCACGACCGGCTGTTACCCGACCGCAGACATGACGATAATGCGCCTCCGTAAGGACTACAAGTGGAACTGGCCTATTACTCGGATTACGCCGTACGTCTCGTCAACAGCGAGGAACCGGCCCGGGGCAAGGACACCCTGACCACGGTCGAGGCCGTCCGCGACCTCTTCGGCGAGAACGCGTCGGCGGCCCGCCGCGCCACCGACGCCGACGTCACGCGTTTCCGGTCGGTCCGGGCCCGGCTGCGGGGGGTCTTCGAGGCCGCCGACCAGGGCGACGAGACGCTGGCCGTGGACCTGCTGAACTCCCTCCTGCTGGAGTTCCCGGTCAGCCCGCAGATCTCCGGGCACGACTACCGCGACGAGGACGGCCGCCCCTTGTGGCACATGCACCTGGCCGACCACCCGTCCAACGCCACCGCCGGCTACGCGGCGATCGCCGCGATGGGCCTGGCCTTCCACCTCACCGAGTACGGCGTGGACCGCCTCGGCCTGTGCCAGGCGCCCCCCTGCCGCAACGCGTACCTCGACACCTCGACCAACCGCTCCCGGCGCTACTGCTCGGACCGCTGCGCCACCCGCGCCAACGTGGCCGCCTACCGGGCCCGCAAGCGCCTGGAGGCCGACCGGTCGGGCAGCAGCGGCCTCGCCGCCGAGAGCGCCCAGCGCAGCAGCGCGAGCGGCGACCGCTGACCCGCCTTGACCGGCCGGAACCGGAACCAGGCCGTACCGAGAATCAGCTCCTCGGGCACGACCCCGTAATCCGTGCTGTCCCCGCCCGCGTACGGGTTGTCCCCGAGCACCCACCAGCCGCCCTCGCGCCGCTCCACGGCACGCTTGACGACCAGCAGGTCCTGCTGGAACGGATGGCGCAGGACCACGACGTCCCCGGGCCTGACCGCACCCCCGTACCGCACCAGCAGCTGATCCCCGTGGTGCAGCGTGGGCACCATCGACGGGCCGGTCACCTCGGCCAGCCCGAAGGGCGCCACGGCCCTCCCCCGCTCGGTCTCCTGCGACAGCTCCGGCATCCCCGGCACCTCCCCGGTCCGTTCCTCCACCAGTCTCAGTCTCACCCTGGACTTTTGTCCTAAGCCCTAGGGGGCACCCGAGAAATCGCCTTCCCCAGGGAGTAATGTCGCACCTGAGAAGACGATCACGAGGAAGGAATGCTCCATGCTTTCCCGCCTGTTTGCCCCCAAGGTCAAGGTCAGCGCCCACTGCGACCTGCCCTGCGGCGTGTACGACCCGGCCCAGGCCCGCATCGAGGCGGAGTCGGTGAAGGCCGTCCAGGAGAAGATGGCCGGCAACGACGACCCCCACTTCCAGGCGCGCGCCACCGTCATCAAGGAGCAGCGCGCGGAGCTGGCCAAGCACCACGTCTCCGTGCTCTGGAGCGACTACTTCAAGGCCCCGCACTTCGAGAAGTACCCGGAGCTGCACCAGCTGGTCAACGACACGCTGAAGGCCCTCTCGGCCGCCAAGGCGTCCACCGACCCGGCGACGGGCCAGAAGGCGCTGGACTACATCGCCCAGATCGACAAGATCTTCTGGGAGACCAAGAAGGCCTGAACCGAGGCCCCTTGATCTCGCCCCCGCGGTGCCTTGGTGCCGCGGGGCGAAGTCGGTGTGACACCGGCCCGCCCGGCCCTGCCGGGCGGGCCGGTGTCGTGTCCGGCGGTGCTGCCGGAGGAGATCGTCCCGCGCGGCCCGGCCTGTGCGAAGCTGTGCGGGTGACCGCGCTGGAGGATCTGAGGCGGCTGCGCCGTGTGCGCGACCGTATGGACCGCGAGTACGCCGAGCCGCTCGACATGACCGAGCTGGCCCGTGACGCCCTGATGTCCCCGGGCCACTTCCAGCGCAGCTTCCGCAAGGCGTTCGGGGAGACGCCGTACAGCTACCTGATGACCCGCAGGATCGAGCGGGCCAAGGCGCTGCTGCGGCGGGGCGATCTCACCGTGACCGAGGTGTGCCTCGCCGTCGGCTGCACCTCGCTCGGCTCCTTCAGCTCCCGCTTCACCGAGCTGGTCGGCGAGACGCCGAGCGCCTACCGCGCCCGCGACCACGAGGAGAGCGCGGCGATCCCGCCCTGCGTGGCCCGCCGGCTCACCCGCCCCCGCCGCCGCCCGTACTGAGGCGGCGGCGGGGG
>NZ_MUMF01000577.1:353-691 GCF_002155905.1 Streptomyces tricolor | reverse complement strand
AGGCGGGCGCGGCCGGGCGCGCGTCGTGGCAGGTGAAGCCGAGTCCGGTCAGGGCCCGCCGCATCTCACCCGCGGTGAAGTCGCGGCGGTCCTGCCGGGTGATCACTTCCCCGACCTGCATCACGGGGTAGACACGGCGGCCGATGGTCACGCACACGCCGGTGCCGGGTTCCGGCGTGATGCCGCTCATCGACTGCTCGACCTCGCTCTTGATCAGGTCGAAGGGGTAGTGGGCGATGACACAGCGCATGGAGCCTCCACAGGGAAGAGGGGGAAAGACCGGGCCCGTCGAGGGTGTCGGGCGGTCAGACGGTGAGGGCGAGGACGCCCAGGGCGTA
>NZ_MUMF01000577.1:0-324 GCF_002155905.1 Streptomyces tricolor | reverse complement strand
AGCCGCCGCGGTGCGCGGCGAGCTGGGCCCGGGTGACCAGTCCGGCGCACCGCCCGTCCTCGTCCCGGAGGAGCAGGTACGGGACGCGGGCGCCGATGAGCACGGAGAACGCCTCGTCCACGGCCATGTGGTCGTCCACCTGGGGGCCGGGAGCGTGCATGGCGTCTCGTGCGGTCGGTGTGTCCCCCGTGGTCGACGAGCACGGCTACGCCCTGGGCGTCCTCGCCCTCACCGTCTGACCGCCCGACACCCTCGACGGGCCCGGTCTTTCCCCCTCTTCCCTGTGGAGGCTCCATGCGCTGTGTCATCGCCCACTACCCCTTC
>NZ_MUMF01000576.1 GCF_002155905.1 Streptomyces tricolor | reverse complement strand
CGCCCGCGTCCGGCCCGGCGACCACGTGCAGCTGGGTCGGCGCGTCGTCCAGCTCGGGGTGCGGCTCGGGGGCCGCGGGGGCGCCCAGGGACAGCACGGCGCCGTCGACCAGCGGCGGCTCACCGAGGGTGCTGCGGCGGGGGTCGAGCCGCTCGGTGCCCGCGTACAGCACCACGGACGCGCCGCCGGCCTCCCGCCCCGCGCCGCCCTCGCCGGTGACCGCCCCGGCCAGCGCCGACGCGACCGCGGCCAGCTCCGTGCCCGCGGGCGCCGTGACCAGCACGTCGCGGCTCGCGGCGCGGCCCCGCTGCGGGGACGGGCCGAGCGGGTCTACGACGGTCAGCCGGATCTGCATCCCCACCCCAACACGAGCACGTCGGCAAGTACCAGTAGGAAGGCATCCTCGCACCTGCCACGGACAGCGCGCCGCGAACCCGGTGACAAGTGATCTTGATTGGTCGGCTCTGCCCCCAAAAGTGCCTGACAACGCGGCCGCCGACGATCACTTGAGATCGGTCACGTCCGATTTGGGCAACCGGCGGACCGGGGTGTGCGTCTTTCCGTCGAGCCCCTGACGCCCCCGAGGGCGGCACTACAGTGGGTCGGAACAACCGGAATACAGGCAAGCAAGCAACAGCAACCAGCAGGGAGCGCGTGACGTGCGGCCAGTCGGCAGCAAGTACCTGCTTGAGGAGCCGCTCGGACGCGGCGCCACAGGCACCGTCTGGCGTGCCCGCCAGCGCGAGACCGCGGGCGCCGAGGCGGCCGTGCCCGGGCAGCCGGGCGAGACGGTCGCGATCAAGGTCCTGAAGGAGGAGCTGGCGAGCGACCCGGACATCGTGATGCGCTTCCTGCGCGAGCGGTCCGTGCTGCTCCGGCTCACCCACCCCAACATCGTCCGGGTCCGCGACCTGGTCGTCGAGGGCGACCTGCTGGCGCTCGTCATGGACCTCGTCGAGGGCCCCGACCTGCACCGCTACCTGCGCGAGAACGGCCCCTTCACACCCGTCGCCGCGGCCCTGCTGACCGCGCAGATCGCCGACGCGCTCGCCGCGAGCCACGCCGACGGCGTCGTCCACCGCGACCTCAAGCCCGCCAACGTGCTGCTCCAGCAGTACGAGGGCCAGATGCACCCGATGCTGACCGACTTCGGCATCGCCCGCCTCGCCGACTCCCCGGGGCTGACCCGTACCCACGAGTTCGTGGGCACGCCCGCGTACGTCGCCCCCGAGTCCGCCGAGGGCCGCCCGCAGACCTCCGCCGTCGACATCTACGGCGCCGGCATCCTGCTGTACGAGCTGGTCACCGGCCGTCCGCCGTTCGGCGGCGGCACCGCCCTGGAGGTCCTGCACCAGCACCTGAGCGCTGAGCCGCGCCGCCCCTCCACCGTCCCGGACCCGCTGTGGACGGTCATAGAGCGGTGCCTGCGCAAGAACCCGGACGAGCGGCCGAGCGCCGAGAACCTGGCGCGGGCCCTGCGGGTCGTCGCCGAGGGCGTCGGGGTGCACGCGAACGCCGCGCAGATCGCCGCCGCCGAGGGCGTCGGCGCGCTGCTCGCCCCGGACCCGGCCCCGACCGCCGTCCCGGGCGTGCCCGGCGCCGCCGACCCCACCCAGGTGCTGCCGACGAACGCGCCGCAGGGGGCGTACGACCCGAACGCCGCGACCAGCGTGCTGCCGCACACCGGCGGCCCGGCCGGCGCCGCCGACCCCACCGCCGTCCTGCCGAGCACGGGCGCGGCGGACCCCACGGCCGTCCTGCCGCCCGTCCAGCAAGGACAGCAGGGGCAGCAGGGGCAGCAGGGTCAGTACGGCCAGCAGGGGCAGCAGGGTCAGCAGCCCGATCAGCCGCACCCCTGGCAGAACCAGCTGCGGGCCGCCCGCGACCGCAACGAGCAGACGCAGATCCAGTACCTGGACCCGGACGAGGACCCGCTGCGCCGCCGCCCCCAGCGGCAGGTGGCCCGGCCCCAGCAGCAGCCGCGCCCGGCGCCGCAGGCCCGCCCGCAGCAGCCCCAGCCGCGCGGCCGGCAGCGCGCGCCGCAGGCCGGGTACGGGTATCCGCAGCAGCAGCCCCAGCAGTACGCCCCGCCGCAGCAGCCCCAGCAGCCGCAGCGGTACGCGCCGCCCGCCCGGCCCGAGCCGCAGCGGCCCGCGCGGGAGCCCCGGGCGCCGCGCCAGCGCAGCGCGAACCGGATGAAGATCCCCGGGCTGGGCTGCCTGAAGGGCTGCCTGTTCACGATCGTCATCCTGATCGTGGCGAGTTGGCTGATCTGGGAGCTGACCCCGCTCCAGGACTGGATCGGCACCGGCAAGGGCTACTGGGACCAGCTGACCGACTGGGCCGGCAAGGTGGGCGGCTGGATCGAGGGTCTCGGCGGGTCGTCCGGCAGCGGAAACTGATCGCTGGTTTAGGGATTTGTCGACATCTGCCGGGTGATTTCCGTCTCCGCGGTGAAGGTTGGCTCGTCGGACGCGTAGTTTTGGCGACAACACGCGTCTGTAGGAGCAGTCTTGGCACGGAAGATCGGCAGCCGGTACACCGCGAACCAGATCCTGGGGCGGGGGAGCGCCGGCACGGTGTGGCTGGGCGAGGGACCGGACGGCCCCGTCGCCATCAAGCTGCTGCGCGAGGACCTCGCCTCCGACCAGGAGCTCGTCGGACGCTTCGTGCAGGAGCGCACCGCGCTGCTCGGCCTGGAGCACCCGCGCATCGTCACCGTCCGCGACCTGGTGGTCGACGGCAACGACCTGGCCCTGGTCATGGACCTCGTGCGCGGCACCGACCTGCGCACCCGGCTGGAGCGGGAGCGGCGGCTCGCCCCCGAGGCGGCCGTGGCGATCGTCGCCGACGTCGCCGACGCGCTGGCCGCGGCCCACGCGGCCGGGGTCGTCCACCGGGACGTCAAGCCCGAGAACGTCCTGCTCGACATGCAGGGCCCGCTCGGGCCGGGCGGATCCCACCCCGCCCTGCTCACCGACTTCGGCGTCGCCAAGCTGATCGACTCGCCGCGGCGGACCCGCGCCACGAAGATCATCGGTACCCCGGACTACCTGGCCCCGGAGATCGTCGAGGGCCTGCCGCCCCGGGCCGCCGTGGACATCTACGCGCTGGCGACCGTCCTGTACGAGCTGCTCGCCGGCTTCACGCCCTTCGGCGGCGGCCACCCCGGCGCGGTCCTGCGCCGGCACGTCACC
>NZ_MUMF01000575.1 GCF_002155905.1 Streptomyces tricolor | reverse complement strand
CCGGCCCGCGGCGCTGCCCGGCGAGGTCCGGACGGGCGGCTTCGGCGGGCCGGACGGGCTCGCCGACTGGCTGCGCACGCACCGGGTGGACGCCCTGGTCGACGCCACGCACCCCTTCGCCGCGTCGATCACGGACCACGCGGCCCGTGCCGCGCGGGCCACGGGCGTCCCCGCCGTCGTCCTGCGCCGCCCCGGCTGGCGGCCGGGCCCCGGCGACCGCTGGTACGACGTCCCGTCCCTGGCCGCGGCCGCCGAGGCACTGCCCGGCCTGGGCCGCCGGGTGTTCCTCAGCACCGGGCGCCTCGGCCTCGCCGCCTTCGCCGGGCTGACCGGCCTGCACTTCCTCGTCCGCTCGGTGGAGCCGCCCGAGCCGCCCCTGCCGCCCGACACCCGCGTCGTCCTGGCCCGCGGCCCGTTCACCGTCACCGACGAGACCGGACTCCTGCGCGCCCACCGGATCGACGTCCTGGTCACCAAGGACAGCGGCGGCGAGGCCACGGCCGCGAAACTGACGGCCGCACGCGACCTCGGCCTGCCGGTGGTCGTCGTCCGCCGCCCCCCGCTCCCGGACGGCGTACGGGCGGAGCCGGATGTGGCAGGCGTGCTCGCCCGGCTGGGGTTCGAGGGAACCACGGCACCGGGCGCCTGAGGAGCGGCCCAGGACCCGGTCCGGGCCGTCCCGGGCGGGTCAGCCCTCCCGCGCCGGCCGGTCCTCGCCGGGGTGCCGGCGCAGCAGATACGTGTCCATGATCCAGCCCTTGCGCTCCCGGGCCTCCGCCCGCACCCGCTCGATGCGCGGGCCCGCCTCGGCGATCGGCCCGGAGACGAGGATCTCGTCCGGCGTGCCGATGTACGCGCCCCAGTAGATGTCCATGTCCTCCGCGGCGTACCGCCGGAAGGCCTGGTGCGCGTCCAGCATCACGACCACGTCGTCCACCCCCTCCGGGAAGCCCTCGGCCAGCCGCCGCCCGGTGGTGATCTGCACCGGCCGGGCGACCCGGTTCAGCCCCGTGCGATGCCGGGCGACCAGCGCGGAGACACTGCTGATGCCGGGCACCACGTCGTACTCGAACGCCACCGTGCCCCGGGCCAGCACCTCCTCCAGGATGCCCAGCGTGCTGTCGTACAGCGCCGGATCCCCCCAGACCAGGAAGGCGCCGGTGCCGTCCTCGCCCAGCTCCTGTGCGATCAGCCGCTCGTAGATCCCGGCGCGGGCGCTGCGCCAGTCCCCGACGGCCGGCGAGTAGGCCGCCCCGCCCGCCTTCCGGTCCCGCTCCGGGTCCCGGGCCTCCACCACCCGGTACGACCCCTGCGGCAGATGGGCGTCCAGCATGTCCCGGCGGAGCTGGGTGAGATCGCTCTTCACCTCGCCCTTGTCGAGCAGGAAGAACACGTCCGTGCTCCGCAGCGCCTTGACCGCCTGAAGGGTCAGCTGGTCGGGGTCGCCCGCGCCGATACCGATGACATGAATCTTTCGCACGCCCCGAGTCTGCCGCATGCCACTGACCGTGCGTCCACCGCCTCCGCACACGCTGCGACGGCCCCCGCAGGGAAGCCGTCCGACGCGCGGGTCAGAAGCTCAGCCGGGGCGCCTCGGCCCGTGGGTCGACCGGTGCCGAGCCGTCCTCCACCCGCCCGGCCAGCTCCCGCGCCCACCGGACCAGCCCCGCCAGGTCCAGGCCGTACGGCCGGTCCTCGCCGCGCCCGGTCTCCCACTCCTCGACCGCCCCCGCGCCCCGCCGCAGCAGCCGCGCCCCGCCGACGGCGTTGCCGCGGGCCGCGTGGGTGAGCCCCACCGCCAGCTGGGCCAGCCCCCGCCACAGCGCCCGCTCGTGTGCCGGACCCGACTTCCAGGCGTCCTCGAACACCTCGTGGGCGTGGAACGGCCGCCCCGCGGCCAGCAGCTCCTGCGCCTCCGCGACCGTCTCCCCGGGCGTCCGCACGACCCCTTCCGGCTGCCGGGGGACCCCCTCGGCGCCGTACGGGAGCGGGCGCCCCAGCCCGTCCCGGGGCCGCGCGTTCCGGGCCCGTCCGGCGACGTCCCGGTCCCTGGCATCCGATGCGCCCGCGTTCGTCATACCGCGATTGTCCCCCGCACCGCCCGGCCCTTCTTCGGCGCACCCCCCGGCGTGGGGTAAAGTTCTGTTCGCACGATCACGCGGGGCACCGCGGGTGAGGGCAACGGGACGTGGCGCAGCTTGGTAGCGCACTTGACTGGGGGTCAAGGGGTCGCAGGTTCAAATCCTGTCGTCCCGACTTGTGAGAGTCGTAGATCAAGGGTCGGTTTCGGAAGTGTCCGAAACCGACCCTTGATCGTTCGTGCTCAGTGGGGGCGGTCGACGTGCGGGTTCAGGCGGACTGGTCCTTGTCGGTGGGGAGCCAGACCCGCATGGTCGCCGGGTCGATCGGGATCGAGATGTGCTCGTGCGTGATCGACCACGTTCCGTGCGACCGCCGGAGGCAGACGGTCTCCCGTACCCATATCGACGCCTGGAGCCCGCCCTTGCGCTCTCCCGAGTCGAGGTGGAGCATGTGCGCGAACGCCGTGTCCCCGCTGGTCACCAGGGTGCGGTCGTGCGTCTCCAGGCTGATGGGGCCGACGTATCCGTCGAACCAGCGCAGGAAGTTGCGGCGGATCGCGTCGGTTCCGGTGAACCGCAGCGGGGGGACGACGTCGTAGTAGACGGCGTCGGCGGCGTAGAAGGACATGAGCCGGTCGATGTCCTTCGTCTGCTGGGCGTCGGCGCGGTCCGCCAGGAGGGCCCGTAGCTCGGACTCGTGGGTGGTCATCGCGTGCTCCTTCGGTCGAGACGTGGTCTGCGGGACGGTCCGGGTCGCGCGGCCGGCCTCTGGCGCGGCGGCGACGGCGTTCCGTTGCCGGGTACGACGGGACGGCCCGGCGGAATGTGAGGCGGGGCGCCGGTCTCACATTCCGGGGCGCTGTCTCGTCGTATAGGCGAGGGAAGATCCGACCGAGGGAGCCGCGAGACCATGACGACCAGTCCGACCGTGCCGGAAGACGGCCGACTCGACCCGATGCCGAGCGCGGTCACCGGTGAACGCCGCCGGCTGATCAACCTGGCCTACCGGATGCTGGGCTCCCTGGCCGAGGCCGAGGACGTCGTCCAGGAGACGTACGCCCGCTGGTACGCGATGTCCCCGTCGCAGCAGGCGGCGGTGGCGTCCCCCGGCGGCTGGCTGACCAAGGTCGCCGGCCGTATCTGCCTCGACGTGCTCCGCTCGGCCCGGGTCCGGCGGGAGCGTTACGTGGGGGAGTGGGTCCCCGAACCGCTGCCCGCGCGCACCGAGTGGCCCGCCGGCGCGACGGACGACGGCACGGCAGATCCGGCCGACCGCATCACGCTCGACGAGTCGGTCAGCATGGCCTTCCTCGTCGTACTGGAAGCGATGACCCCGGCGGAGCGCGTGGCGTTCGTCCTCCACGACGTCTTCCGCTATCCCTTCGCCGAAGTGGCCGACATCGTCGGCCGCACCCCGGCGGCCTGCCGCCAGTTGGCGTCCTCGGCCCGCCGCCGCATCGACGCCTCGCGGCCTCCCTTGCCGCCGACGGCCCAGCGGGCCCGTGTCGTCCGGGAGTTCAAGCAGGCGTGGGAGGCCAAGGACATCGACGCCCTCATCGGCCTTCTCGACCCCGAGGCCACCGCCGTCGGGGACGGTGGCGGACGCGTCACGGCGCTGCTCCACCCGGTCGAGGGCGCCGAGCGCATCGCCCGCTTCTTCGCCGACCGGACCCTCCCGGGCCGCCTGACGCTCCAGGAGTACACGGTCAACGGCCAGCCCGGTCTGGTGGCCCGCCTGGACGGCGTCGTCGTGGCGGTGTACGCGTTCGACATCGCGGACGACCGGATCCGACGGATCTGGGCGGTGCTCAACCCCGAGAAGCTCCGGCCGTGGAAGACCGGCTGACGGGCCGGGACACCATCGGGCGCGCCGGCTCCGTCCGGGGCCGGGCGGGCGTGGTCAGCCGCGTGTCACGGTGACGGTCACGTCGCTGCCCGGGGCGGCCGGCACCCACGCCCGGCCGGCCGCCCGGCGTACGACGCCCGCACCGCCGTCGGCCGTGATCCGCCAGGTGCCCGGCGGCAGGGAGAGGACGGTCGTCCGGGACCCGTGGGAGGCCGCGCGGTAGGCCAGCCGGAAGACGCCCGCCCCGGGGTCGTACCCGGCGGAGCGGACCGTGCCCGCCACGGCCTGCGCGTACGGCTCGGCGGTCAGCTCCTTGTTGGTGCGGAAGGCGCCGGCCGCGTCGACCGCGCAGTACCCGCCGCCGTAGCACCACACGTAGCCCGCCCAGCCGGAGGCGTAGCGGCCCAGGGAGGCCATCGCGTCCCGGTAGAAGCGGCGCATGTTCGGCAGGGCGTTGTTCAGCGGACCCCACTCGCCGACCACCACCGGGACCCGGTACCGCTTCGGGTACGCGGTGACGGCCCGCTCGTACGCCTCGATCCAGCCGGACCCGGGATCGTAGTCGGCGCCCGCCTCCATGGCGGTGTTGTAGAAGTGCGGCGCGTACACGACCCGGGGATCGTCGACGCGGCCGAGCCCGGTCGGTACGCCCTCGCCCACGATCGGCGTCGGCTCGACGAACACCCAGGCGTCCCGGTCGGCCGAACGGACGGCGTCGGCGAGGCGGTTGTACATCGGGGTGAGCTGGTCGCGTTCGATGCGGCGGGCCGCCGACGGCAGGTCCTCGCCGGGCCGCTGCTCGCCCATCGGCTCGTTGATCAGGTCGTAGCCGAAGACGGCCGGATGGCGGGCGAAGCGGGCGGCGAGGGTCCGCCACATCGCGGACTGGGCGCGCCGCAGGTCCGCGTCCTCGTAGAGATGCGTGAAGGCGCGCTGCACGGCGGGCTCGAAGTACTCGGCGAACCAGTCGTCCGGGTGCGGGGTGAACGGCAGTCCGTCGGTCCTGGTCGCCCACTCGGGTATGCCGCGGTGGCCGAAGGCGGGGCCGAAGACGTCCTGGTGGGCGTCGATGACGACCTGGACGTCATGGCGGTGCGCCCAGTCCAGCACGCGCTCGATCTTCCGGAGGTACCTGCGGCTGTATTGCCCCGGCCTCGGCTCCAGGTCGTCCCAGAAGACCAGCAGCCGGGCGAAGCCGAAACCCTGGGCGCGCAGGTCGCGCAGGTGGCGTTCGGTGATGCCGCTCAGGGCCTCGTCGCCGCGGTGCGTCTTGTCCTCGATGTTCCAGCCGCGCAGGGTGAGCACCCGTCCGTGCCGGTCGGTGAGCGGCGGGACGCCCTGCCCGGTCTCCCGGGCGTGGGCGGAGGCGGGGGCCAGCAGGGCGGCGAGGACCGCGCCCGCCGTGAGTATCGCTCGCAGCACAGGAGACCTCCGGGCAGCCGGCGTCGAGTTCCTTGACTTCGCGTGCACTTCAAGCTGAACACTCCCGTGCTACCAGCCCCGCACCGGGAGGACCAGCATGAAGTACCGCACCATCGGAACGGATCCGGCCACCCGCCGGGAGGTGAGCGTGCTCGCGCTCGGCGCGATGCTGTTCGGCTCGCGCACCGACGAGAAGACCTCCTTCGCCGTCCTCGACCGCTACGTCGAGGCCGGCGGGACGTTCATCGACACCTCCGACAACTACGCGTTCTGGGAGGACGGCGGCCAGGGCGGCCAGAGCGAGGAACTGCTCGGGCGGTGGCGGCGCAGCCGGGGCGTCGGTGACGAGGTCGTCATCGCCACCAAGCTCGGCGCCCGGCCCCTCGCCCCCGGCACCGGCTACACCGACAACGCCGAGGGCCTGTCCGCGAAGGTGATCCGCGAGTCCGCCGAGCGCAGCCGGGAGCGGCTCGGAGTGGAGCGCCTGGATCTGCTGTACGCGCACATAGAAGACCCCACGGTGCCGCTCGGGGAGACCGTCGAAGGGTTCGCCGCGCTCGTCGCGGAGGGCACCGTCGGCCTGCTCGGGGTCAGCAACCACGCCGTGTGGCGGGTGGAACGGGCCCGCGCCCTCGCCCGCGCGGCCGGGCTGCCGGGGTACGAGGTGTTGCAGTACCAGCACAGCTACCTCAGGCCCCGCACGGACGTGCCGAGCGGCCTGTTCCCGGACGGCAGCCTGGGCGGGGTGGACGCGCAACTCCGCAGCTACCTGCGGGCGGAGCCGGATCTCACGCTGGTCGCCTACTCGCCCCTGCTCAACGGCGCCTACACGCGCGCCGACAAGCCGCTGCCGGCGGACTACGACCACCCCGGCACCCCGGCCCGGCTCGCGGTGCTGCGCGAGGTGGCCCGGGAGACCGGGGCGAGCCTCAACCAGGTCGTGCTGGCCTGGCAGTGGGGCGGCGAGCGGCCCGTGATCCCGCTCGTCGGCGCCTCCTCGGTGGCCCAGCTCGACGAGAGTCTCGCCGCCGTCGATCTGGAGCTGACCGCCGAGCAGCGGGCCCGGCTGGACGCGGCTCACTGACCGCGCGGCTCCCGTACGACGGTGACCGTGCCGGCGGTCTCCTCGCCGGTCGGGAGGCCCGACGAGGCAGGAGGGGCACCGGGAAGGACAGGGGGCGCCGCACCGGGTTCCCTTCCGCCCGCGGGCCCCTCACCGGGCCCGGCGCGGAGTCGTACGGCTTGCCGCCCGCCGTGATGCCCGGCAGGTCCGTGAGCCGGTGCAGCCGGTACAGCGGGGTGATGACGACCTGCTGCGGGAGCGGGTTGCCGGCCGTGAACACCGGGCCGTACGGGCGCGGCGCCGAGAAGACCGCCTGGCCAGAGCAGGGGCGCCGGCAGGCCGGCGCGGTGGACGGGACGCCCAGGGCGCTCGGCGTCCGGTGCGAGCGTGCGATCGCCCGGTGCCGTTCGCCGCGGGGTGCGGTGTACTGGGCTCATGCCCCTCACATGGAGGTCCGGCATGCGGGACGTGCCCACGATTTGTACTTACATTCTGACCATCTCCTGCAATGATGTCTTAACAAAGTATTGACAGCGGGCTCGACAGAGGCTTGTATCCCGTCCCAACGCAATCGCGTCCCTTGCCCCGTCGCACGCACAGTGAGGTGCAGGAAAGATGGACCGCTCTTCTCGCCCCCGCTCCCGCAGAACGGCCCCCCTCGTGGCCGTGGCCGCTGCGGCAGCCCTCACCCTCGCCGGCTGTTCCAGCAGTTCCGGCGGCAAGAAGGCCGAGGAGGAAGCGGCGCACGCCTCCGCGGGCAAGGCCGACACCCCCCGCATGACCGTCGCGCTGGTCACCCACCAGGCCCCCGGCGACACCTTCTGGGACACCGTCCGCAAGGGCGCGGAGGCCGCCGCGGCCAAGGACAACATCGAGCTGATCTACTCCGCCGACCCCAACGCGGGCAACCAGGCCAACTACGTGCAGAACGCCATCGACCAGAAGGTCGACGGCATCGCGGTCACCCTGGCCAAGCCCGACGCGATGAAGGGCGTGATCGCCAAGGCCGAGCAGGCCGGCATCCCCGTGGTCGGCCTGAACTCGGGGCTGAGCGACTGGAAGAAGCTCGGCCTGCTGGAGTTCTTCGGGCAGGACGAGAGCGTGGCGGGCGAGGCGTTCGGCAAGAAGCTGAACACCACCGGCGCCAAGAAGATCGTCTGCGTGATCCAGGAACAGGGCAACGTGGGCCTCACCCAGCGCTGCGACGGCGTGGAGAAGACGTTCCAGGGCACCACTGAGACCCTGTATGTGAACGGCACCGACATGCCGTCCGTGAAGTCGACCATCACGGCCAAGCTCAAGCAGGACAAGGACGTCGACACGGTCGTCACCCTCGGCGCCCCCTTCGCCCTGACCGCGGTCCAGTCGGTGGGCGACGCCGGCAGCAAGGCCGAGGTGGCCACCTTCGACCTCAACAAGGAACTGGTCAAGGCGGTGCAGAAGGGCACCATCGAGTTCGCCGTCGACCAGCAGCCCTACCTCCAGGGCTACCTGGCGGTCGACTCGCTGTGGCTCTACAAGAACAACGGCAACTACAGCGGCGGCGGTGAGCAGCCGGTGCTCACCGGCCCGGCCTTCGTCGACAAGTCCAACGTCGACAAGGTCGCCGAGTTCGCCGCGAAGGGCACCCGGTGATGAGCATGACCCAGCAGGCTGAGCCGGCGGTGGGCAGGCCGCCGGCGTCCGGCCCGAAGCAGACCGACGGCCGCACCGCCCGGCGCCCGCCGGCCCTCCGGCTGCTGGCCCGGCCCGAGGTGGGCGTCTTCCTCGGCGCCGTCGCCGTCCTGGTCTTCTTCCTGATCACGGCCCCGCCGGTGCGCGACGGCAGCTCGATGGCGAACATCCTGTACCAGTCCTCGACCATCGGCATCATGGCCCTCCCGGTGGCCCTGCTGATGATCGGCGGCGAGTTCGACCTCTCCTCCGGCGTCGCCGTGATCTCCTCCGCGCTCACCGCGAGCATGCTCAGCTACCAGCTGACCCTGAACGTGTGGACCGGCGTGATCGTCGCCCTGATCGTGTCCCTGGCGATCGGCGCCTTCAACGGCTGGATGGTGGTGCGGACCGGGCTGCCCAGCTTCCTGGTCACCCTCGGCACCTTCCTGATCCTCCAGGGCGCCAACCTCGCCGTCACCAAGCTGGTCACCGGAAACGTCGCCACCGACGACATCAGCGACATGGACGGCTTCGCCCAGGCCAAGAAGCTCTTCGCCTCCTCCTTCGGCGTGGGCGGGGTCCAGGTCAAGATCACCGTCGTGTGGTGGCTGGTCTTCGCGGCCCTCGCCACCTGGGTGCTGCTGCGCACCAAGTACGGCAACTGGATCTTCGCCGTCGGCGGCAACAAGGACAGCGCCCGCGCGGTCGGCGTCCCGGTGAACTTCACCAAGATCACCCTGTTCATGCTGGTCGGCTTCGGCGCCTGGTTCGTCGGCATGCACAACCTGTTCTCGTTCAACACCGTGCAGTCCGGCGAGGGCGTCGGCCAGGAGCTGATCTACATCGCCGCGGCCGTCATCGGCGGCTGCCTGCTCACCGGCGGCTACGGCTCCGCGATCGGCCCGGTCTTCGGCGCGTTCATGTTCGGCATGGTGCAGCAGGGCATCGTCTACGCCGGCTGGAACCCCGACTGGTTCAAGGCCTTCCTCGGCGTGATGCTGCTCGGCGCCGTCCTGATCAATCTGTGGGTCCAGCGCACGGCGACCCGGAGGTGACCGATGAATGACAACAAGCCCCAGGGCGCCGTCCTCCAGGACAGCGCGCCCGCCCCGGACGGACCCCTCGTCGAACTGCGCGGCGCCGGCAAGTCCTACGGCAACATCCGCGCCCTGCACGGTGTCGACCTCACGGTCCACGCCGGCCAGGTCACCTGCGTGCTCGGCGACAACGGCGCCGGGAAGTCCACCCTCATCAAGATCATCTCGGGGCTGCACCAGCACACCGAGGGCGAGTTCCTCGTGGACGGCACTCCGGTGCGCTTCTCCACCCCGCGCGAAGCCCTCGACAAGGGCATCGCCACCGTCTACCAGGACCTGGCCACCGTCCCGCTCATGCCGGTCTGGCGGAACTTCTTCCTCGGCTCCGAGATGACCAAGGGCCCCTGGCCGGTCCGCCGCCTCGACATCGCCCGGATGAAGGAGACCGCGGACCAGGAGCTGCGCAACATGGGCATCGTCCTGGACGACCTGGAGCAGCCCATCGGCACCCTCTCCGGCGGCCAGCGCCAGTGCGTGGCCATCGCCCGCGCCGTCTACTTCGGCGCCCGCGTCCTCATCCTGGACGAGCCGACCGCCGCCCTCGGCGTCAAACAGTCCGGCGTGGTGCTGAAGTACATCGCCGCCGCCCGCGACCGCGGCCTCGGCGTCATCTTCATCACCCACAACCCCCACCACGCCTACATGGTCGGCGACCACTTCAGCGTGCTGCGCCTCGGCACCCTGGAACTGAGTGCCGAACGCAGCGAGATCGGCCTCGAAGAGCTGACCAACCACATGGCGGGCGGCGCCGAGCTCGCCGCGCTCAAGCACGAACTGGCCCAGGTGCGCGGCGTCGACGTGGAGGAGCTGCCCGAGGAGGGCGACCTCACCGCACCCGTGGCCACCCCTTCGGAAGGAACGTCCTGACATGCCCCACGCCCTCGACCGCATCCGGGTCGGCTCGGCCCCCGACTCCTGGGGCGTCTGGTTCCCCGACGACCCGCAGCAGGTGCCCTGGGAACGCTTCCTCGACGAGGTCGCCGAGGCCGGCTACGACTGGATCGAACTGGGCCCGTACGGCTACCTGCCCACCGACCCGGCACGGCTCACCGAGGAGGTGGCCCGGCGCGGCCTGAAGGTCTCGGCGGGCACCGTCTTCACCGGCCTGCACCGGGGCCCCGCCGTCTGGGACGAGACCTGGGCGCACGTCGGCCAGGTCGCCGCGCTCACCCAGGCGATGGGCGCCCGGCACCTGGTGGTGATCCCCTCCTTCTGGCGGGACGACAAGACCGCCGAGATCCTGGAGCCGCCCGAGCTGACCGCCGAGCAGTGGGCGCACCTGACCAAGGGCATGGAGCGCCTCGGCCACGAGGTCCGGGAGAGGTACGGCCTGGACATCGTCGTGCACCCGCACGCCGACACCCACATCGACACCGAGGAGCACGTCGAGCGCTTCCTGGACTCGACCGACTCCGAACTGGTCAACCTGTGCCTGGACACCGGGCACTACGCCTACTGCGGCGGGGACAGCGTCAAGCTGATCGAGACCTACGGCGAGCGCATCGGGTACCTGCACCTCAAGCAGGTCGACCCCGACATCCTCGCCGACGTCGTCGCGGGCGGGGTGCCGTTCGGGCCGGCCGTGCAGCGCGGGGTGATGTGCGAACCGCCGTCCGGTGTCCCGGAACTGGGACCGGTGCTCGAGGCGGCGCAGCGGCTGGGCGTGGAGCTGTTCGCGATCGTCGAGCAGGACATGTACCCGTGCGAGCCGGACAAGCCGCTGCCGATCGCCGTGCGCACCCGCCGCTTCCTGCGGTCCTGCGGCGCCTGAGGGCCGCCGGGACGGGTGGTCGACGGGCGAACGGGTCTGACGGGCGATGAGGAACCGGCCGCGGTCATCGGACCGCGGCCGGTTCCTGCTGTATCCCGACGGATTCGGCCGGGCGACGGCCGGGAACCAACCGGGGCACGCGGGCGTTCTGATGGATGACGGGGGATGCCCGCGCGGACGGGAGGACGAGATGACACACCGTACGGAACCTCGCACGCCCCAGGACCAGGCCGACGCCGCCGCCGTCCTGCGCCGCGACCGCTTCGGCACGCTGCCCGAGCGGATACGCCCGCAGGACACGGTGGAGACCAGGCCGGCGACCCGGCCGGACCCGGCGCGGGACACCTACAACGCCGACGAGTGGCTGATCCGGTACTGCGGCTGACCCCACGGAAACGGCGCCGGACGTGTGCCCGGCGCCGTCTCCGCGACCCTCAGGCCCCGCGCACCTCCGCCGGCGTCACCGGCCGGTGCTCGTGCAGGGACAGCGTGCAGGCCTCGGCGATCCAGCCGGCCTCCAGGGCGTCCTCGACGGTGCACGGGGAGGGCCGGGTGCCGGCCACGACCTCGGTGAACGCGGTCAGTTCGGCGCGGTAGGCGTCGGCGAAGCGGTCCATGAAGAAGTCGTGCGGGGTGCCGGACGGGAAGGACACGCCGGGCTCGACCGAGCGCAGCGGCAGCTTGTCGTCCAGGCCCACGGCGATGGAGTCGGCGAAGCCGTGGAGTTCCATGCGCACGTCGTAACCGCGCCGGTTGTGCCGGGAGTTGGACACCACCGCGATCGTGCCGTCGTCCAGGGTCAGGATCGCGCCGGTCGTGTCGGCGTCGCCCGCCGCCTTGATGTAGTCCGCGCCCCGGTTCCCGCCCACCGCGTACACCTCGGTGACCTCACGGCCCGTCACCCAGCGGATGATGTCGAAGTCGTGCACGGAGCAGTCGCGGAAGATGCCGCCGGACGCGGCGATGTAGGCGGCCGGCGGCGGCGCCGGGTCCAGCGTCGTGGACCGGACCGTGTGCAGCTTGCCCAGCTCACCGGCCCGCACGGCGGCCCGCGCGGCGACGAAGCCCGCGTCGAAGCGCCGGTTGTAGCCGATCTGGATCGGCACGCCGCTGCCCTGGACGGCCTTGAGGACCTCGACGCCCTCACGCATCGTCCGGGCGACGGGCTTCTCGCAGAAGACCGGGACGCCGGCCTCGACGCCGGCCAAAATCAGGGCGGGATGGGCGTCGGTGGCCGCCGCGACGACGAGGCCGTCCACGCCGGCCGCCAGCAGGGCCTCTGGCGAGTTCGCGACCTCGGCCCCGAACCGCGCGGCGGCGGCCTCGGCCGCGTCCGCGAACGGGTCGGCGACGACGAGCGACTCGACGGCGTCGAGGCCGGAGAGGGTCTCGGCGTGGAAGGCGCCGATACGGCCGAGGCCGAGGATTCCGATACGCATGCGGTACTGCTCCCAGGGTTGGTACGGAGTTCTAGTCGAGCCCGCCGAGCACGTTCTGATCCCAGTCGATCACCGACCCGGTGACCACCCCGGACCGCTCGGACAGCAGGAACACCACGAAGTCGGCGATGTCGTCCGGCCGGCCGAGCCTGCCCATCGGCAGCCGGGCCGCGGCCTGCTCGCGCCAGTCGTCACCGGCGCCGTGGAAGGCGCGCTGGGTGGCGTCCTCGCCCTCCGTCGCGGTCCAGCCGATGTTCAGGCCGTTGATCCGGATCCGGTCCCAGCGATGGGCGTGGGCCGCGTTCCGGGTCAGGCCCGCCAGGCCCGCCTTGGCGGCCACGTATGGCGCGAGGAACGGCTGTCCGCCGTGCGCCGACGAGGTGATGATGTTGACGATCGTGCCGGGCGCCTTGCGGGCCGTCATGTCCGCGACCGCCGCCTGCATCGCGAAGAACGGCCCCTTGAGGTTGACCGCGATGTGCGCGTCGAACAGCTCCGGAGTGGTGTCCAGCAGGGTGCCCCGGGAGGTCAGCCCGGCCGAGTTCACCAGGCAGTCGATCCGGCCGTACGCGTCCACCACCTCGGCGACCGACGCCTTGGCCTGCTCGGCGTCCGCCAGGTCGGCCCGGACGTACAGCGCCGTGCCCCCGGCGGCCGACAGCTCCGTCACCAGTGCCTCGCCCGGCTCCGGGCGCCGCCCGCTCACCGCCACCGCGGCACCCTCGCGGACGGCGGCCCGCGCGACCGCGGCCCCCACGCCCTGGGTGCCCCCGCCCACGAGGACGACCTTGTCGTCGAGAAGTCCCATGACCCGCCTCAGCTCTCCCGGCGTTCCGACGCCGTCCGCAGTTCCGCGCGCAGCCGTCCCGGCCGCCACCGCTCGCGCAGCGCCCGCCGCACCAGGTCCGCCTGCGACGGCGGGGCCAGCCCGGCCACCGGCGGGTCGCTGTCCAGGTTGGTGGGGAAGGGGTAGCCCTCGGCGCTCGCGGCGATCACGTTCTCCAGCCACTCCTCGGACGCCCCCGCGGCCGCCCGCCGCAACAGCACCGGGAACACCGCGTTCGCCACCGCCTCCCGGTCCACGCTCTCCATGGCCCGGCCGAACGCGGACGAGATCTGCAACAGGTTGGCCGTGCGCCGCAGGTCCGTCGTCCGGTTGGCGCCGGCGGCGTGGAAGAGCGCCGGGCTGAAGAAGACGGCGTCGCCCTTCGCGAGCGGCAGCTGCACGTGGTGCGCCGCGAAGTACTCCTGGAACTCCGGGCGCCGCCAGGCCAGATAGCCCGGCTCGTAGCGCTGGGAGTACGGCAGGTAGAGCGTCGGCCCGGACTCCACCGGCATGGCGCAGTGGGCGACCGCGCCCTGGAGGGTGAGCACGGGCGAGAGGCGGTGCACGTGCGCGGGGTAGGCGGCGGCCATCGCGTCGCTCAGGAAGCCCAGGTGGTAGTCCCGGTGCGCGGTCTGCCCGGCGCCGCCCGGGTTGACCACGTTGACCTGCGAGGTGATCTGGTAGCCGGGGCCCAGCCAGGCCGTGGCCAGCAGCGCCAGCACCTCGTTGGCGTAGTAGTCGGCGAACGCCTCCGGGTCGTACAGGGCCGTCTTCTCCAGCGCGTTCCACACCCGGTCGTTGGCGCCCGGAGCGGCGAAGTGGTCGCCCGCGGTCGCGCCGGCGGCCTGCTGCTCGGCGATCAGCGCCTCGAACACCGCGGTGACCCGGTCCACCACCTCCGGCTCCGGGAAGGCGCCCCGGACGACGACGATGCCGGGGCCGTCGGAGAGCGCCCGCACCAGCTCGGCGCGGACCGCACGGCGGTCACGGGCCGAACGCAGCCGCTCGCCGTCGTACACGAGGACGTTGCTCTCCACCGACGAGGCACCGGGGTAGTCGGCGAGGCCGGTGGTCCGCGCGACCAGGGCGCGCAAGGAGTCGAGGTCGCAGTCCTGCTCGGAGAGCCAGGCGCGGCCTGGCGCGGAGGCGACGGACATCGGTGTCCCTCTTTCGGTCACGGGCGTGGCGCGGCCCTGTCATTCTTGTCAGTACAAACCCCTCGAACAACCAGCAGGCGGCCATCAAAAACCCCTCAAGGAGCCAAGGAGCCGGTCCATGGGCCATCCGTTCCCGATCCGGGAGATCGCACGTCAGGCCGGTCTCAGCGAGGCCACCGTGGACCGGGTGCTGAACGGCAGGGGAGGGGTGCGGGAGAGCACCGCGCGAGAGGTGCACCGGGCCATCGCCGATCTCGACCGGCAGCGCACCCAGGTCCGGCTGGTCGGCCGCACCTTCATGGTCGACATCGTGGCGCAGGCGCCCGAGCGGTTCACCACCGCCGTCCGCGCCGCCCTGGAGGCCGAACTGCCCGCGCTGCACCCGGCCGTCGTCCGCTCCCGCTTCCACTTCCGCGAGACCGGCCCGGTCCAGGAGCTGGTCCGCACGCTGGACCGGATCACCCGGCGCGGCTCGCAGGGCGTGATCCTCAAGGCGCCGGACGTCCCCGAGGTCACCGCGGCCGTGGGCCGGCTCGCCGCCGCCGGGGTCCCGGTCGTCACCCTCGTCACCGACCTGCCCGCGAGCGGACGCGTCGGCTACGTCGGCATCGACAACCGGGCGGCCGGCGCGACCGCCGCCTACCTGATGGGCCAGTGGCTCGGCGACCGGCCCGGCAACGTCCTCACCAGCCTCAGCAGCGGCTTCTTCCGCAACGAGGAGGAGCGCGAGATGGGGTTCCGCAGCGTGATGCGGGCCCGACATCCGCAGCGCGCGCTGGTGGAGATCGCGGAGGGGCAGGGGCTGGACGCCACGCAGTACGACCTGGTCCGCGCCGCGCTGGAGCGGGACCCGGAGATCCGGGCGGTGTACTCGATCGGCGGCGGCAACAACGCCACCCTGCGGGCCTTCGCCGACCTCGGCCGCGACTGCGCGGTGTTCATCGCGCACGACCTGGACCACGACAACACCCGCCTGCTGCGGGCGCACCGGCTGTCCGCCGTGCTCCACCACGATCTGCGGCACGATCTGCGTGAGGCCTGTCACGAGGTGATGCGCTTCCACGGCGCGCTGCCGCCCGCGGGGCCGGTGCTGCCGTCGGCGATCCAGGTGGTGACGCCGTACAACATGCCCACGGTCTGAACCCGCCGCTCTTCCCTGCCGGACCGGCCCAACGGTCCCCTGCGGCGCCGGCCCGCCGGTTTCTGTCGGCTGG
>NZ_MUMF01000574.1 GCF_002155905.1 Streptomyces tricolor | reverse complement strand
CGCTGCGCGCCGGCGACCTGCTCGACCAGGTCGCCGCCGCTCACCGCGTCGCCGCCGACGCGGCCGGGGTCGCCCTGCGCACCGGGACCGACGGCGCCGCCTGGCTGGACGCCGACCCGGTGCGGATGCGGCAGGCCCTCGGGAACCTGGTCTCCAACGCGCTGCGGCACACCCCCGCCGGCGGCACGGTCACGCTCGCGGCCCGCCGGGACGGCGACAAGATCGTGCTCACCGTCACCGACACCGGCCCCGGCATCGCGGCCGAGGACCTCCCGCACGTCTTCGAGCGGTTCTGGCGCGCGGAGAAGTCCCGCAGCCGCCGCACCGGCGGCAGCGGCCTCGGCCTGTCGATCGTCCGCCACCTGGTCGCCGCCCATGGCGGCACGGCCGGGGCGGCGAGCGAGCCGGGGGCGGGCGCGGTGTTCACCCTGCGGCTGCCGGCCGTACCGCCGCCCGGCGACGAACCGGAGACCGCCGCCCGGTGACGAGGCGGAGAGGCCGTCCGGTGGCGAGGCGGAGAGGCCGTCCGGTGACGAGCCGGAGTGGGCCGTCCGGTGGCGAGTCCGGAGAGCGGAGTGCCGCGGTCCGATTTCCGGCGCGCGCCGGGGGTACTCCGGTCGCGCGACGCGCAGCAGAGGGAGGTCATGCCATGAGCGCACCGGAGGATCTGCCGGTCGTCTCCACGCTCGCCGAGGTGGCCCGCCTGGTGGAACGGCGGCAGGGCCTGTACGTGCGCTGGTCCAAGGGGCCGGGCGCCGACCTGGAGGACGTCTCCAGCACCGACGAGCTCACCGGCGTCCCCATGCCCGGGCTGTCCGCCAACCCGCTCGACGTGGAGGACTGGTGGGAGGACCGTTCGGTGGAGCTGTGGGTGGCGCGCCGTCTCTACGACTACGCGCACCTGCCGCACGACAAGGGGCCCGGCGTACGGCCCTGGGTCCTGCGGGGCCGGGAGACCGGCCGGGGCCCCGACAACGAGCCGCTCGTCGCCGACGTCGAGCCGCTGTGCTGGATCGCCGACGACGTGATCGACGCGGCCCGCGAGGAGGTGGCCCGGCAGGAGCGGAACTGGGGGACCCTGCGCCGCCGTGGCCGCTGAGCCCCCCTCGTCCCCGTCGGCCCGAGCCGGTCGCCGGTCAGCCCGAGCGCGGCCGGGAGCGGGCGCGGCGCCGCAGCGACCGGCGCTCCAGCTCCGTCGTACCGCCCCAGATGCCGATGATCTCCCCCGACCCCAGCGCCCACTCCAGGCACTGCTCACGGACCGGGCAGTGCCCGCACACCGCCTTGGCCTGCTCGGTCTGCACCTGCGCCGGCCCGGTGGTACCGATCGGGAAGAACAGGTCGGGGTCCTCATGACGGCACGCGGCATGGTCGCGCCAATTGTCCATCGGAGTCTCCTGGTCGGATCGAAGTCGTCCGTGCCTGTCGCATGCGGTCCGCATGCGTCGCTCCGGTTCGGGTGACCGGTCGGGACGGCGTGAAACGGCACAACCGGAAGGGGATCGGGACAAGCGCGCGGCCCGGCCGTCCGGCGCGGTGTCGGTCCTGGCGGAATCGCCCCCGGTCAACAGGCCGTCGGACGGGGCGAAAGAGGGCACCGCGCCGCCCGACGGGGCACCGGCGGCGGGGAGTTCGGGCCGGCCGACCGCCGGGTCCGGGGACCGCCACACCGTCGCGGGACGCCGTCCGTCGCCACGGGCCCTCCGCCGCCCGCCCCATGACCGTCAGCCGGGCGCGAGGGACGCGGCTTCGGCGCCGTAGCACCGGGGGCCCGAGCGCGCTCCACCGTCGGAGTACCGCGGCTCCACGGCGTCCCAGCCGCGCCGGCCTCGGGCGCCGCGGAGCCGCGGGCCCTCGACACCTCCGGCGCCCGTGCGCCCGGGCCGCGCCGACGCTCCCCGGGCTCAGCCGCGCAGTGCCTCCGCCGCGGTCTCGGCGACCGCCTCGGCCAGGGCCGCCAGCGCCGGGGAGTCGAGCCTCCACTGCTGCCAGTGGAGCGTGACGTCCATCCACTCACCGGGGGCGAGCACCACCAGCCGCCCCCGCTCCAGCAGCGGTCCGGCCTGCACCTCGGGGACCATGCCCCAGCCGAGCCCGGCGGCGACCGCGTCCAAGAACCCCTCCGAGGTGGGCACATGATGCCGGAACGGGCCGGCGGAGCCGCGGCCGAGCCGGCGGGCGAAGCCGTCCTGGAAGTCGTCCTTGCGGTCGAAGGCCACCACGGGCGCCCGGGACAGCGCCTCCGGCAGGGGCCGCCCGTCCAGGTGGGCCGCGGCGAACTCGGGGGCGGCCACCGGGAGATAGCGCATCCGGCCGAGCGGACGGACCGTGCAGCCGGGCACCGGGTCGGGGGAGGAGGTCACGGCCGCCATCACCAGGCCCTCGCGCAGCAGCGCCGCCGTGTGGTCCTCGTCCTCCCGGTGCAGTTCGAAGCAGAGGCCCGGGACCCGGGTCAGCGCCGGCAGGAACCAGGTCGCCAGCGAGTCCGCGTTCACCGCGACCGACACCCGCGTCGGCTCCCCGGTCCCGCTGAGGCCCAGCTCGCCCCAGGCGTCCCGCTCCAGCCGGGCCAGCTGCCGGGCGAACCGCACCAGCACCGCGCCGGACTCCGTGGGCCGCACCGGTTTGGTGCGCTGGAGCAGCACCCGGCCGGTGCGCTGTTCGAGGGTCTTGACCCGCTGGCTGACCGCCGACGGCGTCACGTGCAGCGCGGCGGCGGCCGCGTCGAACGTGCCCTCGTCCACCACGGCCAGCAGCGTCCGGACCTGTTCCAGGGGCAGCTCTGACATCACGAGAGCTAAGGGTACGTAAAAATCTTTAGCTGTACTTCGTACCAGGGCTTTTCTAGCGTCGACGGCATGAACCACGCCCTGACCGCCGCGGTCGCCGGATTCGGCACCGGCCTCTCCCTGATCGTCGCCATCGGCGCGCAGAACGCCTTCGTCCTCCGGCAGGGGGTGCGCCGGGACGCCGTCCTCGCCGTCGTCGGCATCTGCGCCCTGTCCGACGCGCTGCTCATCGCGCTCGGCGTGGGCGGGGTCGGCGCGGTGGTGGTGGCCTGGCCGGGCGCGCTGCGGGCGGTCGGGATCGTGGGCGGCGCCTTCCTGCTCTGCTACGGCGCCCTGGCCGCCCGCCGGGTGCTCAAACCCGGCACCGGGCTGCGCGCGGAGGGCGAGGCGGCCGGCTCGCGCCGCCGGGCGGTGCTCACCTGCCTGGCGCTGACCTGGCTGAACCCGCACGTCTACCTGGACACCGTGTTCCTGCTCGGCTCCCTGGCCGCCGACCGGGGGCCGCTGCGCTGGACCTTCGGGCTCGGCGCCGCGCTCGCCAGCCTGTGCTGGTTCGCCGCGCTCGGCTTCGGCGCCCGGCTGCTCGGCCGGTTCCTGGCCCGGCCGGGCGCCTGGCGGGTCCTGGACGGCCTGGTCGCCGTCACCATGCTGGTCCTGGGCGCCACCCTGATCGCCGGCGCCTGAGCCGAATCCGTTCTGGGCGCACAGCAGTTCCTGGGACAGTTAGGCTCTCGAAGCGAAAAAGATGTAACGAGCAACCAGGACGGCCGTGGACACGAGCGAGAGCAGCAGCACCGAGACCGAGCGGTCCGGGACAGGGACCGGGCCCGACGCGCCGGCGGCCGAGGACCCGCCGCGGCGCGGCTGGCGCCGCTGGGCGATGGACACCCGCCCGCTGCGCATCCCCGCCTACCGACGCCTGTGGTCGTCGACCATCGTGACCGCCGTCGGCAGCCAGCTCACCGCCGTCGCCGTACCCAAGCAGATCTACGACATCACCCACTCCTCGGCCTGGGTCGGCTACGCGAGCCTCGCGGGCCTGCTGCCGATGGTGGCCTTCGCGCTGTGGGGCGGGGCGGTCGCCGACACCGTGGACCGCCGCAAGCTGCTGCTGGTCACCAACACCGGCATCGCGGCGACCTCGCTGCTGTTCTGGGCGCAGGCCGTCAGCGGCCTGGACTCGGTCGTCGTCCTCATGATCCTGCTCGCGCTGCAACAGGCGTTCTTCGGACTCAACGCGCCCGCCCGCACCGCCTCCATCGCCCGACTGGTCCCCGCGGAGCAGCTCCCGGCCGCGAACGCGCTCGGCTCGACCGTGATGCAGACCGGCCTGGTGGCCGGTCCACTGCTGGCGGGCGTGCTCATCCCGGTCATCGGGCTGCCCGAGCTGTATCTGATCGACGCGCTGGCGCTGTGCGTGACCGTGTGGGCCGTCGTGCGGCTGCCCGCGCTGCCGCCGCTCGGCGAGGCCGTCGCCCGCCGCGCCGGGGTGCGCGAGATCGCGGCCGGGTTCCGCTACATCTCCCGGCACAAGGTGCTGCTGCTGTCCTTCCTCGCCGACATCGTCGCCATGGTGTTCGGCATGCCCCGCGCCCTGTTCCCGGAGCTGGCCGCGCACACGTACGGCTCCTACGGCGAGGGCTTCGCGCTCGGCGTGCTGTTCGCCGGCATCCCGGTCGGCGCGGTGCTCGGCGGCCTGTTCTCCGGCGTCTTCTCGCGGGCCCGCCGGCACGGCTGGATGGTCATCGGGGCGGTCGTCGGCTGGGGGGTGGCCGTCGCCGGGTTCGGGCTGAGCGGGAACCTCTGGCTGGCCGTGGCCTGCCTCGTCGTGGCGGGCGTCGCCGACATGGTCTCGATGGTGTTCCGCGGGGCCATCCTGCTGTCGGCGGCGACCGACGAGATGCGCGGCCGGATGCAGGGGGTGTTCACGGTGGTCGTCGCGGGCGGTCCGCGCCTGGCCGACGTGCTGCACGGCACCGCCGGCTCGGTGTTCGGCCCGCGGGCCGCCGTGGCCGGCGGCGGCGCCCTGGTCGTCGTGGCGATGCTGGCACTGGCCGGCGCCGTCCCCGCCCTGCGCCGCTACCGGATCTGACAGCCGGGGCCGCCGCCGGTGCCGCCGGCTAGATCGGGCCGCTGCGCCGCCGCATCGTGTACTGCTCCATCAGCTTTCCGCGGGTCGTCTCCAGCCGGCTGGCGAGGATCTCGGCCACCGTCCGCACCAGCGAGAGCCCGAGCAGCGGATCCTCCACGCACAGCCCGAGCACCGGCGGCCCCTCGAACTCGTAGGCGCGCACGTCGGTGAAGGCCACCGCGCCGAAGTCCCACTCGTACGGCGGGAACAGCCAGGACCAGCCGAGCAGGTCGCCCGCGCCGAGCGAGGCCACGGTCACCCGCTGCCGGGCGGTGACCTGCTGGTCCAGGTGGACCGCGCCCGAGCGGATCACCCAGAACCGGTCGGCGGTGCCGCCCGCCTCGAAGATGCGGGTGTCCTCCGGGAAGGACACCTCCTTGGCCAGCTCCATCAGGCGCTCGCGCTGCGCCTGGGGGAGGGCGGTGAGCAGTTTGATCGCTTTGGTCATGGCGCGGGGCTCCTCGCCGGCGGCGGTTGCGGTGCTGTGCTCAAGCCCATTTCAGCCGCTGTGCGCCCGCCGGGCATGTCGAAGGAAGCGGACCGTGGTCCTCGTGCCGTGCTCCGGGCAGCAAAAAGCCCTGGCTGGACGGGGGAAACCAGCCAGGGCCGTATGCGGTGACGCGTGGAGCGGGGAAGGACGGTTCCGCGCCACTCCCGCATCACGTATGGATGAACAGTAAACCATCTGCCGTACTTTTGGGTAACCGAAACCGGGTCAAGTGACCTGTTTCACTCCTTCCGTCCGCACCGGATCCCCGCCCGGGCGGACGATCTCCTCCAGCACCCGCAGCACCGCCTCGAACGCCCGGGCCCGGTCGGCCGCCTCCCGGGCGCCCTCCGGATCCGTCGCCGTCAGGCTGCGCGCCCGCTCCCGCCAGGCCCGCTCCTCCTCGGCCGCACGCTCCCGGCCGCGCCGGATCCGCCGCAACAACTCGTCCGCGTCCACCACATCGGTCATGGCGTCCGGGTACCCCGGGGATCCCGGGTGATGGCAGCGCCACCGAACGTGTTTGACCCCGCCCTCAGGGGTCAGCCGGAAGGGGAGAGACCCCTGCAATCCGGGCACCGCTCGAGGAGGAAGGGATGCTCGATCATCACCCGACCAGCTCCGCCGCACCCCTGCAGGAACCCCGCCGCCGGATACCGTGCCGGCCGGCCGAGGCCCGCAGAACGGTGGAGCGGGTCATGACCGAAGGGTGCAGGGCCCGCGCCCTGCCCTGCCCGCCCGAGGCCGTCGCGGACGCCCTGCTGGTGACCTCGGAACTCACCACCAACGCCGTCCTGCACGGCGGCGGCATCACCGGCTTCGACGTCGACGTGGACTCCGGCGGCGTCCGGGTCTCGGTCAGCGACCGCAGCGACGAACTGCCGGTGATCCGTCGCCCCGGCGACGACCGGAACACCGCCCGGCCCGGCGGCCGGGGCTGGCCCATCGTGTGCCGGCTGGCCCGGGACGTCCGGGTGGCCGAGCTGCCCCGCGGCGGCAAGTGCATCACGGCCGTGGTCCCGCTGCGCTGAAGCGGTTTTCGAAGTTCCGGTCGGCGGCGTTTGCCCGCTGGGCCGAGGGGCAGACGGAATCTCGTGCTTCGGACCGGAGGCGCGAGCCCAGCGGGTACCCAGACCGCTGCCTGGGCCCCTCCCGGCGGGCCCCGGCGGCTCACCCGCGGCGAACCCTGACACCACCGTTCGGGCCAGGACCCGGAACCCCCGTTCCGGCCGTGCCCTGAAACCACGTTCAGGAGCGATTCCGCAATGCTGACCGACATGTCGACAAGCCGTCCCGGCACGACCGCCACGTCCGCCGCTGCCCCCACCCGGCGCAGCCACGACGACGCCCCCGACACCGCGGAGCTGTTCGCCCGGCTGGCGGAACTGGACGAGGGCCCCGAGCGGGACGCCGTACGCGACGAACTCGTCACCGCCTGGCTGCCCATGGCGCACCGGATCGCCGGCCGGTTCCGCGACCGGGGCGAGTCCGTCGAGGATCTGCGCCAGGTGGCGGCCCTCGGCCTGGTGAAGGCCATCGACCGCTTCGACCCCTCCCGCGGGGCCTTCGAGAGCTACGCCGTCCCGACCATCACCGGAGAGGTCAAGCGGCACTTCCGCGACCGGATGTGGGCGCTCAGGGTGCCGCGCCGGGTGCAGGAACTGCGCAACCGGGTGCGGGTCGCCCGGCGGGAGCTCACCCAGAACCCCGGCAGCCCCGAACCCACCGTCGCCGACATCGCCGCCCACACCGGCCTCACCGAGGAGGAGGTGACCGCCGGCCTGGAGGCGCTGGAGAGCTTCAGCACCCTCTCGCTGGACGCCGAACTGTCCGCCGGCGACGACGGCTACAGCCTCGCCGACACCCTCGGCGCGGCGGACAACTCCTACGACGTCGTGGTCGACCGCGAGGCCGCCAAGGAGGGGCTGCGCCGGCTGCCCGAACGCGAGCGGGCCATCCTCTACATGCGGTTCTTCGAGGACATGACGCAGAGCCGCATCGCCGACCGGCTCGGCATCTCCCAGATGCACGTCTCCCGGCTGATCAGCCGCAGCTGCGCCCGCGTGCGCGACGAGGTGCTCGGCAGCCGCCGCCCCGGCGGCAGCGACCAGCGGTGAGCGGTCACGTCCGCGGCTGGACCGGCCCGCCGGCCACGCCCAGCGGCCGGGCCAGACCGGAGACGGCCTCGTCCAGCCGCTGCAGATGACGCAGCACCCGGTCGGTGACCCGGCCGTAGCGCGGGGTGCGCAGGGTGCCCGGCTCCAGCATCGACGCGATGCTGGGGCCGGTTTCTGTCTCCGCGCCGGACCGCGGGTCCGCGACATGCGCGGCGATCGCCTCGATGTTGTGCACGATCCGCCCGCACGCCCCGCGCAGCCGCGGATCCGCCGCGATCGACGGATGCGTCGGCAGCAGCTCCGCGGTGGCCGCGAGCGAACGTCCGTGGTACGCGCAGGTCTCCAGCAGCGCCACCACGTACCGAGCCGTGTCCCGGCGCGCGCGCAGCGGCGTGATCGGATGGGTCAGCGGCTGGGTGGCCGCCCGCAGATCGGCCAGCGCCTGGTCGAGGGCGCGCGCCTGTTCCACCAGATCGCCGCCCGCCCCGCCGCTCAGCTGATCCACGGCGCCCCGCGTCACATCGGCGAGCCGGTCGAGGACCGTCACAAGAAGGTCGTTGGTACGGCGGTCGGTGTGGATCGGCAGCACCACGGCCGCCGCGATCACCCCGCAGGCCGCGCCGAGCGCCGTCTCCTCGATCCGCAGCACCAGCACCGACAGGCTGTAGGTGTGCAGCAGGGTGTACAGCAGCCCGAGCATGGCCGTCACGAAGAACGACATCAACGTGTACGACAGCGGCGCGGTGTAGAACATCGCGAAGATGAACAGCAGCACCAGCGCGAACGCCGTCCACGTGTGGTGGCCGACCAGCGCGGCGAGCCCGATGCCGGCCACCACGCCCAGCACCGTGCCCAGCAGCCGGCGGTAGCCCTTCACCAGGATCTCGCCCGTCGAGGCGGTGTTCAGGAACACGATCCAGCAGGTGAGCACCGCCCAGTACCAGCGCTGGCTGGACAGCAGCTCGCCGCCGGCGATGGCCAGCGAGGAGCCCACCGCCACCTGGACGGCGGCCCGGGTGGTGGGCCGCTGCAGGCCGGCCGGCTCCGGCTCCTCCGGTTCGCTCTCCTCGCTGACCTCGATCGCGGCGTCCTCCGCGTCCAGTTCCTCGCGCGAGCGGGCGGTCGCCGGGGTGTCGTCGGACTCGTCCTGCGGCCCCTCCATGGCGACCCGCAGGCCCAGCGCCGCCCGGGCCGTCTCGCCCAGACCCCGGAAGACGTCCTGCACGGCCGGGGACGCCGGGGGCAGGTTCTCCTCCTCGCGGTAGCCGAGCAGCCGGTTGCGCACCTGGGCGAGTGCGGTCCCCGACGCCTCCCCGGCCGGCCGCAGCACCAGCAGCCGCAGCGCCTCCAGATCCCGGCGCAGCGCATCCGACGCCTCGTCCCGCACCGGAAGCTCGCTCCCGGTGGGCAGCGGGGCACCCGGCAGATGCAGGGTCAGGGTGTCGGTCCGCCGGGCGCTGCGCGCCGTGAGCAGCAGCAGACCGAGCCGCTCGGCGGCGATCTCCGCGTCCGCGATCCGGCGCTGGAGCAGCCGGGCCACCGCCGGGTCCGAGACGCCGTCCTCCAGCCGGCCCTGGATCATCAGCGCGGCCTCGTGCAGCCGCGCGGTACCGGTGCGCAGGTCCGCCAGCACCTTCTCGGCGTCGTCGGGGCCGGCGTCCAGCAACTCGGCCTGGGTGGCGAGCAGCTGGGCGAGGCGGGCGCGGAAGGCCCGCCGCAGCCGGTCCAGGGTGCCCGCCGGGGTCTGCGGCAGCAGCGCGAACCGGGCGGCGGCCCCGCACGCGAACGCCACGCAGATGACGCCGTACAGCGCGGGCAGCGCGGACGTGGTCGCGCCCACGAACAGCGACAGGAAGTAGATCTGGAAGCCGATCAGCCCCAACGCCGTACCGCGGTCGCCGAACCGGCGGCCGTAGACGGCGCAGAAGATGAGCACGACGAAGAACAGGTCGCCGACGACCACCCACCGGTTGAGCAGCGCGCCCAGTGACACGGAGGCCAGGGCCACCGGCAGGCCGAGCGCCAGCGTGACGGCCTGCGGGCCGCGCTGCTTCTCCCGGATGGCGAAGGTGGCGACCATCGCCGCCATGGCCCCGGCGACCAGATGGGGCACCGGGACGCGCAGCACGGCCAGGACGGCGAGGGTGAGGGCGATGGCGGCGACCGTGCGCAGTCCCGCGGTGAGCCGGAGCAGCCCGGGATCCGACGCCGCGAGCCGGTCCCACATCCGTACCCGTCCCGACCGTCCCGCTGCCCTCACGCCGCCGTGCTCTCTCCCGTACCAGCCATCGATCCTCGCCCCAGCATCGCACGCGGTCCCGGGCTCGGGCCTGTCGCTCGACGCCGGCATGATCCGGGCGACAGGCCCTAGCGGCCCTCGGCCAGGGTGGCGGCCACCAGGGCGTTCGCGTGCCCGTGGCCGAGGCCGTGCGCGGACTTCAGCCAGGCGACCAGCTCCATGTGCCGGGTCAGCGGCGAGGAGCGGATCAGCTCCTGCCACTCACCGACCGGGCGGCCGTACGTCTTCTCGATCGACGGGAAGTAGCTCGCCGGGCCCTGCGCGGTCTTCTCGGTCATGCCGGGGTGTCCCCTCCGTGTGATGGCTGATGATCACAGGGGAAGACGGCCGGCCCGGTCCGGAATGATCGGCGGAGCCCGGTGATCCCGGTCACGTCACTGCCGGCCGGCGGCGCCGCCCTCCACCCGGGCCCGGATCTGCTCCGGCGTCAGGTACGAGTCGGTGAACTCGAAGTCCTTCAGCCGGGCGGGCTTGCGGGCCTGGAAGCCGGTGCGGACGAAATCGTCGCCCGCGACCGCGTTCAGCAGCCAGTTGGTCATCACCCGGGTCTTGGCGACGTTGGTGCGCAGCGCCGACCAGTGGTAGCCGCGGGCCACCGCCTGCGCGGGCACCCCGCGCAGCTCGACCCCGAGCGGCTTGGACACCGCGTCCTTGCCGCCGAGGTCGACGACGAGTCCGAGGTCCTTGTGCACGTACGGCTGCATCGGCTCGCCCCGCAGCGTCGCGATGACGTTGTCGGCGACCTTCCTGCCCTGCCGCATGGCGTGCTGCGCGGTGGGCGGGCAGACCGCGCCCTCCTGGCCCTTGGCCAGGTCCGGCACGGCCGCCGAGTCGCCGAGCGCGAACACCCCGTCGTGGCCCGGCAGGCACATCTCCGCGGTGACCGCCAGCCTGCCCTTGACCGTCTCCGCGCCGAGCGTGGCGATGAGCGGACTGGCGACCACACCGGCCGTCCAGATCAGGGTGTGGGTGGGCACCACCCGGCCGTCGGTGAAGGTGACCTCCTCCGCGCCGGCCTTGTCGATCGACACGCCCAGCGAGACCTCGATGCCCCGCCGCTTCAGGATCTCCTGCGCGCTGCGGCCGAGCTTGTCGCCCAGCTCCGGCATGAGCTTGGGCGCGATGTCGATCAGATGCCACTTGATCAGGCCCGGGTCCAGCCGCGGATAGCGCTGCACCGCCGCGTGCGTCAGCCGTTGCAGGCAGGCCGCCGTCTCGGTGCCCGCGTAGCCGCCGCCGACCACCACGAACTGCAGCCGCGCGGCCCGTTCGGCGGGATCGTCGCTGGCGTCGGCCAGGTCGAGCTGGGAGATGACGTGGTCGCGGATGTAGGCGGCCTCGGCGAGGGTCTTCATGCCGAAGGCGTGCTCGGTCAGGCCCGGGATGTCGAAGGTGCGGGTCACGCTGCCCGGGGCCAGCACGATGTAGTCGTAGGGCTCGTTGACGATCCGGTCGGTGATGGTACGGATGACGCAGACCTTGGCCTTCAGGTCCACACCGATCGCGCCGCCCGGGATGATCCGGGTGCGGTACTTCCTGCTGCGGCGCAAGGACAGGGCGATCGACTGCGGCGTGAGCACGCCGGAGGCGACCTGGGGCAGCAGCGGCAGATAGAGCTGATAGGAGAACGGCGTCACCAGGGTGACGTCGGCCTCGTCCGGGGCGAGTTTCCGCTCCAGACGGCGGACGCACTCGACTCCGGCGAAGCCTGCGCCCACCACCAGGATCCTGGGTCGTGTCACGGTGTCCTTCCCTTTCTGCGGCTCCGGGCGGTCCGACTCCACGCCGTTCGACTGCCCTGGATCGCTGTGCCGACTCCGATCCCACCGCGCCGGAGGCCGTTGCGCCAGCCGGGTGCGGCAGGCAGACGAACGTCACCAGGGCAGGAACGCGTGGATGTCCTTGCCTCGTTCGTGCACGACGACACTGACCTGGGTGCACAACGTGTGCACCAGATGCCAGCCGATGCCGCCCCCGCCGGTGCGGGGATGGAACGGCCGCGGCTCCGGCCGCGTCGTGCTGGTGTCCCGCATCGTCACGTGCACCCCGTCGAACGTGCGGCGCATCCGCAGGTCGAACGGGCCCGGCGCGTACTGGATCGCGTTCGCGGCCAGCTCGGTGACGACCAGCAGGATGTCGTCCCAGTACTCGGGCGCGCCCGGTGGCGCGTCCCGGGCGAGCGCGCACAGGAACTCCTCCGCCGCGAGCCGCGCGCCCGTGACGTTGCGCAGCTCACCGGGGAAGGAGAACGTGCGCTCATAGCTCTCCTCCGAAGGCGGTGTCTCGTCCCAGCGCGGCTCCGTCACCATCTCGCATTCCCGGGCCCCGGGCGCCGAGGGGCCGGTCTCGGTCCCTCCGACCAGGGCGGTCGTCGTTGCTGATCTCTCGCTGCGCTGCGGGTTCCCCCTGCCGCGCGGGCTATCCGTCTCACCTCGGCCCGGCCGTCCTCACGGCGCACCCCCTCAGCGGAAGACATCGTCCGGTTCGTCCCACTCGGCCGGCTCCTGCGGAACCGGCCGCGACCGGGAACGCGCCTGGTACATCGCCTCGATCTCGGCCGCGTAGTGCCGCACGACGGCGTCCCGGCGCAGTTTCAAGGACGGGGTGAGCAGCCCGTTGTCCGGTGCGAACGGTTCCTGGAGGACACGGTAGACCCTGATGGACTCCGCGCGGGACACCGCACTGTTGGCGGAGGCCACGGCCCGTGCGATCTCCTCCCGCAGCGCGTTCTCCTCCCGGGTCTCGCGGGCCGGGGCGTCGCCCGGCAGCGCCAGGGCGGTCCGCCAGTGCGCGAGGAACTCCGGGTCCAGGGTGATCAGGGCGCCGACGCAGGGCCGGTCGTCGCCGATCACCACCGCCTGGTGCACCAGCGGATGCATGCGCAGCCGCTGCTCCAGCAGGGCCGGCGCCACGCTCTTGCCGCCGCTGGTGACGATGATGTCCTTCTTGCGGCCGGTGATCGTCAGATAGCCCTCGGGATCCAGCCGGCCGATGTCCCCGGTGGCCAGCCAGCCGCCGCGCAGCGCGGCCCGGGTGGCCTGCTCGTCGCCGATGTAGCCCTGGAACACCGACGGTCCGCGCACCAGGATCTCCCCGTCGTCGGCCACCTGGATCTCGGTGCCCGGCAGCGGCAGCCCCACGGTCCCCGACTTCTCCCGGCCCAGCGGCTGCATGGTGATCCCGCCGGAGGACTCGGTGAGACCGTAGCCGTCGTTGACGAAGACCCCGATGCCCTCGAAGAACAGGCCCAGTTCGCGGCTGAGCGCGCTGCCGCCGGAGGTGCCGCGCACCACCCGGCCGCCGAGCGCGGCCCGCAGTCTGCGGTACACCGTCCGCTCGTACAGGGCGTGCTGCAGCCTCAGTTCGAGCCCGGGACCCGGACCGGTGCCCAGCCGCCGGCGCTCCTCGGCCGCGGCGAAGTCCCGCGCGGTCTGCGCGGCCCGCTCGAACAGCGCGCCCCGGCCCGCCTGTTGGGCGGTGCGCAGGAAAGTCTTGTACAGCTTCTCGAACACCGACGGCACACCGTACAGGTACGTCGGCCGGAACGTGGCCAGGGCCGAGGCCAGCGCCGTCTCGGTCGGTTCCGGCTCGTGCGCCATCAGCACCCCGCCGCGGACGCACGTCAGCATGATCATGATGCCGTAGACGTGCGAGAACGGCAGGAAGGCCAGCACGGACGGCTGTGCGCCCGGGGGAGCGGCGGTGTGCACCCAGCCGGCCAGCAGGGTGTCGCAGGGGTAGGCCAGGCCGCGGTGGCTGAGCGCGCAGCCCAGCGGCCGGCCCGAGCTGCCGGAGGTGTGCACGATGGCCGCCGTGGCGTCCGGCAGCACGATCCGGCGCAGCGACTCCACGGTGGTGTACGGCACGGCCGCGCCCTGTTCCACCAGGTCGGGCAGCGCGCCCGCGTCCAGCTGCCAGACGTGCCGCAGCCGCGGCAGCCGGGTGCACACGGTGCCGACGGTCATGACGCCCTGCTCGTCCTCCACGACCACGGCCACACAGCCGGTGTCCCGCAGGATCCACTCGACCTGGTCGCGTGCGGAGCCCGGATGGATCGGCACGACCTCGGCGCCCACGGTCCACAGCGCGTGGGCGAGCACCGTCCACTCGTAGCGGGTCCGCGCCATCAGGGCGACCCGGTGGCCGGGCGAGATCCCGGCGGCGATCAGCCCCTTGGCGAGATCGACCACCTCGTCCCGCAGCTCGACCGCCGTGACCTCCTGCCATCCGGCGGCGGGACCGGCCCGGCGCGCCAGCACCGGCAGCGCCGGATTCCGCTCCGCCTGCTGGAAGACGCTGTCGGCGAGGCCGCCGGTGAGCGGCGGGGTGACGGCTGGAGCGAGGGCGACGTCCCGCATGCGCTGCTCCCGGAGTACGGAGGGTCACTCCGCCGATCGGCTCGGTGTCGGCGGTGCTCGAATGTAGCTCAGGTGACGGCGTTCGGTGACGGGAACGGGGAAGTCGTGATCGGCTGATGATGTGGGCGTGTCCTGGGGACTCGGGAGGCATGAGTCATGTGAACCCCGATCCGGAGCCCGAACGCAGCACCGGGCTGGAGCCCGGTGGCGGAGTCCCGCCCGGCGAGACCCCGCCCGCCGAGAGCAGCCTGCCCGAGGCCGGGCCCCGGGAGACGCACAATCCGACGAAGGGCTGGGCCAAGGCCCCGCTGACGCTGATCCTGGTCCTCGTCGTCCTGATCGCCGCGTTCTTCCTGGCCTACGCCCTGACCCTGATCCTCTGAGAGCCTCCGGGCGCCCCGGAGCCGGGACGCCCGGAGGTCAGCACTGTGTGCGCCGCACGCACTCGGTGACGACGTCGCGCAGGCTGCCGGTGCGCTCCAGCAGCCCGCGCTGCTCGCGTGCGCCGTTGCCCGTCCGCAGCAGTTCGGCCACGGCCTGCTCGGCCCGGTCCGCGTCGCCGCTTTCGGTGAGCGCGTCCCCGACGTACTCCAGCAGGCTGCGCAGCACCCGCGGGGCGGGCCGGGGCCGCAGGGTGACCGGGTCGAGGAGGTCGGTGTCCAGCCCGAACCGGGCGGCCTGCCAGTCGGCCAGCCGCAGCAGGCTCACCCCGGGGTCGGGGGCCGGCCGGCCCGAGCGCCACTCGCGGGCGGTCGTCTCCACGAGGGCGCGGCAGAGCGTCGCGATCAGCGTCGCGGTGCCCGCGGACAGGCACACGTCGGCCACCCGGATCTCCACCGTCGGATAGTGGGCCGACAGCCGGGCGTCGAAGTAGGCCATCCCCTCGTCCAGGATGACCCCGGTGGCGACCATGTCGTCCACCCGCCGGTGGTACCGCTCGGCGGACCCGAACGGCTCGGTCGGCCCGGCCGACGGCCACCGGTTCCACACCCGGCTGCGGTAGCTGGCGTAGCCGGTGTTCCTGCCCTGCCAGAACGGGGAGTTCCCGCTGATCGCCCGCAGCACCGGCAGCCACGGGGCGACCCGGTCGAGGACGGCGACACCCTCCTCGTCGGACGCCACGGATACATGGACATGACAGCCACACACCAGTTGGTCCCAGGTGGGTATCCCGAACCGCTCGGCGAGCCACTGGTACCGCTCGTTCACGCTGAGGGAGGGACTGACCGGCAGCGGAGAGCTGGCCAGCGCGGCGACCCCGCAGCCGATCTGCCCGGCGTGCCGGGCGGCCTCCTTGCGGCAGCGGACGATCTCCTCGCCGAGGTCCGCCATGTCCGACTGCGGATGCGTGGCGAACTCCAGCATCTGCCCGAACAGTTCCTTCTCGAACACGTCCTGGCCGGGATCGTCCTGGGCGGCACGGGCGAGGACGGCCGCCGCCAGCGCCTTCGGGACGCCGGTGTCCGGATCGACCAGAAGGAGTTCCTCCTCCACTCCGACGGTGCGCACGTGGTGCCGCCCTTCTGTCCGTGCCACAAGGGGCAGTCGTCAGTCTGTACGACCCCGACTGCCCCTTGGACGGCCGCCGACACCTGCGGCTTTCAGCTCTCCGGCACCAGCCACACGGTGGCGAGCGGCGGCAGGGTCAGGCGCACGCACCCGTCCTCGGCCTTGACCGGGCCGCCGGCGCCGACCCCGCTGCCGCCGAAGCGGACGTCGTCGGTGTTCAGCTCCTCGCGCCAGACGGGGACCCCCTCGGGAACCCACAGGCGGTAGTCGTGCCGGACGACGGGCGAGAAGTTCGACACGGCCAGCAGCGGCCCGCCGTCGGCGGCGAACCGCAGGAAGGCCAGGACGTTGTCGTCCGCCGCGTCGCACAGCACCCACCGGAAGCCGCCCGGGTCGGTGTCCCGCTGCCACAGCGCCGGCGTCGCCCGGTACACCCGGTTCAGCTCCCGCACCAGGTCCTGCACGCCCCGGTGGTCGCCGGCCGAGTGGTAGTCGTCGTCGAGCAGCCACCACTCCGGGCCGTGCGTGTGGGACCACTCGGCCCCCTGCGCGAACTCCTGCCCCATGAACAACAGCTGTTTGCCCGGATGGGCCCACATGAAGCCGAGGTAGGCGCGGTGATTGGCACGCCGCTGCCACCAGTCGCCGGGCATCTTGGACACCAGCGCCTGCTTGCCGTGCACCACCTCGTCGTGCGAGATCGGCAGGACGTAGTTCTCGCTGTAGGCGTACACCATCGAGAAGGTCATCTCGTTGTGGTGGTACTTGCGGTGCACCGGCTCCTTCTGGATGTACTCCAGCGAGTCGTGCATCCAGCCCATGTTCCACTTCAGCCCGAACCCGAGCCCGCCGCTGTCCGTCGGCCGGGTCACCCCGTCCCACGCGGTGGACTCCTCCGCGATGGTCACCACGCCCGGGCAGCGCCGGTACACGGTGGCGTTCATCTCCTGCAGGAAGGCCACCGCGTCCAGGTCCTCCCGGCCGCCGAACACGTTCGGCTCCCACTGCCCGGAGTCCCGCGAGTAGTCCAGGTACAGCATCGAGGCGACCGCGTCCACGCGCAGCCCGTCGATGTGGAACTCCTCGCACCAGTACACCGCGTTGGCGACGAGGAAGTTGCGCACCTCGGTACGGCCGTAGTCGAACTCGTACGTCCCCCAGTCCGGATGCTCCGCCCGCAGCGCGTTCCCGGGCTCGTACAGCGGATCCCCGTCGAACCGGGCCAGCGCCCAGTCGTCCTTGGGGAAGTGCGCCGGGACCCAGTCCATGATCACGCCGAGGCCGGCCCGGTGACAGGCGTCCACGAAGTACCGGAAGTCGTCCGGGGAACCCAGCCGGGGCGTCGGCGCGTAGTACGAGGTGACCTGGTAGCCCCACGAGCCGCTGAACGGATACCCGGCCACCGGCATCAGCTCCACGTGCGTGAAGCCCATCTCCTTCACGTACGACGGCAGCTCCTCCGCCAGCTGACGGTAGGTCAGCCCGGGGCGCCAGGACGGCAGATGCACCTCGTACACCGAGAACGGCGCCTGGTGCACGGGGGTGTCACCGCGGTGCGCCATCCACTCCGCGTCGCCCCACGCGTACCGCGACGCCGTCACGACCGACGCCGTGTCCGGCGGCACCTCCGTGCACCGCGCCATCGGGTCGGCCTTCAGGAACCGGTGGCCGTAGCGGGAGGTGATCTCGAACTTGTACCGGGTGCCCTCGCCGATCCCGGGCAGGAACAGCTCCCACACCCCGGACGCGCCGAGCGACCGCATCGGGTACTGCGTGCCGTCCCAGTACGTGAAGTCCCCGGCCACCCGTACCCCCTGGGCGTTGGGCGCCCACACGGTGAAGCGGGTGCCGGCCACGCCCTGGTGGACCATCGGCTCGGCCCCGAGCGCCCGCCACAGCTGCTCGTGCCGGCCCTCCCGGATCAGATGCAGGTCCAGCTCGCCCAGGGCGGGCAGGAAGCGGTACGGATCGTGCACCTCCTGCTCACCGTCGTCGTACGCCACCAGCAGGGTGTACGGCGGGATCTCGGTGCAGGGCAGGACGGCGGCGAACAGGCCGTCGCCCTCCGACCGCAGCTCGGTCGGCGTGCCGTCGATCACGACGCTCACCGCCCGGGCGTTCGGCCGCAGTGCCCGGAACAGCGTGCCCTCCGGCACCGGGTGCGCGCCCAGCAGGGCGTGCGGATCGTGGTGCGTGCCGGCCAGCAGCCGGCCGCGGTCGGCGGCGTCCAGCCGCCCGGCCGCGGGCGGCCTGGGGCCCGCGGCCTCGGGACGCGTGGTGTCCTTCAGTGCCATGAGTCAGCCTCCCCACACGGCGAGCCGTTTGATCGCCGCCATCGGTACCGGCAGCCAGTCGGGCCGGTGTCTCGCCTCGTACAGCACCTCGTAGACCGCCCTGTCCGTCTCGTGCGCGCGCAGCAGCGCGTGCTTCTTGCGTGGATCCCAGCCTGCGCGGGCCGCGTAGCCCGCACAGAACGCCTCCCGGCAGCGGCGTGCCCACTCGGGTCGCCAGGGGCGGCGCTGCCGGGCCGCGTAGTCGAAGGAGCGCAGCATCCCGGCGACGTCCCGCACCGGGGACTGCGGAGCCCGCCGCTCGGCGAGCGGACGGGACGGCTCGCCCTCGAAGTCGATGACGAACCAGTCGCGGCCGGCCCGCAGCACCTGCCCCAGGTGCAGATCACCGTGGATGCGCTGGGCGGGCGGCCCGGTGTCGCAGGTGGCGAGCGCCCCGAACGCGGCCCGCAGCCCGGGCACGAAGGGCAGCAGCCCGGGTACGGCGTGCGCGGCGGCGTCCAGCCGCGCGCACATCGCCTCGGCCGTCCGGCCGTTCTCGCCCGGCCCGGCCGGCGGGAAGGCCTCCGCCAGCGCCAGGTGCACCTCGGCCATGGCCCGGCCCAGCGCGCGGGCCTCCGCGGTGAAGTCGTCGCCCGCGGCGAGCGCGCGCAGCGCCAGCGTCCAGCCGTCCGTGGCGTCCGGCAGGAACGGTTGCAGCACCCCGAGGGTGGCCCGGCGGGGCGCGGTCGTGGTGAACCAGGCCACCGGCGCGGGCACCCGGGCGCAGCCCAGCGCGGCCAGCGCCGCCGGCACCTCCAGGTCCGGGTTGACGCCCGGCTGGATCCGGCGGAACACCTTCAGGATGTACGCGTCGCCGTACACGATCGAGGAGTTGGACTGTTCGGCGTCCAGCAGCCGCGGCGGCAGCCCCCCGGGCAGCTGGGCGCCCGGGTTCGCCTCGAACCGCAGCGGGCCCGCCGCGCCTGGCTGCCGCAGGCGCTCCAGCAGCAGATGCGCCGAGCGCGGGTCGTGCAGCGCGTCGTACACCGCGAGCCCGGCCAGCGGGCCCTCCTCGGCGCGCCCGATGAAGGCCCGCTCCAGCCGGGGGGCGAGGTGCGGGCGCAGGCCCAGCAGCAGCTGGTAGCAGTCCCCGGACGGGGGAGTGCCGCCGGGCGTGGGCACCGGCACGTGCGAGGCGTGCACCAGCAGATGCAGACACCCCGGGAACAGCTCCGTCACGGACAGCACCGTCAGATCGGTGACGGGCCGGTCCTTGCCCGCGAACCAGCGTTGCCTCGGCAGCCAGTCGCGCAGCAGCCCGCCCAGCGAGGCCAGGGGCCCGTCGAGGCCGGCCGCGGTGCGCGGTCGGGGGGTGATGGTCTTCGGCATGGTGACGCGTCCTTTCCTCGGCGCCGGGCGGGTCAGCGGCGGCGGCCGATGCGGGATGCGACTCGGGTGAGCCGGAACCAGTAGAAGCCGTGGCCTTGCAGGGTCAGCAGGTACGGCAGTTCACCGATGGCGGGGAAGCGCACCCCGCCGATCAGCTCGACCGGGTGCCGTCCGTCGTAGGCCCTCAGGTCGAGTTCGGTGGGCTGGGCGAAGCGGGAGAAGTTGTTCACGCACAGCACGAGGTCGTCGCCGTACTCGCGCAGGAACGCCAGGACCGCCGGGTTGGAGGATTGCAGTTCCGTGAACGAGCCGAGCCCGAAGGCGGGGTTCTGCTTGCGGATCTCGATCATGCGGCGGGTCCAGTGCAGCAGGCTGGACGGGGAGGACATGGAGGCTTCCACGTTGGTGACCTGGTAGCCGTAGACCGGGTCCATGATGGTGGGCAGGAAGAGGCGTCCCGGGTCGCACGTGGAGAAGCCGGCGTTGCGGTCGGGGGTCCACTGCATGGGGGTGCG
>NZ_MUMF01000573.1:5727-6137 GCF_002155905.1 Streptomyces tricolor | reverse complement strand
GTCCCGTCGGCACGGTCGGCAGGGGCGGCTGCTCCCCCGCCGGCGCGGACGGGTACGGTCCCGCCACCGACGGCGCCTGCTCCCCCGCGACCGCCGACGGGTACGGTCCCGCCACCGACGGCGGGTACTCCCCCGCGACCGTCGCCGGCCGCTGCCCGGTCACCACGGAGGGGTGGGCCGGGGTCACCGGGGCCGGATGGGGCGGAGTCACCGCGGCCGACTGCCACGCCCCCGTCGGCAGGACCTCCGAGACGGCGTTGCGGCGGGGGGCGACCAGGGCCGGGCCGTAGTCGTCCTGGAGCCGGGTGCCGGGCACGGTGAGGTGCGCCGGGTCCGCGCCCAGCTCCCGGCCGTACCGCCAGAACTCGATGTCGCAGCCCGTCTCCAGCCCGCCGAGCACCTGCCCGCCG
>NZ_MUMF01000573.1:190-5690 GCF_002155905.1 Streptomyces tricolor | reverse complement strand
GTGCCGTCCGCGCCCACCGCACCGACGTACCCGGCACTGCGCGCGAAGTGCCGCCGGGCCCCGGCGAGGACCGCGGCACGGTACGACTCCTCCACCCCGACCACCGGCCGCGGCACCCCGGGCCCCTGCTCGGCGGGGACCAGGAAGTACGGCACGCCGGCCGCCTCCAGCAGGGCGCACATCTGCTCCAGGTCGGCGGCGGCGGCGTCCGCGGCGGTGTAACCGGCGACCGTACGCCCGTACAGCCGTACCCGTCCGCAGGCGACCCGGCGCAGCCCCGGCACGGCGGCGCGCAGCCGGCGGCGGGCCGGGGCGGCGCGCAGCGCCCAGAGGCGCGCCGACAGCCACAGCCGCAGCCGCACCAGGAGGTCCCGGGCGGCCCGCAGCCCCGGCGACGGGGCCGCGAGCCGGTGACGGAGGTGTATGGCCATGGCCGCGACCCGTCAGCTCTGCTTCTCGAAGGGGCTCGGGAAGGGGAAGTAGTTCTCCAGGAACTCGTGCATGCGCACGCTGACCTGCTCCCGCTCCTCCGGCGGCACGTCGACGTCGTTGAGGCAGAAGAAGTCGAAGCGGCGGTTGCGGCGCAGGTCGGCCAGGCGCCGCTCGGCGTCCGGCCGGCTGATGTTCACGTACCGGAAGCTGAACTTGCCGGGCACGCCCTGCCCGGTCATCAGCGCGTACTGGTAGAGCAGCGGGGCCGTCATCGCGATGTCCTGCGGCGAGCGGAACCGGGACGCGGTGGTGCGCCGGATGTCCTCCGGGAACAGCTCCTCCAGCACGTGCAGCGTGCCGCGCTGCTGCGGCAGCGGGGTGTGCATGAAGTTGTTCGTCGTCATCCGCCCGAACTTCTCCAGCAGCAGCCGCCGTACGTTCTTGCTGGCGGAGTTGGTGGCGGTCTCCTCGGCGTGCGGCTTGCCGACGCCGATCTTCAGCGGGGACACGGGGATCTTCATCAGACCGCTGCCGAAGAAGAAGTGCTCCGGGGTGATCCGGCGGCCGACGAAGACGTCGTCGTTGAAGTACAGGTAGTGCTCCGACAGGCCGGGGATGTGGTGCAGCCGGGTCTCGATCGCGTGCGAGTTGAAGACGGGCAGCACATCCGCCGGGAAGATGTCGCGGTGGTCGACGACCGTGATCCCGGGGACGGTGTCGTCGAGCCAGTGCGGCTTCTGGCCGTCGGTCACGATGTAGATGTGCCGGACGAAGTCGGCGTACATCGCGAGCGAGCGCAGCGAGTACTTCAGCTCGTCGTGGCTGGTGTAGCGGGAGGCGTTGGTCTCCTTGTCCAGGATCTCGGCGATGCCGCGGTCCTGGTAGCGGGCGCGCTTGGCCCGCATCGCCGGCTCCTCGCCGTCCACCCAGGTGTAGACGACGTCGACCGGGAAGGTCACCCGGTTCACGGTCGGCACGGTGAGCGGGGCGAAGGTGGGCAGCTCCCGCTCGCCGACCCGCACGGTGGCGGGCTTCTGCTCGCTCGCCGGCAGCACGTCCGTGATCCCGTTGTTGCGGGGCGTGACGAGCGACTCGGCGAAGATGTCGGCGGAGGCCTGCGGCTGCACCTTGGCCAGCCGCCGGGGGCCGTCGGCGGAGGCGAGCAGCTGCCCGCCGTCCTCCCAGAACTCCACGTCGCAGGCCAGCTCCGGCCCGGCGAGCAGCTGGCCGGCGGGGCCGAGGTGGTTCTCGCCGATCCGCAGCACGGGGGCGGTGCGCAGCGCGGCGGGCAGGGCGCCGTCCAGGAAGAGGGCCGGGTGCTTGAGCTGGCCGCCGGGCAGCGGCCGGCCGATGAAGACGGCGGTGCCCGCGTGCCGCTCCTCCAAGGCGGTGATAAAGCGTTCCCGGTCCACCGCATTGACACCGACCGTGTAACGCGTCCGGGAGGAGACCAGGAAATAGGAAATGCCGGCCTGCTCCAGCGCGCCGACCACAAGATCCAAATTCTCGGCGGCGGCTTCGGCGGCGGTGAAGCGGTCCACCACCCGGCCGTAAAGCTGCTGGCCCTTCACCGCGACCGGGCGCAGCTCCGGGTCCGTGACCGCCGCCTTGCGGCGCCGCCGCATGGTACGCAGCTGCCACACCCGCTCGGCGGCCTTCCGCTCGACTCGCGGTCGCATCCGCCGCGCAAAGGAACGCACGGTCACGTTCTGTGCTCCTCTTCCTGACCCCTCGATCTTCCTGGCGATAAGCAGACACGTGAATGTGGCGAATGGTTGTACGAGAATTAACCGAACGTTAGCGAGACGGAGAGCACACTCGGAGCCGCCCCATGACCGGGCGTGCTACGGCACCCGTGCGCGTCCCGCCCCGGAACCCCCTTTAGGTAGGCTCGACGCCATGGCCGACGCACCGTACAAGCTGATCCTCCTCCGCCACGGCGAGAGCGAGTGGAACGCGAAGAACCTGTTCACCGGCTGGGTGGACGTCAACCTGAACGAGAAGGGCGAGAAGGAGGCAGTCCGCGGTGGCGAGCTTCTGAAGGACGCCGGTCTCCTCCCCGACGTGGTCCACACGTCCCTCCAGAAGCGGGCGATCCGCACGGCCCAGCTGGCCCTGGAGGCCGCGGACCGCCACTGGATCCCCGTCCACCGCTCCTGGCGCCTGAACGAGCGCCACTACGGCGCCCTCCAGGGCAAGGACAAGGCGGCGACGCTGGCCGAGTTCGGCGAGGAGCAGTTCATGCTCTGGCGCCGCTCGTACGACACCCCTCCGCCGCCGCTGTCGGACGACTCCGAGTTCTCCCAGGCCCACGACGCGCGCTACGCGACGATCCCGCCGGAGCTGCGCCCGCGCACGGAGTGCCTGAAGGACGTCGTCGTCCGCATGCTGCCCTACTGGTACGACGCGATCGTCCCCGACCTGCTGACCGGCCGCACGGTCCTGGTCGCCGCCCACGGCAACAGCCTGCGCGCCCTGGTCAAGCACCTGGACGGCATCTCGGACGCCGACATCGCGGGCCTGAACATCCCGACCGGCATCCCCCTCGCCTACGACCTGGACGCCGACTTCAAGCCGCTCACCCCGGGCGGCACGTACCTCGACCCGGAGGCGGCGGCGGCCGCGATCGAGGCGGTCAAGAACCAGGGCAAGAAGAAGTAACCACTGCCTGACCAAGGCCCCTGCCTGCGGCTCATCCGCCGGCGGGGGCCTTTGTGCTGCGGCGGGCCGCTACCGTGCTGCGACGATCTCCTCCACCGCGCCGAGGAACAGGTGCCACGGGTACTCCTGCGGCTTGCCCTGGCCCGGTGGGTTCGGGACGAAGCCGTCATCGCCGTACAGCACCCGCACACGCATCCGACGCAGTTCTGCCACGCCCCGCTCGAACTGCGGGTGCTGCGCGTAGGCCGCGTTCACGCAGGGCATCGCGACCATGGGGATGCCTTTGCCGATGCCTCCGGCGACGACGCCGACCACGAAGTCCCGTGTGAGGCCGAGGGCCCACGCGTTGACGGTGTTGAAGGTCGTGGGCGCCACCGCGATCACGTCCGCCTTCGGCCACACGTCCGGCTCCCCCGGCAGCTTGTACGCGCTGCGCACGCGGTGCCCGGTGAGCCGCTCCAGCTCAGCCGTCTGCGGCTCCAGCCAGTGTGCCGCGGTCGGGGTCAGGCCGAGACACACCTCCAAGCCGCGAGCCTGCGCGTCCGCGATGAGCGTCTATGGCACGGTCACCCGGGAGTGCGGCACGGTGAGCATCCCGCACCGCAAGGGACCGCCACCGCTCACCTCCGCCTTCCCGTCATGCGCCTGCCCGAAGTGCCGGACCGGAGAGGCGACTGCCCAGTGACCGGGACCGCACGGGACCGCACCCCGACGCTTCCTGACAACTGGCAGCGACCACCGACGCCGATGAAGAGCACGCGGTACGGCTACTGGTGCGAGTGCTGGACCCTTGTCGCGCTCAGTCGGTGTGGAACGCCTGGTCGACGCTCAGCGTGTCCTCGTAGAGGTGCATGCGGACGATCTCGCCGTCTTCGACCACCAGGTGCATGGCCGACGGAGTGGTGAACTCCTTGCCGGTGGACGCGACGGTGTGCGTGAAGACCCCCAGCAGCATCACGTCACCGCCGTCGACGATGATCCGCTCCAGCACGACCTTGCTCTTGCCGGGTACGAAGTGCGGCCACATCGTGGTGAAGTACGGCGCCACTTCCTCCCGGTGGGTACGGCGGCCGGTCCAGGGCAGTTCGTCGTTGCCGGGGACGTGCCAGTCGATGTCTGCCGCGAACAGCTCCTGGATGCCGTCCTGGTCCTGCCTGCCGAGGCGCTCCAGGAACTGCTCGGCCACTGCCCGTGAGGTCTGGGTATCTGTTGCCATTGTGTTTGTCCTTGTCTCTCGTACTTGTGGAGTGGGTGTATGTCGCATGCGCCTCACGTCACCTCTAGAGCTGCGTGGCGCCGCCGTCGATGAGCAGTTCCGCACCGGTGGTGAAGGAGCTCTGGTCTCCGGCCAGGTAGAGGGCGGTGGCAGCGACCTCCTCGGGACGACCGGCGCGGCCGAGCGGGGTCGGTGCGGCGGGTTCGGCCACCGCGGACTGATCGCCCTGCGGGAACGCGGCCCGCAGCTCGTCACCGCCGGGGGTCTCGACGGGGCCGGGAGTGAGGGCGTTGACCCGGATCCCGCGGCCGGCCAGTTCGGCAGCCCAGGTGCGGGCGAGGCTGCGGATCGCGGCCTTGGTGGCGGCGTAGACGCCGAGGCCCGGGGCGGCGCGCAGGGCCGCGCTGGAGGAGAGCAGAGTCACCGAGGCGCCGGCCGACAGGAGGGGCAGGGCCTTCTGGACGGTGAAGATCGTGCCCTTGAGGTTGATGGAGGTGGTCTGTTCGTACTCCTCCTCGGTGATCTGACCGAGCGGACGGTAGTCCCCGACGCCGGCGTTGGCGACGACGATGTCGAGGCGGCCGCTGCGCTTGGTGATCTCGGCGAAGAGCCGGTCGAGGTCGTCGAGCCGCGACACATCGCCCTGGATGCCGATCCCGTGGCTGCCGACCTGCGCGACAGCGGTGTTCAGTTCGGCCTTGCGGCGGCCGGTCAGGTAGACCGTCGCTCCCTCGGCGGCGAACCTGCGCGCGATGGCCAGACCGATGCCGGTAGAGGCGCCGGTCACCAGGGCGGTCTTGCCGTCCAGTTGTCCCATGGGGTTCTCCCGATCTTCGAGGTAACCATTTTTGTTACATTGAGGGCCGCGGAAAAGTGCCACCACCGGGACCGGCGGTGGGCTAGGCGGTTTTGAGTACGTCCCGCAGGACGTCCTCCAGCGTGGTTCTCGCCAGCTCCCTGCGGAGGGCGGCCTCGATCTCGTCGTAGACGGAAGTCAGCGCCGGCCCGATGCCGCGGCCCACGACGCACTCGGGGTCAGGCGTCGAGCGGTGCAGAGCGAAAATCGGCCCGGCAGCGATCGCCTCATGGACGTCGAGCAGGGTGATCGCCGCCAGGTCCCGGGAGAGCGTCCAGCCCGCTCCCGTACCTCGCCGCGAGTCAACGAGGCCGGCCTTGCGCAGCTCGGCCAGG
>NZ_MUMF01000573.1:0-173 GCF_002155905.1 Streptomyces tricolor | reverse complement strand
GCGCCGCGATGGTCAGCCTGCTGTTGGCGCTCACCTCGGACCTCACCTCCCTCGACCCTTCAACCTCGTCGTAATAGTAACAGTTACAACGCATGCCGCGGCGGCCGTCCTGGCGCGACACCTTGGAGATCTCGGAGGGCGTGCAGGGTGCACGCGAGCGCGACCGCGGCGGC
>NZ_MUMF01000572.1 GCF_002155905.1 Streptomyces tricolor | reverse complement strand
GGCGACGACGGCGGCGACCGCGTCCATGTGGAAGTAGTGGTCGGCGAAGCAGGTCACCCCGCCGCGGATCATCTCGGCGCAGGCGAGCCGCGCCCCCAGCTCGACGTCGCGCTCGGTGAGGTTGCTCTCGACGGGCCAGACGACGTCGTTGAACCACTCCTCGGTCGGCAGGTCCTCGGCGAGCCCGCGCAGGGCGGCCATCGGCGCGTGGGTATGGCAGTTGATCAGGCCGGGCAGCGCCACCTGGCCGCGCGCCTCGATCCGGGTCACGGCCGGGAGATCCCGCGCGGCGGCGGCCGTGGTGACCGCGTCGATCACCCGGTCACGGACGACGATCGCGGCGTCGTCGCGGAAGCCGATCCCCTCCTCGTCGTCGTGCACGAGGACCGTGCAGCCGGTGACGATCAGGTCGGCGGGAGTCGCGTTCGGGGGCTCGACGGCACGCATGGGCCCACCGTACGGCCTGAGAGGGGGCCGCCGTACGGCCTGCACGGGGGCCGGTGCCGGGGTCCCCGGC
>NZ_MUMF01000571.1 GCF_002155905.1 Streptomyces tricolor | reverse complement strand
CGGCCTGCCGCACACCCCGAAGCCGTCGCGCGACGGCCCCGCCACGGCCCGGCCGGCCGTCCCCCGGGTCAGGCGCGCGTCGTCAGGATCATGTACGGCGCGGTCCGGGTCTCCGCGGGGGCCGCGCCGGCGGGGCCGCCGGCGGCGAGCGTGGGCAGCTCCACCGTGGGGGAGGGGAAACCGGCCTCGGTGAGGAAGGACCGGTACCGGTCGAGGGAGCGGTAATGCGTCGCGGTGGTCATCATGGTGCCGTCGCGCAGGCGCAGCAGCGTGGTCACGGTGTCGCCGTCGTCGTACCGGGCGCCCGGCTCGCCGTGGCGCAGGGTGGAGAAGGCCACGCCGGTCGCCGCCGGATTGAGGTCGGCCAGGACGTACGGGGCACCGGGGCGCAGTACCCGGCGGATCTCGGCGGTGAGGCCGGCCAGCCGGCCGTCGTCGGGGTCCGTGCAGTACACCAGGCAGCACACGGCGGCATCGACACTGGCGTCGGCGAGCCAGTCCAGGGTGCGGCCGTCGAACAGCCGGTAGGAGACCCGGGGGTGCGGTCGGTCGGTCCGGGCGATGTCCAGCATGTCCGCCGAGGGATCGAGCCCCTGGACCGTCCACGTGCCGGTCCCCGCGAGCAGCGCCGCGACCGCACCGGTGCCGCACCCGATGTCCAGGGCCAGCCGGCCGGGGCCCGAGCGGCCGGCGAGCCGGCGCAGCACGGCCGGGAAGATCAGCTGCTCGGCCAGCCGCATGTCACGGCCCCGGTAGGCGTCGGCCGCGGCGGAGCCGTCCCAGCCGAGGGCGTCGTCGTCGGCGATCAAAGTCGCTGCCTCCTGCACTGGTGCCGGGCCCGGACGCGGGGAGCGGGGCGTTCGCCCGGCAGCCTGGCACACGCCGCCGCCCGGACGCCCCCGGCGCGGGAGGATTCCCCCGGCAGCGCGTCGTACCCGCGACCGGTTGACGGGATGTGCCCAGCGCCCACGGACGCGCCACCGTCCGCCCGCAGCCCCTTCTATTCGCTGTTTCTCCCCTGCTTCCCGCCGCCCGGATGCACGACACCGCCCGCAACGGAAGGATCGTACGGAGGGCGCGCCCCACGATGCCGCGCGGAGCCGCCCCGCCACCGGTTGCTCGGCACCTGTCCGAGCTGGGGGAAACGCCCTTCCGGCGTGCCGACCGGAGCACCGCCATGATGATCAAGCGCATCCCGCACCGTTCCACCCGCCCCACGGACTCGGCGGCGCATCCCGCCGCGGAGCCCGTCGTGACCGCCGCCGACTGCGGTCTGCTGCTCGTCCGGCTGACCTTCGGGCTGCTGATGGCCGCGCACGGGGCTCAGAAACTCTTCGGCCTCTTCGGAGGCGACGGCCTGACGGCGACCGGCAAGGGCTTCGAGGCACTGGGCTATCGCCCGGGCACGCTCTTCGCCGTGCTCGGAGGTCTGTCCGAGCTGCTCGGCGGCCTCGGCCTGGCCCTCGGGCTGCTGACACCGCTCGCGGCCGCCGCCCTCATCGGCGTGATGATCAACGCCATGGTCACGGTCACCGGCGCCCACGGCCTGTGGGACACGGACGGCGGCGTGGAGTACAACGTGGCCATCGCCGTCGTCGCCCTGGCCGTCGCCGCCATCGGTCCGGGCCGGCTGGCCGTCGACCGCTTCTTCCCCTGGGGCAGGGGCGGCTGGGGAGCGGCTGCCGTCGCCCTCGGCCTGGGCGGCATCGGGGCCGCGATCACGCTCGCCCTGTAGGCCGACGGCGCCCGTCCGGCCGTACGTCCCCGGGGGCGGGCCGGAGCACGAGCGGCCGATGCCGCATCGGCATCGGTGACCCTTGAGGCAAGGGCGTGATTCGGAACCCGTGACAGCCGCGCCGCCCGGCCGCGGGCCGCCGTCGCGCGGATGCTGGGCGCATGTCTCACCACCTCAGCGGCCCCGACCTGCGGTCCCCCATGGACGACGCACGGCTCGATCTGACCGATCTGTTCGCTTTCACCGTGCCGGGCGAGCGAACCGTGTTGATCATGAACGTGAACCCGATCGCCCCGACCGGCGCGGCGGCCTTCCACCCGGACGCGGTGTACCGCGTCAACGTGGACACCGACGGGGACCACCGGGCCGACGTCGCGTTCAGCTGCGTGTTCTCCCCGCCCACCGAGACAGAGCAGACCGTCACCGTGTACCGGGCCACCGGCGAGCAGGCACGGGCGCACGAGGCCGCCGGTGAGCCGATCCTCACCGACATGCCGGTCAGCTTCGGCACCGAGCCCGCGGTGGCGGAGTCCGGGCCGTACCTGTTCTTCGCCGGGTTCCGCAGCGACCCGTTCTTCGCCGACCTGGACGGCATCGTCAACAAGTTCCAGTGGACCGGCGTGGACTGGGGAGCCGACAAGAACGTCTTCGGCATCGTGCTGGAGATGCCCCACGCCGAACTCGGCACCGCTCCCGAGATCGGGGTGTGGGCCCGGGTGAGCCTGTGGCAGGACGGACAGCTGACGTCCGTCGACCGCGGCGCCCACCCCTCCCTGACCGCGTACTTCAACGCCGAGGACGTCAAGGAGACCTACAACGCCGGTGAACCGGCCGACGACTGGGACACCTACCGCGAACCCTGGACCGCCGTGCTCCAGCACTTCGGCGGCTACGACCGGCAGGCGGCCGAGCAGGCCCTGCGCACGGTGCTGCCGGACATCCTGCGCCTCGACCGCGGCAAGCCCGCCGCCTACCCCAACGGCCGTACCCTCACCGACGACGTCACGTCCGCCCGGCTGGCCATGCTCACCGCGGGCAAGGTCCCCACCGACCACATCGGCCCCCACACCGATCTGCTGCCCGGCTTTCCCTACCTGGGGACCCCGCACACGGGATGACCGCTTCAGGCGGCACGGTCACGGCGCCGCGCACCGCGCGTCGAGGGCTGCCCGGTACGGCGCGCACCCGCCCGCTCCGGGCGCGTCCGCGACCCGGCGTGGTGCGCGGCGACGACCATGACGGCGACGGAGACCAGGGCGAGACCGGCGCCCATGTACAGCGGCGCCGAAACCGCCGAGCGCGAGCGCGGCCAGCCCACCCGGCAGCCGCCGGCGTGCGCCCGTCCGTCCGCGTCCGAGACGCCCGGAGTCCGTGTCCTTCCTGGGCTCCGGGCCTCGCCGCCGGATCCGTCCATGGACGCGGACCGGCGGTGCTCGGACGAAAGTCATCGGCCGGCTTCGGCCGGCACCCGCGCCACCGCCCACGCCGAGACCGTCGACCAGGTCCCGCGTCTCACCGAGCGGCACGGCGGGGAGATCCTCGGCGGCCCCGACGAGGCCCGGCACGGCCCGGCAGCAGCCTCGTCCACGGGGATCGGTGGCGCACGCGACGCTCGCACAGGAGCGGCACGACCGCGCCCGTGCCGGGCGTCCGAAGCCCTTCAGAAGGCGTAGCGGATGCGCAGCCAGGGAGCGTGGGCCGCCACGAGTCCGCGCAGGGTCTGCACGGCCTCCGCCTTGACGCGCTGGGTGTAGCGGACGTTCAGCGCCCCGTTCTCGGAGCGTTTGCCTTGCTGGAGGGCGGGCTGCCACAGCACGTCCTCGGCGCGGGGGTGCCAGCCGAGGTTGACCTCGTGCAGGTCCCGGTTGTGCGTGAGCATGATGACCTCGCAGGCCGCCTGCCGTTTGACCCGGTCGGGCAGGACGTCGTCGAGCTGCCGCAGCACCTCGGCCCAGGCCTCCTCCCAGCCGGGGCGCAGCACCACGGGGGAGAGGTTGAAGTGGACCTCGTAGCCCGCGTCCAGGAAGTCCGCCGCGGCGGCGATCCGGTCGCCCACCGGCGACGTCCGGATGTCCAGCAGCCGCGAGTCCGCCGCGGGCATCAGCGAGAAGCGGACGCGGGTGCGGCCCCGCGGGTCCAGCGCCAGCAGGTCGGGGTTGACGAACTTGGTGGCGAACGACGCCTTGGCCGAGGGCCACCCCCGGAAGAACCGCACGAGATCGGCGGTGTTGTCGCTGATCAGCGCGTCCACCGAACAGTCGCCGTTCTCCCCGATGTCGTAGACCCACGCCGACGCGTCGCACTGGTTGGGTTCCGGCTTGCGGCCCTGGCGGCCGATGTGCCGGGCCAGGTGGGCGAGGATGCCGTCGATGTTGGTGAAGACGGTGACCGGGTTGGCGTAGCCCTTGCGGCGCGGGACGTAGCAGTACGCGCACGCCATCGCGCACCCGTTCGAGGCTCCGGGGGCGATCCAGTCGGCGGACCGTCCGTTGGGCCGTGTGGTCAGCGTCTTGCGCTCGCCCAGGACCAGCGTCTCCCCCTTCACGCGCACCCAGCGCTCGACATTGCCCTCGTTGCCGTGCAACCCCGGGATGCCCCAGTGGGAGGCCACCTCGATCACTTCCGCGTCCGGGAAGCGGGCGAGGATCTCCCGGCCGCGCGCGGAAGCGGCGGAGGCGGGCTCCGCGTAGACGGTCCGCACGGGCAGCAGACGGCGGGCCGCGGGGGAGTCGCGGAAGAGGGAGCGGTCCGCCGGCCCGCGTCCGGCGCTGCCGTCGTGCCCGGCCGAGCCGCACCCTTCCGGCGGCGCGCCGCCGGTGTCGAGCGCGTCCAGGCCGAACAGGGCGTCGGCGCCGTCGGCCGGTCGGGCGGAGGGGTGTCTCATGGGTGCTCCGCTCGGGGTGGGCAGTACGGGGGTCATTCCACTGTAGGCAGTCGCCGTGGGTCCCCGTCGCGGGGCACCGCGCCCGGCGTCCCGCGCGGAGCCGGGGGAGAGGGGCTCACCCGTCCTGGAGGGGGTCGTGGCCCCAGTTCATCAACGAGTGGCGCCACCGTGTGTCCCGGACGTCCCCGGACGGGCGCTGCGCCAGATGGCGGCGGACGTAGCCGACCACCTTGCGCATGTGCGCGTAGTCCGCTTCCGAGAGGTCGCCCTTCTTCTTGCGGAGGATCTCCACGATCGCACGGCCGGAGGCGTGCCCGGTGGACTCACCCCCGTCCTTGTGCTGTCCCGCCGCCCGGGAATCCTCCGTCGCCAGCCATTTCTCCAGCGCGGAAGGTGTCATGTTCACCACCTCCCGGAAGGCGCCCCATGTCTCGCGCTGCTCGTCGGCCCCGGCCATCCCGGTCTACTTCTTCTTGAGGGCCGACGGCTTGTGCACGGCCGTGCGGCCGGACTTGTCGCTGCGCACCTCGTACTGGGGGTCGTCGGGCGAGGCGTCCACGGTGCGTCCCGCCGCCTCGGTGCGTTCGGTGATCTTCTTCTCCACGGTGCCCGTGGTCTCGCTGCCGTGACTGCGCCAGGCCACCTTGTCGCCCTTGGACGGCTCGTTCTTTCCCGAGGAACCCTTCGCCTTCGCCATGGTCGTCCTCCTGCGGTGCTGGGATGCGCGTGTGCGGTAATCCCACCTTGCGGGCAGGAGCCGGGTGACGCACCCGCGGGAGCCCGCCGCCGGCGGTGCGCCGACGACGGGTCCCGCCCGTTGCCCACCTGCGCTCGGCGAGGTCGGTGATCTTCAGCCGGCGGTGCACCTAGCCATGGCGCGTCCTGGCGGAGAGGGCGCGTACGGCCGCGCCGGCGTCGGCCAGGCCGGCTCCGCAGTTCTGCCCGCAGCCGGCGATGGGACGCGCGGTGCCGGTGATGACGCGCTGCACCTGGGCCGGGGTGAGGGAGGGGCGCAGTTGCAACAGGAGTGCGGCGAGGGCGGAGACGTGGGGTGCGGCCATGCTGGTGCCCTTGAGCCACGCGTACGACTCGCGGTCGGGGTCGGTCCTGCCGGAGTTGTACGTGGACAGGATGTCGTCCTGCACCGTGCCGTTCCCGCTGCCTCCGGGTGCGGTGATGTCGACGGTACGGCCCCAGTTGGAGTAGCGGGCGCGATGGCCGTTGCGGTCGCCGGCGGCGACGGTGATGACGTGGTCGCAGTTCGCCGGGGCGTACGCGGCGGCGTTCTCGTTGGCGTTGCCGGCCGCGACGACGACGGTGGTGCCGTGGCCGACGGCGGAGTCGATGGCCCGCTGGTAGGTGGCGGAACAGGGGGCCTTCTCGCCCAGGCTGAGGTTGATGACCTCGGCGGGCGTCTCGTTGTCCGGGACACCCGGTACGGAGCCGCCGGCGGCCCAGATGATGGCTTCGGCGGTGTCGGACTTCACGCCGCCGCAGGCTCCGAGGACGCGTACCGGCTGCACGTGTGCGTCGTGGGCGGTACTGGCGACACCGATGCCGTTGTCGGTCTGTGCGGCGACGGTGCCGGCGACGTGAGTGCCGTGCCAGACCGAGGGGCCGCCGGGCGAATCGGGGGCGCACTGACCGGGCGCGGACCAGGTACCCGGATCGTGGTAGTTGCTGTCCCGGCCGTCTCCGTCCCGGGCGTTGGAGGCGTCGGCGATGAAGTCGTAGCCGTCCACGATCTGGGAGTCCAGGTCGGTGTGGGTGACGTATCCCGTGTCGATCACCGCGACGGTCACTCCTCTGCCGGTGGCACGGTTCCAGGCCGGCGGGACGTTCATGCCCGCGGTCCCGTCCCACAGGTCCCACTGGAGCCGGTAGGCCGGGTCGTCGGGATCGGCCGCGGCCTGGAGCACGCTGTCGGGCTCGGCGTAGGAGACGTCAGGGTCGCCCTTCAACTCGTCGGTCACGGCGCTCAGGGACGCGGCGGTGGTCTGCTCGCGCAGTCTCAGCAGCACGGCGCCGGTGGCCAGGCGCCGCTCGAAGGAGAGGGCGGTGCCGTCCGTCTTCCGCCGGAGGGCGTCCTTGACGGCCTGGTCCGATCGCGCCTTGGGCGAGGCGGACTTGTATCCGACGATGAGCCGCTGCGCGTGCGGCGGCCGGGAAGGCTCCGGTGCCGCGGGAGCGGCCCGGACGGTGGGGGCCAGGAGGCCCGACACGGTCAGAGCGGCCACTGCCGCCGCCAGCACGCGCGCGGATCGTCGTGGGGAGAGGTGCACGGGAACCTGCCTTCACGGGGTGGGCCAGGCACCGCCCCCAGCAGGCAGCAGCCGCCTGCGGTGCGCACATGCGGGGGCACCTGGTCGAGGACGTCGATGTGTTCGGGCCGACCACGGCGCCGGTGACAGCACGCCGTGCGCGGTCGTCCATGGGGGGAGGGGGACCAGGTGCTCGCAGCGGGCGGCGGCCCGGTCGTCCGGACGGGTAGAAGGGACGGCGCGACTACCACCGCAGGGGAGGAGATCCGAGGATCCGCTCACCTACTGTGCTGACCCCGCCACTCGTTGTGAATCCCCCTGGTGGTCCACGTGGTTGGCCAAGGCCGGTGCGTGCGCACCCGCGCACAACAGGAGGCAGCGCGTGAACCCCCGTACGCAGGCGCGCTCTTCGAGCACCCTCGCCCGCGCACGCCCCAGCGGCCCGCGGCACGACCGACGCGACGCCGTACCGCCGGGCGATCGTATGCAACTGCCCCGAGGGTGCACGGCTGACCGGCTACGGGAGCGGCGCCCTCGAAGGCGCGGTACCGTACACCGTCCCGGAACGTCTTCCCGAGACGCTGCGGTTCCGGTAGCGGCAGGCGCTGTCGAGTTCACACGCCCGTTGTGATTACTTTGGCTCGCGAGGCGGCGGTCGTCACTCACGGCCGGTGAAGTGGACCACCGTTGCCGAGGTGTGATCCGGGCGACTGAACGGTGTGCCGGGCCGGTCGCCCCCCGACCCTTCGTGAGGTGCATGTCCATGCGTCGTACCCGCATCCCGGGTACGGAACGGCGCTCCGCCCGTCTCCGTGCGAGGCTCGCGACCACCATCGTGCTCGCCCTGACGGCCCCGGCCTTCCTGCCCGGTGCGGCGGAGGCGGACCTCGAGCGCCCCACGGCGACCGAACAGTGGACGACACGGACCCTCGCGCCCGGCGTCACGGTCCGCACCGGTGTCCTCCGGCACCCCGGCACCCGGCACGCCTGGACGGTCACCGTGCAGGCCCCGGCCCGCACCCGGTGGACCACGAACGACCCGGACGCACCCCTGACCTGGGCCGAGGTCGCCACCCGCGGCTGGGCCGAGGACACGGCACGCGAGCTGACCGAGGCGGGACTCCGGCCGCGCGTGGAGAGCGTCCGGTGGCCCCGCTACGCCGACACCCCGCACGGGGTGATGGGGTACCGGGTCCGCATCGGCCGCTTCGCCACCCAGGCGGAGGCGAGAACCGCGGCGTCGGCGGTCACCGCGGCCGGGTTCCACCCGGCCGTCTCCTGGACCGGATACGACATCCAGGAACCGGCCGACCGGCAGAACGTCCAAGTCGCGGTGATCGACCCGAAGACCTTCGACGGCACGGTCGAGGCCACCCACGACGGCAACGTGGCACAGCGGGAGACCACCTCGGCGGTGGCCCGGAAGCTGAACTCGCTGGTCGGCGTCAACGGCGGCTTCTTCGTGCTGTCACCCGGCGACGGCGTCCCCGGCACCATGTCCGGGATCGGCGCCTACGAGGGCGAACTGGAGTCGATGGCGGTCGGCTCCCGCTCCGCACTGCTCCTGGAGGACGGCGGCCACCGCATCCGCGTCGCGGACCTCACGAGCACCCTCACCGCCCGCGCCGGCAAGGCCACCTACGACATCCAGGGCGTCAACCGGGTGCCCGGCACGGTCCGGGACTGCGGCCGTCCCGGCAGCACGCCCAGCGAGCTGCCCTGGCAGGACGTCACCTGCCGGCTGGCCGACGACCTGGTCCGGTTCACCGACGCCTTCCAGGCCGACCTGCCGACCGGTCCCGGCACGCAGGTCGTGCTGGACGCGTCCGGGCGTGTCGTCTCCGTCGGCGCGCGCGGCGGTCGCGTCCCCGCCGGCGGGTACGTGCTCCAGGGCATCGGCCGGGCGGCCGACTGGCTGACGGCGCACGTCGAGCCGTACGGCCGCGTCAAGGTCGGCGAAACCGTCCGCACCACCGCGGGCCGGCGCGTCGTGCTCGACGCCGACGACTCCCTCGTCAGCGCGGCCCCCACGCTGGTCCGGGACGGCCGCATCGACATCGACGCCGCCGCCGAAGGCGTGGTCGACCCCGCCTACACCTCCTTCGGATACGCCTGGGCCAACGTCCGCCAGCCGCGCACCCTGGCGGGCATCGACCGGCGGGGCCGGCTGATCCTCGCGACGGTGGACGGCCGGCTGAAGGGCGGCAGCGAAGGATTCACCCTCTACGAGGCCGCAGCCTTCATGAAGTCGCTCGGCGCCGTGCAGGCGATGAACCTCGACGGCGGCGGCTCCACCGCGATGGCCGTCAACGGCACGCTGGTCAACCAGCCGTCCGACGCCGCCGGCGAACGCGCCGTCGGGGACACCGTCCAGGTCCTGCCGGCGGACCGCTGACGACCCCGGGCCGAGCCGCCCGCACCCTCCCGCGCCCTCTATGCGTAATCCGCATAGAGGGCGGTAGGCTGCCTCCATGGAGAGCACCCTGGCCGAGCGCGTACGAGCCACCGCCGCCGCGCTCATGCGGCTCACCGGGGAGTCCCAGACGGACCTCGCCGCCGCGCTGGGCGTCAGCCAGACCCAGATCAGCCGCCGCCAGTCCGGCCACGCGGCATGGAGTCTGGACGACTGCGAAGCCCTCGCCGCGCACTACGGCATCGACGTCCTGGAACTGCTCGCCGGCCCCGCCCGCGCATGCGACGCCCTGGCCCCGAAGCGCCGGCACCGCTCACGCACCGCCCCGCACCACGCCGGCACCACCCGCACGGCCGCCCAGGGAACAGCACAGTGACCGACTACACCGCGATCGACGCACTCCTGGCCGACGCCCGCCGCCAGGCCGAACTGCCCCCCACCGCGCAGCGCCGGGCCCTGCGCGAGGCGCTGGACCTGTCCCGCACCCAGGTGGCCAAGGCCCTCGGGGTCAGCCCCTCCACGGTCGCCGGCTGGGAGACCGGCCGCGATCCCAGCGGCGAGATCCGCGAGAAGTACGCCTACTTCCTCAACGGCGCCCAGGAAAAGCTGCACACCCTCACCGAGGGGGCACCGCCGCACACCCCGGACGGCTCCGCCTCGCAGCGCGGCACCTCGCAGGCCGGCACCCCGGCCGACGACGACACCACCCTTCCCGTCCCCCAGCCGTGCATCCTGTGCGGTGCCCCCGCCACCCAGCATGTCGAGGTGCTGGGGGTAGCCCTCGACATGGTGGGTGGCGGGGGCACCGCACAGGATGCACGGCTGGGGGACGGGAAGGGTGGTGTCGTCGTCGGCCGGGGTGCCGGCCTGCGAGGTGCCGCGCTGCGAGGCGGCGCCGTCCGGGGTGTGCGG
>NZ_MUMF01000570.1 GCF_002155905.1 Streptomyces tricolor | reverse complement strand
CAGTACGTCGCCCTCGCCCTGCCCCGCTCGGTGAACCTCGTCGTCGCCGTCCTCGCCGTCCTCAAAGCCGGCGCCGCCTACCTCCCCCTCGACCCCGACTACCCCGCCGACCGCATCACCTACATGCTCGGCAACTCCACACCCGCCTGCCTCCTCACCGACCACACCACCGCACAACGACTGCCCGACACCCCCGCCCTGCCGCACCTGCTCCTGGACGACGAGAGCGACACCGGGACCGCGCACACCGACGCCGACCACGACCCCACGGACAGCGACCGCATCACCGCCCTGCGCCCCGCCCACCCCGCCTACGTCATCTACACCTCGGGCTCCACCGGCCGCCCCAAGGGCGTCGTGGTCGAACACCACTCCCTCAACCACTACCTCGCCTGGGCCCGGCACACCTACCCCGGACTCACGGGGCGGACGCTGGTGCACTCGCCGGTCGCCTTCGACCTCACCGTGACCGGCCTGCTCGGCCCCCTCACCAGCGGCGGCACCGCCCACCTCATCGACCTCAACGACCACACCGCACCGCCCACCGACCAGCCCACCTTCGTCAAGGCCACCCCCTCCCACCTCGCGCTGCTCGCGCAGCTCGACCCGGCGTTCTCGCCGAGCGGGGACCTGGTCCTCGGTGGTGAGTCACTGACCGCCGAGAACCTCGCCACCTGGCGGGAGGCGCACCCGGGTGCGACGGTGATCAACGAGTACGGGCCGACGGAGGCCACCGTCGGCTGCGTGTTCCACACCGTCGAGCCGGGCCGGGCCCTGCCCGCGGGGGCCGTCAGCATCGGCCGGCCGGTGTGGAACACCCAGGTGTACGTGCTGGACGCGTACCTTCGTCCGGTGCCGCCGAACGTGGCCGGCGAGCTGTACATCGGCGGTGACTTCGTCACCCGCGGCTACCACCACCGCCCCGACCTCACCGCCACCCGCTACATCGCCGACCCCTTCACACCCGGCCGGCGCATGTACCGCACCGGCGACCTGGTGAAGTGGCGCGCCGACGGCACCCTCGACTACCTCGGCCGCACCGACCACCAGGTCAAGGTCCGCGGCTACCGCATCGAACTCGCCGAGATCGAGCAGACGCTCGCCGGGCACGACTCGGTCGCGCACGCCGTGGTGACCGTCCGTGAGGACCAGCCCGGGGACCGGCGCATCACCGCCTACCTCACCCCGGCCACCGCCGACACCGCCGGTGCCCACCTGGAGGCGGCCGCGTCTCTGCCCGACTACATGCTGCCCGCGGCCTACGTCACCCTGGACACCCTGCCCCTCACGCCCAACGGCAAGCTCGACACCGCCGCGCTGCCCGCACCCGAGCGCACACCGGCCGCCGGCGGTCGGGCCCCGCGCACCGTCCAGGAGGAGATCCTCTGCGGAATCTTCGCGGACACCCTGGGCATCGACCGCCTCACCATCGACGACGACTTCTTCGAGCTCGGCGGGCACTCCCTCCTCGCCACCCGCCTCGTCAGCCGCATCCGCACCACCCTCGGCACCCACCTCACCGTCCGCGACCTCTTCGAGGCGCCCACCGTCGCCGGGCTCGCCCCTCGTCTCGGTGCGGAGGCCGGCGGACACGCTCCGCTGGCACCCGCGCCGCGCCCGGACCTCGTCCCCCTCTCCCCGGCCCAGCAGCGCCTGTGGTTCCTGCACCAGTTGGAGGGCCCCAGCGCCACCTACAACGTGCCGTTGGCGCTGCGGCTCTCCGGTGAGCTGGACGTGCCGGCGCTGCGGGCGGCGATCGAGGACCTGGTCGCGCGGCACGAGAGCCTGCGCACCGTCTTCCCGCGGAGCGGCGGCACGCCGTACCAGCGGATCCTGGAGGGCGAGGCCGCCCGCCCGGCCGTCGAGGTCCGGGCCGTGGCCGCCGACCAGGTGGAGGGGGCCGTCACCGAGGCCACCCACCACACCTTCGACCTGACCCGGGACCTGCCGCTGCGGGCGTGGATCTTCGCCACGGGCCAGGAGGAGCACGTCCTCCTGCTGCTCACCCACCACATCGTGAGCGACGGCGGTTCACTGGCGCCGCTGGTCGCCGACCTGTCGGCGGCGTACACGGCCCGCCGTGCGGGCGGGGCCCCGGAGTGGGAGCCGCTGCCGGTGCAGTACGCCGACTACGCCCTGTGGCAGCGTGACATCCTCGGGGACGAGTCGGATCCCGGCAGTGTGATCGCCCGTCAGATCGACTACTGGCGCACCGCGCTGGCGGGGCTGCCGGAGCAGCTGGAGCTGCCGACGGACCGGCCGCGTCCGGCCGAGGCCAGCCACCGCGGCGAGACGATCCCGTTCGTCTGGGACGCCGAGCTGCACGAGGGGATCGTCCGGCTCGCCCGGGAGCACCAGTCGACCGTCTTCATGGTGGTGCAGTCCGCCATCGCGGCGATGCTCACCCGGCTCGGCGCAGGCACCGACATCCCCATCGGCACGGCCGTCGCCGGCCGCACCGACGACGCGCTGGACGACCTCGTCGGCTTCTTCATCAACACCCTCGTCCTGCGCACCGACACCTCCGGCGACCCCTCCTTCACCGAACTCCTGGCCCGGGTGCGGGAGTCGAACCTCGGCGCGTACGCGCACCAAGACGTCCCGTTCGAGCGGCTGGTGGAGATCGTCAACCCGTCGCGGTCGCTGTCGCACCACCCGCTGTACCAGGTGATGCTCACCTTCCAGAACGACGAGCCGCAGGTGGAGCTGCCGGGTCTGGTCGTGGAACCGCACGTTCTCCGGGCGGACTCGGCCAAGTTCGACCTGGCCTTCGACGTCGAGGAGCGCACGACGGAACAGGGCCGGCCCGCGGGTGTCCGGGGTTCCGTCGAGTTCGCGACGGACCTCTTCGACCGGGAGACCGCCGTCGCGGTCGCGGACCGGCTGGAACGGCTGCTGCGTTCGGTGACCACCGACCCGTCCCGGCCGCTGAGCACCCTCGACGTGCTCTCCCCCGACGAGCGCGACCGGATACTCACGCGGTGGAACGACACCGCGCGCGCCGTGCCCGACACCACGCTGCCCGAGCTGTTCCAGGCCCAGGCCGCCCGCACCCCGCAAGCCATCGCCGTACAGCACGACGACGCCACCCTGACCTACGCGGAACTCAACACCCGCGCCAACCGGCTCGCCCACCACCTGATCGGCCGGGGCATCGGACCCGAGCAGTACGTCGCCCTCGCCCTGCCCCGCTCGGTGAACCTCGTCGTCGCCGTCCTCGCCGTCCTCAAGACCGGCGCCGCCTACCTCCCCCTCGACCCCGACTACCCCGCCGACCGCATCACCTACATGCTCGGCAACTCCACACCCGCCTGCCTCCTCACCGACCACACCACCGCCGCCACCCTGCCCACCGGCCAGGGCCCCACCCACCTGCTCCTGGACCACCACGAAACAGCCACCGCCCTCGCGGCACACCCGGACCACGACCCCACGGACAGCGACCGCGTCACCGCCCTGCGCCCCGCCCACCCCGCCTACGTCATCTACACCTCAGGCTCCACCGGCCGCCCCAAGGGCGTCGTGGTCGAACACCACTCCCTCAACCACTACCTCGCCTGGGCCCGGCACACCTACCCCACCATGACAGGCCGGGCACTGGTGCACTCACCCGTCGCCTTCGACCTCACCGTCACCGGCCTCCTCGGCCCCCTCACCAGCGG
>NZ_MUMF01000569.1 GCF_002155905.1 Streptomyces tricolor | reverse complement strand
CGCCGCCATCGCCGCCGCCGTGCGGGCGGGGCGGCACGGGGAGGCCGACGGGCTGGCCGCCCGGTACGAGGCGGAGGCCGTGGGGGTGTACGGGCCGGCGTCCGAGCAGGCGTGGCACTGGAGCGAGGTCCGGGCCGATCTGGCGATGTTCGCGGGGGACGCGGTGCGCAGCTGCCGGGCCTGGCTGGCGGTGGCCGAGGCGCGGCTGGCCGCGGGGCAGGCGGTGGACGCGCCCGCCGTGGAGACGGCCGTGGACCGGGCCCACCACCAGTGGACCCGCATCAAGGACACGGCGCGGGCCCGTGAACTCGGGCCCGCGCTCGCTGAGTTGCGGCTCAGGGTGCCCGGCCGCCGGCGCGGCGCGCTGGAGAACGTCCAGCGGCAGCTGCGCCAGTTGCAGGGCACCCCCTAGCGCTTACTGGGTGAAGGTGAAGTACTTCCAGGCGCCGTGCGTCGTGGAGTTCACGGTGTCACCGGACGCGCTGTTGATGTACGACGAGCGGACCCGGAACCGCCAGCCGACGTCCTGGCCGTGGTCGCCGGTGATGTTGACCTTGGAGACGCCGTCGGAGCCCAGCTTGAAGTACGCGGGGTCGCCCGGGTACCAGCGGCCCTGGTAGTACACCTCGAACTGGAACTTCTGCGCCCGGCCCGGGTAGTACGACATCTTGGTCGTGATCAGCGGGTTCTTGGTCTTGTGGAAGAAGTAGTACGTGTGGTTCCACGTGTACTTCGTCTTGTAGTGGTTGCTGACCGACGTGGACACGCTGACCTTGGCGCCGACTGTGCTCGCGGCGGACGCCGGCTGGTAGCGGGAGTCGCCCTTGAACTTCGCGGTGACCTTGGTGTCCCGCTTCAGGTCCAGGGTGACCGACAGGTTGCCGTCGGAGTTGACCTTGCCGGACTTCACCAGCTTGTTCGGCTTGTCGCCGCCGAACGGGTCGGCCCAGATCTCCACCGTGCGGTTGGTGTACGTCTTGCCGAGGTGCGCGGTGAACGTGACGTCCTTGCCGTACGCGTACACCTTGCCGTTGTTGTTGACGGTCAGCGTCGGCTTGGCGCGCGAGACCTCCACCGTGTCCGAGCCGGAGTCCGCCGCGTGGTCGGCGTCACCGGCGTAGGCCACCGTGTACTTCACCTTGCCGCCGGCCGGCGGGGTGTCGGTGAAGGAGAACGTGCCGTCGGCCTTGGTGACCGCCGCCGCCAGGGCCTTGCCCTTCGGGGACTCCAGGTCGGTGCGGGTCACGGTCAGCCTGGTGCCGGCCGGGACGGCCACCTTGGAGGCGACCTTGCCCTTGACGGTGAGCTGCTTGGCGCGGGGTGCGGTGGCCGGGGCGTCCACGGTGACCGTGCTCGCCGCCTTGGTGGGCGCGTCGAGGACGCGCAGCGAGTAGGCGCCCTCGCTGTTGCTGGTCACCGCGAACAGCCGGGAGCCGTTCGGGTCCCAGGCCAGTCCGCCCCGGGCCAGCAGGTCGGAGCCGCTGGTGGTGCCGGTGTTCGGGAAGTCGTAGGTGCGGACCGCCTCGCCGGAGCCGGGCTTGAAGATGTAGACGTCCGGCTCGTAGGAGCCGGAGATGCCGGCCGCGAGCGTGCCGTCGGCGGCGATCGCCACGGAGTTCGGGTAGGCGTCCGTGACGTACTTGCCGGCCTCGTTGAGGTCGGAGGTGCGGAACACCTGCTGGTAGTACGGCGCACCGCTGGCCACCACGACGTTCTGGCCGTCGGGAGTGACCTGGAAGTCGCCGAGGTTGCTGCCCGCCTCCCGGGTCGTGGCCATCTGCGCGGGGGTGCCCGACGAGACGTCGTACGAGGCCAGTACGGCCGGGCTCTGCGAGGGCGCGCCCGCGACGAGCGTGTTGGAGCCGGGCGCGGCGTCCAGCAGCGGGGCCGCGTACCAGCTGTTGCCGTCCTGGTCGAGCGTGACCTTGTGGTCCTCGGCCGCCAGGTCGACGGAGCCGAGGTTGCCCTCGGCCGAGCCGCCGTAGCCGAACCACAGCTTGCCGCCCGCGAGGGCCACGCTGCGGGGCTTGTCGCCGACCTCGTACCGGCCGGTCTCGGTGTCGGTCGCGGTGTCGATGACGGCGATGGCGTCGAGATCCTGCACGGCCGCGTAGAGCGTGCCGGAGTCGGCGGACAGCTCCAGACCCTCGACGCCGGACAGGTTGGCGGTGAGCTGCTTGACGACCTTGCCGGCGTAGTCGGTGACCACGATCTTGCCGTTCAGCGGGTCGCTGATGAAGACCTGCTGGTGGACGGCGTCCACGACGATGTCGCCGGTCTGCCGCACCGGCAGGAGCTGGGTGGAGTCGGCGACGGCCGGAGTGGCGGCGAGGGCCGCCGAGCTGAAGAGGACCGCCAGGGTGGTGGCAGCCGTGAGAGAGCGCTTGCGCACGCTGATTCGAACCCCCCGGAACGAATGAAAAGAGAATGGGTGCCCGCGCGGACACGGCGATCCGTGAGCCCCCTGTGCATGAGCCGTGTGCGCCGCGCGTGGCGAGTGTGCAAAGAGTAGGTCATGGCACGGACAGTGCCGCCACCAGGTTTCGTGATTTCCGGCACGCCGGGAGAGCGGGGCGATTACGTTCTGCTACAGACCGATCGCAGGGGGTGCCTCACGTCATGGCCGACATCCGCGAACTCGGCCCCAGGGCCTCTCCGGAGGTCGCCGGCCCGACCGTCCTCGTCGCCGTCCGTGACTCAGAGCAGCCCGACTCGGCACATCTCGCCGTGGACCCCCGCGCGTGGGCTGCCTTCGTGTGCTCTCTCCAGGTCCGCCGCCCTCGCCGGGCCGGCGTTCGCCGCCAGGAGGAGAGCCGCGGCGGCGATCACCGCGGCCGTGACGGCCCTCCGGGCGGTGGGGCGTGCGTAAGGTGCGGATGTACGTCCGGGCACGGCGACCTCGCAACACGACAACGGCGCGTTAAGCATGCTTAATTCACCGTTTAACCTATGGGCTGCCGTCGCCCAACGGCAAGGGCGCCAGGGGAGTTGGGGGGAGCGGGGGCATGCGGGAGCGGGACGAGCCGGAGGTCATCGGGCGGCGGGTGCAGCGGCTGCGGGCGGAAAGGGGTCTGACGCAGCGGCAGCTGGCGGGGCCCGCGTACACGCCCGCCTACATCTCCACGCTGGAGGCCGGGCGG
>NZ_MUMF01000568.1 GCF_002155905.1 Streptomyces tricolor | reverse complement strand
CGCCGCGCTGGACGACCTGCTCACCGCCGAGGAGAACCTGCTCCTGATGGCCGACCTGCTGCGGCTGGGCAAGCGCGAGGGCAAGGCCCGTGCCGGGGAGTTGCTGGAGCGGTTCGACATCGCGGACGTCGCGCACAAGCGGGCCGCGACCTTCTCCGGCGGGATGCGGCGCCGGCTCGACATCGCCATGACGCTGGTCGGCGATCCCCAGGTGATCTTCCTGGACGAGCCGACGACCGGCCTCGACCCGCGCAGCCGCCGCACCATGTGGGAGATGGTGCGCGCGCTGGTCGCGGGCGGCACCACCGTCTTCCTCACCACCCAGTACCTGGAGGAGGCCGACCAGTTGGCCGACCGGATCGCCGTGCTCGACGGCGGCCGGATCGTCGCCGAGGGCACCGCCGACGAACTCAAGGCACGGATCCCCGGCAGCCATGTGCGGCTGCGGTTCACCGACCCCGCCGCGTACGAGCGCGCGGCGGCCGTCTTCCCCGGCGCCGCCCGGGACGCGGACGACCTCGCCCTGCGCGTGGCCGGCGACGGCGGGCTCGACGCGCTGCGCGGCCTGCTCGACCGGCTCGACGCCGCCGGCATCCGGGCCGCCGACCTCTCCGTGCACACCCCCGACCTGGACGACGTGTTCCTCGCCCTGACCGGCAACGGCACCGCCGCCACCCCGCTCCGCATGAAGGAGACCTCGCGATGAGCGCCCTCACCTACGCCGTGCACGACTCGATGACGATGCTGCGGCGCAACCTGAAGCACGCGATCCGCTACCCGTCCGTGGGGTTCGGCAGCGCCCTCATGCCGATCATGATGCTGCTGCTGTTCGTGTACGCCTTCGGCGACTCGATCGGCGCCGGCATCGGCGGCGGCCGGGACGCCTACCTGGAGTACCTGACGCCCGGCATCATCGTCATGGGGGTGGCCGCCGGTTCGATGTCGACCTCGATCGCGGTCTGCTCCGACATGACCGAGGGCATCATCAACCGCTTCCGCACCATGAACATCACCCGCTCGTCGTTCATGACGGGGCATGTCGTCGGCAGCGTCATCCAGACGATGGTGTGCATGGTCGTGGTCGTGGGCGTCGCGCTCGCCGTCGGCTTCCGGTCCTCGGCGACCCCGCTGGAGTGGCTGGCCGCGGCCGGCCTCCTCACCGCCATCGCCTTCGCCGTGACCTGGCTGTCGGCGGCCCTCGGTCTGATCTCCAAGACCGTCGAGTCCGCCAGCAACAAGCCCCTGCTGGTCCAGTTCCTGCCGTTCCTCGGCTCCGCGTTCGTACCGGCCGACTCGATGTCCCCGGGCCTGCGCTGGTTCGCCGAGAACCAGCCCTTCACGCCGATGACCGAGACGCTGCGCGGCCTGCTCTCCGGCACCGAGATCGGCGACAACGGCTGGATCTCGCTCGCCTGGTGCGCCGGCATCGCCCTGGTCGGCTACCTCTGGTCGCGCTCGCTGTTCAACAGCACCACCAAGCGCTGACCCCGCGCACCCGCCCCGGCGGAGGGCTCGCAGCCTGCTGCGAGCCCTCCGCTCGCGCGCTGCCTCCGGCGGGTGCCGGGCGCACTCCTGGCGCGGCCGGGCGGGCGGATCGTAGGCTCGCTCGCGTGACCCAGCACCCCGGACGCGGCCCCGGCGCCTGGTGCGCCGGACTGCTGCTCGCCGGGGTGAGCGTGGTCGTCGGCTGCCGGGTCGCCGACACCGACGCCATCACCCCCGTACCCCAGCTCCTCGCCTTCCTGCCCTGGCTGCTCGCACCCGCCGGCCTCGCCCTGCTGTGCGCACTGCTCACCCGCTGGTGGCCGGGCCTGGTGTGGGCCGTCGCCGTGCTCGGCCTGCTCGCCTGGTACCTGGAGCCGTACGGCCGGGCCGACGAACCCGACGGACCGCCGCTCGCCGGGCTCCGCGTGCTCACCGCCAACGTCGAGTTCGGCCGCGGCACCCCCGCCCTCGTCCCGGTCCTGCGCGACCGGCGCCCCGACGTCGTCTTCGTGCAGGAGTGCGAGTCCCGCTGCCGGGCCACCCTGGACCGCGCCGTCGGGACCGCCTACCCGCACCGCCGGGCCGTCGAGCAGGACGGCTCCAGGGGCTCGCTCGTCCTCAGCCGCTTCCCCCTGTCCCCCGCCCCGGGCGTCCCCGGCACGATGGGCATGCCCGGCGCCGTCGCCGACGTGCGCGGCCACGCCGTACGCCTCCAGCTCGCCCACCCCATGCCCCCGCTGCCGGACCGGATCGGCCTGTGGCGCCGCGAACTCGGCCGGCTGCGCGCCTTCGCCGCCGCCGGCACCCGGACCCCCACGATCCTCGCCGGCGACTTCAACGCCTCCCAGGACCACGCGGCGTTCCGGCACATCCTGGACGCCGGCCTGAGCGACGCGGCCCGCCTCGCCGGCCACGACCGCACCCCGAGCTGGCCCTCGCGCACCGCCTCCGTCATCGGCACCCAGATCGACCACGTGCTGGTCTCCCGGGACTTCACCGCGACCGACGCCCGCTTCCTGCGCCTGACCGGCACCGACCACCGCGCCCTCGTCGTGGACCTCACGCTGCACCGACGCACGTGAACTCGCGCCCCGGCGGGAGCGAGCGGCGCCCCGGCGGGAGTGAGCGGGCTGTTGCGGCACCGCGGCGGGCCAGAACCGAAATCGACCGAACAACCCATAATGGGCGCATGTCACGAGAGTTCCCCATCGGCCTCACCCCTCCCGACTGGCTGGTCCGGAACCTCACACCCCAGCAGGCGCCCGTCAACTGGGCCGCCGCCGCCCGCGCCGCCGTCGCCCTGGCCCTGCCCCTCGCGATCGGCCTCGCCGCCGGCCGCCCCGCCTACGGCGCCCTCGCCTCCATGGGCGCCCTGTCCGGCGTCATCGGCGACACCGCCGACGCCTACCGGATGCGCATCCTCAACATCGCCGTCCCCCAGCTCTTCGGCGCGGTCGGCGTGACCCTGGGCACCCTGGTGTACGGCCACGGCTGGTACGCGGTGGCCGCCGTCACCGGCGTCGCCCTNNCCGGCCTGCTGCTCCTGCTGAACTGCGTGGTCGGCGCGGGCCTCCCGCTGCCCTCCCCCTGGTGGCTGGCCCCGGCCCTGATGACCGGCGGCGGCCTCCTGGTCCTCGTCCTCGCCCTGCTGTCCTGGCCACTGCGCGCGGGCGTCCCCGAACGGACCGCCGTCGCCGCCACCTACCGCACGGTCGCCGGCCTCCTCGCC